>NZ_JBSFYC010000002.1:0-332168 GCF_053595675.1 Streptomyces sp. NPDC002446 | reverse complement strand
GCTCAGCGTGCTGGCCGGGCTGATCAACATGTCCTTCGCCGCCCCCGGCCGCGACAACGACCTCCCTTTCGGCGCCGTGAGCTTCGCGACCGCGGTGGTGGTCGGCGCCTCGCTGCGCCTGAGCCGGGTGGCCCGTACCCGGCTCGTCGAGCAGAAGGTGCTCACCGCCGAGGAACGAGCCCGCCGCACCCTGCTGGAGGAGCGCGGCCGGATCGCCCGCGAGCTGCACGACGTGGTGGCCCACCACATGTCGGTGATCTCCATCCAGGCGCAGGTCGCTCCGCATCTGGTCGAGAATCCGTCGGACGCGCTGAAGGAGAACCTCGCGGGCATACGGGAGAACGCGGTGGAGGCGCTGACCGAACTGCGGCGTGTGCTGGGCGTACTGCGCTCGGAGGACGCCCCGGCGCAGGGCGCGCAGCATGCCCCGCAGCCCACTCTGGACCGGCTGGACGAGCTGCTCGGCAAGGTCCGCACGGCCGGGGTCGCCGTCGCCGCCGAGACCACGGGAGAGCCGCGCCCGTTGGCACCGGGCGTCGAACTGTCGGCGTTCCGCATCGTGCAGGAGGCGCTGAGCAACGCGATGCGGCATGCGCCGGGGGCGGCGGTGCGGGTGACGGTCGGCTACCACGCCGGCGGGCTGGCGCTGCGCATCGCCAACTCCGCGCCGGACGGTCCCGCACCGCCCTCCCCCGGCTCCGGGCACGGGCTGCTGGGGATGCGCGAACGCGCCGCCATGCTCGGCGGTGAGCTGGCCACCGGCCGTACCCCGGACGGCGGCTACGAAGTGACCGCGCTCCTGCCCGACAACGCCCTGGAACCACCCGCCGCTCCCGCCGGCCCTACTGCCCCGGCTTCGTCTGACACCCCTGGTGAGGACATCCGATGACGACCATCCGTGTGCTGATCGCCGACGACCAGGTGATGGTCCGCCAGGGCTTCACGGTGCTGCTCAACGCCGAGCCCGGCATCGAGGTCGTCGGCCAGGCCGTGGACGGTCTGGACGCCGTCGCCAAGGTCGGCGAACTCGCCCCGGACGTCGTCCTGATGGACGTCCGGATGCCCCGGCTCGGCGGTATCGAGGCGACGCGCCGCATCACCGAACCGGCCGGCGCGACCGTCAAGGTCCTCGTCCTGACCACCTTCGACCTCGATGAGTATGTGTACGAGGCGCTGCGCGCGGGTGCCTCGGGGTTCTTGCTGAAGGACGCCTCGGCCGCCGAGCTCGCGCAGGCGGTGCGGGTGGTGGCGGCCGGTGACGCGCTGCTCGCCCCGAACATCACCAAGCGGCTGATCGCCGAGTTCTCCCGGGTCACCAGCGCCCCTCGTGCCCCGCTCAAGGACCGCGTCGGGGATCTGACGGAGCGTGAGACCGAGGTGCTGTCCCTGATCGCACAGGGACTTTCGAACGGGGAGATAGCCGAGCGGCTGGTGGTGGCGGAGCAGACGGTCAAGAGCCATGTGGGCCGGATCCTGGTCAAGCTCGGTCTGCGCGACCGTACGCAGGCGACCGTCTTCGCCTATGAGACGGGACTGGTGCGCCCGTCCGGGTACTGAGGGCGCCGCGGATGCCCGGTACGCGTCCGCGCCCGGGCATCCGCAGCACGCTTCCCGCGTCCTGCCGGGAAGGCCTCGTCAGGCCCCGGAACTCATCGCCCGGCGACCGCCGCGGCGAGCGCGAGGATCCGGCGGGCGTCCTCGACATGCAGGTTCTCGATCAGGCGCCCGTCGACGGTGGCGACTCCGCGCCCCTCACGGGTCGCCTCGTCGAACGCCTCGATGATCTTTTGTGCACGGTCGATCTGCGCGTCGGACGGCGCGAACACCCGGTTGCAGGGTTCGACCTGCGCGGGGTGGATGAGGGTCTTGCCGTCGAATCCGAACTGCCGTCCCTGCACGCATTCGGCCTCGAAGCCCTCGGGGTCCTTCACGTCGTTGTAGACGCCGTCGAGGATCACCTTGCCGCTCTCGCGGGCGCCCAGCAGCGCCAGCGACAGGCCGGTCAGCAGCGGGGCCCGGCCGGGGACGTGTTCGGCGTGGAGCTCCTTGGCCAGGTCGTTGGTGCCCATCACCAGCACGGTGAGCCGCTCGCTGGCGGCGGCCACCGCACGGGCGTCCAGCATGGCGCGGGGGGTCTCGACCATCGCCCAGATGGCCGTGCGGTCGGGGGCGCCGGCCGCTTCGAGCGCGCGCTCGACGTCGCGCACGGTCTGTGCGGACTCCACCTTGGGCACCACGACCGCGTCCGGCCCCGCCTCGGCGGCGGCCCGCAGGTCGTCGGCGTGCCAGGCGGTGCCCGGCGCGTTGACGCGGATCGTCACCTCGCGGTAGCCGTACTCGCCCGAGGCCGCGGCGGCCGCGACCCGCTTGCGGGCGTCGGCCTTGGCGTCGGGGGCGACGGCGTCCTCCAGGTCGAGGATGAGGGCGTCGGCGGGGATGGCCTTGGCCTTCTCCAGGGCCCGTTCGTTGGCGCCGGGCATGTAGAGCACGGAGCGGCGCGGCCGCAGGGTCGCGTCGGACATCGGTCTTACTCCTTGTTCTGCTGGTCCTAGGTCCTAGCTCTGCTGGGATTCCGCGGCCGCGTAGGCGTCGCGCAGTTCGGGGTCACGGGCGGCGAGGGCGTCCGCGAGCTGGGCGACCACCTGGCACTGCTTGTACGAGGCGTCGTCCTGCATCTTGCCGTCGATCATCACCGCGCCGGTGCCGTCGCCCATCGCCTCGATGACCCGGCGGGCCCAGGCGACGTCGGCGGGCTCGGGCGAGAAGACCCTCTTGGCGATGGCGATCTGGACCGGGTGCAGGCTCCATGCGCCGACGCAGCCGAGGAGGAAGGCGTTGCGGAACTGGTCCTCGCAGGCGGTGGTGTCCTTGATGTCCCCGAACGGCCCGTAGTACGGCAGGATGCCGTGCGCCGCGCAGGCGTCGACCATGCGCGCGAGGGTGTAGTGCCACAGGTCCTGCTGGTAGGTGGCCCGCGGCGCGGTGCCGTCCGGGCCGTGCGGGTCCTCCCGGACCAGGTATCCGGGGTGTCCGCCGCCGATGCGGGTGGTCTTCATCCGGCGGCTGGCGGCCAGGTCGGCGGGGCCGAGCGAGATGCCCTGCATCCGGGGGCTGGCTCCGGCGATCTCCTCGACGTTGGCGACGCCGGTGGCGGTCTCCAGGATGGCGTGCACCAGGATCGGCCGCTGGATCTGGGCCTTGGCCTCCAGCTGGGCGAGCAGCCGGTCGACGTAGTGGATGTCCTCGGCGCCCTCCACCTTCGGCACCATGATCACGTCAAGCTTGTCGCCGATCTCGGTGACCAGCGTCAGCAGGTCGTCCAGCGCCCACGGCGAGTCCAGGCTGTTGATCCGGGTCCACAGCTGGGTGTCGCCGAACTCCGTGGCCTTGGCGATCTTCACCAGGCCCGACCGCGCCGCCTCCTTGCGGTCGGCTGCGACGGCGTCCTCCAGATTGCCGAGCAGTACGTCCACGGTGGGGGCGATGGCCGGCACCTTCGCCGCCATCTTCTCGTTGCCCGGGTCGAAGAAATGGATCATCCGGGACGGCCGGAACGGTACGTCACGCACCGGTGTCGGCGCGCCGACGGCCAGCGGGCGGAAGAAGTCCTTCGGAGAGCGCATGCAGTCTCCCTGGTCGGATCGAGGGGTGCGGGCCGCCGCCGGGTGTCCGGCGGCGCATCCGGCCTCACTTTAGGCCCGCGCGACGGTGACGCTACTGATCAGTACGTGTGCTGTTGGTCACCGATCCGGATCCGGGTGTGAGCAGTTGCGGTACTTGCGGTACAGAAGGCGCAGCCGAGATCGATCTCGCTGAAGTCGGCGAACAAATAATCGGTTGCCTGTTGGCGATGGTGGTGTATGCAATGTCCGGCATGGTCACCCGGTGCGCCCGCCACGGCGAGATTCAGACGAACGCGGACCACCGGGCCTTACCGCTCTGCGATCTGGGCAGACCGCAACCGCATCGTCACTCGGGAGACGCCAACGCATGACTACGCCACCACCGTCACCTGTTGCGGAGCGGACTGACGGATCGTCCGTCCAGATCGGCGCTCTCGTGCCGCTGACCCGGCCTGGTTGGGTCGAGGCGGGCCAACACCTGCTCGCTGGGCTTGAGTTGGCCGTGAGCGACGTCAATGAGGCCGGCGGGATCGCCGGAAGGCCCCTTGAGCTGGTGGTCCGGGACACCGCTGCTGATCCGCAGCGGGCCACGGCGGCCGTCGAGGAACTGGCCCGCCTGGGCGTGGCCGCCTTGGCGGGCGAGTACCACAGCGTCGTCGCTCGCGCCGCTGCCACCAGGGCCGATGCCCTCGGCCTGCCGTACCTCTGCTCGTCAGCGGTTCTCGACGCGCTCACCGAACAGCCGACGGAATGGGTCGCGCGCCTCTCCCCGCCGCAGTCCCACGGCTGGCAGACCTACGCGGACTTCCTCCTCGGCGCGGGCCACCGTCGCATCGCCGTGGCAGCCCAGCCGAGTGTCTACTGGGCCGCCGGAGCCCGCATTCTGCGGGACCACCTCGCTCCACGCGGCGGCACCGTCATCGAACTCGACATGAGCGCACTCACCCCCGCGGCCGTGTGCGACGCACTCGTCGAGCATGGCGCGACAGCCGTCCTTCTTCTGGTCGGCCTCCCGGAGCCGGCGGTCTCGATCGTCACGTCCGTCCGCCGCGACCAGCGCCTCGCCGAGATCCTGATCGGTGCTCCGGCCGGGCAACCGGAGTTCGCCGAATGGGCGACGTTGCTGGGCGACGACGGCACCGCGGTCCCGTTCTTGCGCTACCTGCCCGAGCGCCTGACCCCACTCGGCGCACGAGTCGAGACGACCCTTTGCGAGCGGCTGGCCGAAGCGCCCTCCTTCGTCGCCTTCGAGGGCTACGACACGGTCACCGTCCTCGCCGAAGTGCTGCGTTCGCACGGCGCGGACCGGGCGCGCATCGCCGCATCCTGGCCGCGCGTCGCAGTCGAAGGCACCCGCGGTCAGATCCGGTTCGCCCGCACGCCGGGCATCAGCGTGTGGCAATGGGCTTCGCCGCCGGTCCAAGTCGTTGATCGAGACCCGGCGGAACCCGATCGCTTCCGGATCCGCCACACCGGCTGAGAGAGCACGGAGGTCCGACTGCACCGCCTCCCCCGCCCTCCCCGGGCATCCTCATCCGCAAGCCCCCCCCGGCGCCCCTCCACAAGCCGAAGGAGAACCCGAAAATGCCGCACATCCTCGTCGATTACGACGAAGCCCTGCAGAAGTCCTTCGATCGCCCTCGCTTCGCCCGCGAACTGCACTCCCTGGCCGCCAAGACGGTCGACGGCATCACCGTCGAAAGCTGCAAGACGCGTTTCCGCCGCGTCGACGAGGCCGTCATCGCGCACGGCGAGCCCGGACAGGCCCTGATCCACGTGGAGTTCGCGATCCTGCCGGGCCGCACGGCGGAGGCCAAGGTGGCGCTGGGCCAGGCGGTCCTGGATCTGGTGCGCAGCCACACGGCGTCGGTACCCGGCGTGGCGGTCCATGCCTCCGTGGACGTACGCGACCTCGGCGCGGCCTACGCCAAGCATGTGGCGCCGGCGAGCGAGCGGTGAAGATCTTCGTGTCCTCCGACATGGAGGGCACCGCAGGGGTGGTCGACTGGGAGCAGTGCAGGGCCTCCGGCCCCCGCTACGAGTACTTCTGCGAGCTGCTGCAGGAGGAGGTCAACGCCGCGATCGAGGGCGCCCTGTCCGCCGGGGCCACCGCGTTCCTGGTCAACGACTCGCACGGGGCGATGGCCAACCTCCGGCCGGACGGGCTCGCCGGCCGCGCCCGGTACCTGTCCGGCCGGCACAAACCGCTCTACATGATGCAGGGCCTCGACGCCTCGTTCGACGGTGTCTTCTTCGTCTCTTACCACGGGTCGATGGCCGGCACCCCGTCAGCCCTGTCCCACACCTACAACCCGCGGGCGATCGCGGGTGTGTGGCTGAACGGGACGCCTGCCGGGGAGAGCGCGGTCAATGCGCTGGTCGCGCTCGCGCACCGGGTTCCGGTGGTGCTGATCACGGGGGACCGGACGACCGCGGAGGAGGCCGAGCCGTTCTGCCCCGGTATCCGTGCCGCGGTGGTCAAGACCTCGGTGTCGCGCTTCGCCGCGGACAGTCTGCATCCCCAGGAGGCACGTGAGGTGATCCGGGAGGCGGCCCGGGAAGCGGTCCTGCGGCTGCCGGATGCCGCCCCGCCCGCCATCGAGCTGCCGGCCACGCTCACCGTCCGCTTCCGCAACGCGGACATCGCCGAGATGGCGACCTGGATCAACCGGGTGGAGCGGACCGACGAGGTGACGGTCCGGGTGACCGACGACGACCCGCTGCGGCTGTACCGGACCTTCGTCACGATCGTGCTGCTCACCCGGGGAATCGCGGAGTGACGCCGCCCCGGCCCCGGTTGAGCAGGACGAACGCGGCGCAGACCAGCACCGCCAGCAGCGCGCCCGTCCCGAGCAGCGCCGGTATGCCGATCGCGGTGGAGGAGAGTGCGGTGAGGGCGTACGGCGTGAACATGCCGGTGTAGGCCAGGGTCCAGAACAGGGCGGTCAGCCGGGCCAGGCGCGCCCGCGGGGCGAGGGCGGCGACTTCCGTGAGGCCGAAGCTCAGGGTCAGTCCGTAGCCCGCGCCGAGGATCGCGGCCGCGCCGAGCGCGAGCCACGGCTGCGCGGTGGCCGCGGCGGGTGCGGCGCAGCCGAGTCCGGCCGCGATCACCAGGAGTCCGGTGATCCCGTTGGCCAGCCGGTGCCGGGTGGCGAGGTGACGGGCCAGCGGCTGTACGGCCAGTCCGGCACCCGGGACGACGGCGGTGGCGACTCCGGCGTAGACGGTCTGCCATCCCGTCAGGCCGCCGTCGACCATGCCGGGCAGGGTGACGAAGCCGACCGTCGGTGCCGCGAACACCCAAGGGGCGACCGGCAGTACGGCCCGCCAGAACCGGGCCCGTGAGAACGGCTCCGCTGCCGGTGCGGTGGCGGCGGTGCCAGGCTCCTCGGCCGGCCGGGGCCGCCCAGGCCGGGACTCCGGCGCGCCGAACGCGGCCGCGCCCGCTCCGATGGCCAGTACGAGGTGCGGCAGATACGCGGTGAGCATCGGGTACGGCGCCCACTGGGCGATCAGTGCGGCGACCAGCCCTCCCGAGGCGAAGCCCGCCGAGACGAACATCCCCGCCCGCTTGGCGGCGGTGCCCGGCGACGCCGTCGGGTCGTACGGCGGGGAGGACAGCTCCTTGACCCATGCGCTGCCGGCGGCCAGCAGCGCGCCCGCCCCTAGGCCAGTCAGAAAGCGGCCCGGCAGCAGGCACCAGGTGGCGGCCGCGCCTGCCATGAGCAGGCCGGTCGACAGCAGACTGACGCCCAGGGCGAGGAGCGCCACCGGGCGGCGGCCGTATCTGTCGGCCAGCGGGCCGCCGGTCAGCAGCCCGGGGATCAGGCCGACGACGTACACCGCGAACAGTCCGGTGACCGCGGACTCGGACAGGCCCGTCTCGGTGCGGTAGGCGCCCAGCAGGGCGGAGAACTGGTTGGCGCTCCAGCCGGAGGCCGTCATCATCCAGCCGACGCGTCGTCCGTAGCGGCGCCGCGGCGCGGGGGCGGGGTCGCTGGTGTGGTCGGCGGCGTACGGTCCGGGCCGGGCCGGGCGCTTGGCTGTGCTGTTCATGGCGCTCAGTCTTGCCAGCGCCGGTCCCCGGGCGCGGCCGCCGTTCACACATCATGAATGCCCGTGCGGGCTCCGCCCTGCCGCCCTTTAGGCTGGCTGACATGGACCTTCGCTTGCTGTCGTCCTTCCTGGCGGTGGTCGAGGAAGGACATTTCAAACGGGCGGCCGCCCGGCTGTTCCTCTCCCCGCCCGCGGTCACCCAGCATGTGCGGCAGCTGGAGAGCCAGCTCGGCACACGGCTGCTGCACCGCAACCCGGTCTCCCCCACCCGTGCCGGAGCGCGGCTCGCCGGGCACGCCCGTACCCTGCTGGCCGCCGCGAACGCCGCGCTGGACGACATCGCCGACGTCATCCGCGAGCCCCTCCCCGATGCGCCGCGCCCGCTGCGGATCGGCATCATGGGCCATGGCTCGGCGGAGCTGACGCCCGCCGCGATCAATGCGTTCCGAAGGGCCCGGCCGGAAGTCCCCGTCACGCTGCGGCAGTTGGACTTCACCGAACACGTCACCGCGCTGACCGAGGACCGGGTGGACGTCGCCTTCGTGCGGCCGGCGCCGGACGACGAGCGCGTCGCGGCGGATGTGCTCACCACGGAGCAGCGCATCGTCGCGGTGCCGGCGGCGTCCGCCCTCGCGGACGCCCGGCAGGAGGGTGTGCGCGTGGCGGACATCATCGACCTGCCGTTCGTCCGCGTACCGGGCCACACCCCGGCCCCGTTCACCGACTACCTGTACTTCAACCACGAGGCGCAGCGCCGCAGTCCGGACTGCGCGCTGACGCCCCACGAGGTGCTGACCGGCGTGGTCGCCGGCCGCGCGGCCGGCTCGGGGCTGAAGTCCTTCGCCCGCTACTACGCCTGGCCCGGGGCGGCGTTCGTACCGGTACTGGACGCTCCGTGGGAGAGCAGCTACCTCGCCGTACGGGCGGACGACGCGAATCCGGAGGTGACGGTCTTCCGTGCCCTGACCTTGGCACTGGCCCCGGAGCTGAGCCCCCGATGAGCCGCTCCGTCGCGGGCCCGGCTCGGCGAGGTGCCCGGAACGCGAAGGGCCCGAGGCCCCCGCGTAGGCTCCGCTCATGCCCCCGCTCCGCCCCTTCGCCGTCGTCGCCGTCGTTCTGACCCTGGCTCTCGGCACGGCGTGCTCCGCCGCCCGCCCGCACCAGGACACCGGCTCCGTGCGGCCGCCGGACGCGAACGCCGTGTTCGACTATCAGCTCGGCGGCGCCTATCCGCCGCCCGGCAAGGTACGGGCCGTCTCCCGTGACCGCACCGCCAAGCCCGCTCCCGGCCGCTACAACATCTGTTACGTCAACGCCTTCCAGGCCCAGCCCGACGCCGCGGACACCTGGGGCGCCCGCCACCCCCAACGGCTCCTGCGCGACGAGCACGGCGAGCCCGTCATCGACGAGGACTGGGACGAGCCCCTGCTCGACATCTCCACCGCCGCCAAACGGGAAGCGCTGATGGACATCGTCGGCCCCTGGATCGACGGCTGCGCCGAGGCGGGATATGACGCCGTGGAACCCGACAACCTCGACTCCTACGAACGCTCCGGCAACCGGCTCACCGCCCGCCATGCGGCGGCCTTCGCCGAGCTCCTCGCCCGCCGCGCCCACCAGCGGCAGCTCGCCGTCGCCCAGAAGAACACCACCGATCTGCTGCCTCAGCGCCGTCGCATCGGCTTCGACTTCGCCGTCGTCGAAGAGTGCACCCGCTTCAAGGAGTGCGCCGAATTCGCGAAGGCCTACGACAACAGAGTCTTCGTCATCGAATACCGGAAGAAGGACTTCACGGCGGCCTGCCGCGCCTGGGGCAGCAGCCTGTCCATCACCCTGCGGGATCGCGAGGTGCGGCCGGCCGGCGCGGACGGCCATGTCGACGAGCGCTGCTGAGCGGCCGAGGAGCGGGCACGGCTATGCGGTCCCCTGACCGACCGCGGTGCCGTTGATCTTCTCGATCGCCTGCCGGGCCTGCTCCTGCGGGGAGCGTGCGGGCAACGGCGACACGGTCGTGCCGGCGACCGCCGGCTGCGCCCGCTCCGGTGCCACCGCCTTGGGCTGGGGCGCGGGCGGCCGGATGCGCAGCCGCTGACCGGCGGCCTCGTCCAGGGTCACCGGACGCTTCACCCGGGCGGCGAGCCTGGCCGCCTCCTGGCCGAGCGCGGCGACGTCCTCCCACTGCAGACGCACCACCAAGGTCAGCTCGGCCTCTCCGTCCGGCAAGGCCTGGATCGATGGGAAACCGCGGTCAGTCATGGGCCCTCCTCGCGTCGTGGACCGGTGTCCACGGAACTCGAAAACGATGAGACCGGGACACGGACATGAAGGAGTACGCAGAGCCGGCCGCCACCGTTCACCACTGATCGCTTCCGTTCACCGCAGATCGCCGTCGGCCGGGCACCGGCCCATGCCAGGGGCGCATTCGCGTCGGTCGCGTCGATCCCCGTGCGCCCTGCCCGACTGTCACACCCAGCCGTCACCATGGAGCCAGCAGCCCACCACCGGCTTGGAGGCCGACTGATGGACGCACAGCGCCTGCCCCGACTCGACGACGCCGACTACGAACAACTCGTCCTCGACAACGCCCATCCCCCCGCGCGCGACCCGGACATCTGGGCGGCCCTGATCGACCCCGCTCATATCGACCGGACCCGCACCGCCCTCAACACCCTCTTCCAGCGCAACTCATCGGTGCTCCGCAAACGCCGTGAGGAGCGCGAGCAGTTCCGGCTGGCGTGCTTCGCCCGCGGTCAGGCCGGCAAGGAGGAGTGGTTCGCCTCGAAGCGGGAGTACGACGCATGGCGGCACCGCGCGGCGAACTTCAGCCGGACGGTGCAGAACGCCCTGTCGGAGATCAACAAGGTGAAGAAGGACATCAACCGGTCCCTGAACCACCAGGTCGCGCAGAACCACCGGGACCGCCTGCGCGACCTCGCCCTCGCCGTGCACCGACACCAGGCCGCGCATGCCAGGTCCGGCGGCATCGCCGAGCAGGCCGACTACGAACTGTGGCGCGCCCTGGACCGGATCACGGTGCCGATAGGGCCGTCGAGTGAGCCAACCTCGCTGCGGACGATGCTCGACATCTACTGGACCGATGTGACACCGGTGGAGGAGACCGAGGAGCAGCGGGCGCAGGCCGAGCTGACGATGCGTTCGGCGCCGGGCGGGCAGGCCGCACGGTTCAGCGGTGTGCCCCGGGCCCGGCATGTCGACAACGGAAAGCACCTCGCCTGACCTGGTCTTATGGTCCGGGTCGGGCGTTCAGGCGACGGCGTGGAAGAGCGCCGCCGCCTCGCCCCGCGATCCGACGCCCAGTTTGGTCAGGATCTTGGCGACATGGAACTTCACCGTCGACTCGCTGATGTGCAGGTCCTGGGCGATCGCCCGGTTGCGGTGTCCGAGCGCGAGCCGGGCCAGCACCTCCAGCTCCCGTTCGCCGAGCGCGATGAGCGGGTCGGGGGCGGGGTCCTGGGAGACCCGCAGCGGGATCGTCACCGACACCGTGGTCCCCCAGCCGGGCACGGCATCGACGTCCAGCCGTCCGTTCAGTACGTCGAGGCGATCCGTGACCCGGCCGCTCGCCAGGGCGTCAGGAGTGAAGGCGCCGGGCCCGTCGTCCCGTACGGTCGCGCGCAGTTCGTCATCGGTGACCTGCCAGCCGACGTGGACACGGCTCACGGTCTCCTGCTCCAGCACCTTCAGCAGCACGGCCCTGACGACCGCTCGCGCCGTATGTGCCACGTCGGCGGCCACCGTCCGCGTGGAGTCGGGCGCGCCCAGCTCCAGCCGGACGGGGCTGTAGCGCACCAGCGGCCGGAGCGAGTCGGCGAGCCGGGCGAAGGCCGCTGCGGCGGGCTCTTCGGCGATCTCCTGGTCCCGTTCGGCCTCCGCCCGCAGCTCCACCAGAGCCGAGACCGCGAGGTCCGTAGCGGTGGCCCGGGCCGCCGCATCGTCGAGGGTGCGGCTGCGCAGCACACCCAGCAGCCCGGTGAGCGCGGCCGAGTACGCCTCGCCCAGCTCCGCGATCACTCGGGCCCGGGTCCCGGCGGCGGTCCGCGAGCGGGCCAGCGCACCGGGCATGGCCTCGGCCGCCAGCCGGTCGAAGTGGCTGGTCACCACGTCCCACAGCGCCTGTACGAGGGCGGCGGCGGGCGCAGCGACCACCGGCAGCGCGTCCCCCTCGCCGACCGCCCCGCCGCCGTCTCCGGCCCCGTCCCCCGCGCCCTCCCGTACGAGCAGCAGGACGGCGCCCCGGGGTGTCGCATGGCTCGTCACGACGAGCACGGGGTGCTCGGCACCGGCGAGGGGGAGGGTGCCCTGCCACGGGCGGCCAGGGGTACCCGAGGCGAGCAGCGGCGCCAGGTCGGCGGTGGAGAGCCGGCCGGTGATCTCCGGGTCGCCGTACGTCTTGAACGGTGAGTGCGCGCAGTGGGTGGAGAGTTCGGCCGCCGCCCGGTGCGGGACCAGTTCGGCAAGGACAGCGGAGAGCCGCGGCAGGATCTCGCCCAGAGGCTGGCGGATCACCTCGTATGCGGCGGTCAGGGCGGGTACGGATCCGGTTGCGGTCAACTCCATGTGCCTCAGCGTAGTCAGCGGCTCCGTGGCGGGCGCTGGCCTTTCGGCCAGGCGGGACTGTCCTGATGGCCGGCGGCCCGCCCCCTCCCCACCGACAAGGCTTGAAGCCGGCACACGGATCCAGCAGACCCGGCACGCCCCACACCTGCAGTGCATCGGGCGCATCGGGTTCGTCGGTGAGATCCAGCACCTTCAGTGCAGTGCCCACTTCATCTACGACTTCATCTACTACCTCATCTACTACTTCAGGGCATCAGCGGGGAGTTCTCTATGCAGGCGATCATCTACAACGAGTTCGGCGGCGCGGACGTGCTCACGTTCGGGCAGACCGACAAGCCGGAGCCCGGCCCGGGTGAGGTGCGGGTCAGGGTCGTGGCGGTCGGCGTCAATCCACTGGACTACAAGCGGCGTTACGGGTGGGTGGAGCAGCACTACCCGACGACGTTCCCCGCCGTGCCCGGCCTGGAGTTCGCCGGTGTGGTGGACGCGCTGGGCCCCGACGTCGAAGGCACCGCCGACCGGGGGGCGGGGGACAGTCTGGCCGTCGGCGACGAGGTCTTCGGCTGGACCAGGACCGGCGCGTACGCGGAGTACGCCATCGCGGGTGATCTCGCACGCAAGCCGGCCGAGCTCTCGTTCGCGGCCGCGGCGGCGCTGCCCGTCGCCGGTGAGACCGCACAGCGCGTACTCGATCTGCTGGGCCTGAAGGCGGGCGAGACCCTGCTGCTGCACGGCGCGGCGGGGGCGGTCGGCCAGGTCGCCGTGCAGCTGGCGAGGGCCCTGGGCGCCAAGGTGATCGGTACGGCGTCACCGGTCAACCACGACTTCCTGCGCGCGCTGGGCGCGGTCCCGGTGGCGTACGGGGAGGGCCTCGCCGACCGGGTCCGGGCGGCCGCCCCGCAGGGCGTGGATGCGGTCTTCGACGCGGCCGGTCATGACGCGCTGCCGGCCTCGATCGCACTGCGCGGGACCACGGACCGCATCGTCACCATCGCCGACATGAACGCCACCGATCACGGCGTGCCGTTCTCCGCGGGTGGCACGCCGCCGGAGCAGGTCCGCGCGGGCCTGGCCGCGCACGCCCGCCTCGCCGTCGAGGGCAAGCTGACCGTGCCGGTGGTCGAAACCTTCCCGCTCGCCGACGCCGCCAAGGCCCAGGAGCTGAGCGAGGCGGGCCACGTGCGCGGCAAGCTCATCATCGAGATCTGAATGGAGATCTGAACCACCGTGCCGGGTGGGGTAGGCAGGTGCGCGCGGCCCGCCCCTCCCGGCATCGGCGAGGCAGAACCACGCTCGCCTCGTCCCGAACTCACCCATTCCCATACTCAACTTGTCACACTTCCGTTGCCCATACCCTCCGAAGCCGCTTACGTTGAGCGCGCTCGATCCGTCTCAACTCGCCGTCCCTACGGCGGGCTTCGGAAGGAAACCCCCCATGATCAGACGCACCTCCGTCGGCATATCCATACGGACCGCCGTCACCGCCGGTCTGGCCATCACGGCACTGGCCGCCGCGACGGCCGCCTCGGCCGCACCCCCAGACGCCACCCCGGCCGCCCCGCACGGCCAACGCACCCAGCAGGTCGAGTACTTCACGGGTACGGGCGGCCACCCCCACAAGGCCACCGTCCCCGTCTCCAAGCCCCTCACCAGGTCCGAAAAGGCCGCGATCGCCGCGGGCGACGGCGATGTCACGCCGATCGTGCAGAACGGGCCGGTCGGCAAGAAGCTCGATGTGGCCTTCATCGGCGACGGCTACACCGCCGACCAGCAGGAGGACTTCCACGCCGACGTCCGCGCCAAGTGGGCCAAGATGACCGCCGTCGAGCCGTACGCCTCGTACACCAACCTGTTCAACGTCTGGGCGGTCGACGCGGTCTCGAACGAGTCCGGTGTCTCCGGCGACCCGGCGCAGGACGTGGTCCGCGACACCGCGCTCGACTCCGCCTTCTTCTGCGACGGCATCGAGCGTCTGCTCTGTGTCGACACCGGCAAGGTCGAGTCGTACGCCTCCAAGGCCCCGGCCGCCGACCTCGTCGTCGTGCTCTCCAACTCCACCAAGTACGGCGGCGCGGGCTACAACGACGTCTCCTCGCAGGTCGGTTACGACGGGATCGCCACCGCCTCCTCCGACAACGACCAGTCCGACCAGATCGCCGTGCACGAGACCGGTCACTCGCTGGGCAAGCTCGCGGACGAGTACGACTACGGCCAGTCCGGCACCTACACCGGCCCCGAGCCGGCCGAGGTCAACATCAGCAAGCTCTCCGCCGAGGAGATGACCGCCCAGCAGCAGAAGTGGTACCGCTGGATCGGCCAGGAGTCACCGGACGGCGGCCAGGTCGGCGCGTACGAGGGCGGCGGCTACTACCAGTACGGGCTCAACCGCCCCACGGAGAACTCGATCATGCGGACGCTCGGCCGCGAGTTCAACCTCCCCGGCCGCGAGGCGATGATCGCGGGCTTCTACCGCTATGCGAGCACGCTGAGCAGCCCGGTGGCCACCGACCGCGCGCTGCGCCGCGGAGACCGTATCCGTGTCACGGCATCCACGTCCGCGCAGCTCAAGTGGTACGTGGACGGCCGTGAGCGCAAGGCCGCGCGCGGGAAGACAGCGGTCACGCCACGGGCTCTCGGCGTCCCCGCCGACGGCCGCGGCCACACGGTCACCGCCCGCGCGACGGACGGCACGAAGGCGGTCCGCGACCCGGCACTGCGCAAGCTGCTCACCGGATCGCTGAGCTGGCGGGTCGCCCCCTAGTACCGGCCGACGACCTACGATGATCCGCGCTGTGGCAGCCGGTCTTGCCGACCGGCTGCCACAGCCGCGTGGACGGCTGCTCCGGCTGTCCGGCTGCGCTGACACACACCGACGTCAGGCTGGGGGAAGCTGCTATGTGCGCCGGCAGGATGCACGCCGACGAAGTGGACATCGACGAGTCGCTGGTACGCCGCTTGCTCGGCGGGCAGTGTGCGCGGTGGGCGGACCTCCCCGTCGCACGGGTCGACTCCGCCGGCACGTCCAACGCCATGTACCGGCTCGGCGAGGACATGGTGGTACGGCTCCCCCGCGTCCCGGGCGCCGCCGACGACGTGGCGAAGGAGCACCGGTGGCTGCCGCTGCTCGCCCCGCCGCTTCCGGTCGCCATCCCCGTACCGCTGGGCAGGGGAGCGCCCGCCGAGGGCTACCCCTTCCCGTGGTCCGTCTACCGCTGGCTCGAAGGCGAGACCCCGGTCATCGGCCGCATCGCCGAACCCGGCCTGCTGGCAAAGGACCTGGCGGAGTTCGTCACCGCGTTGCACCGGATCGACCCGGCGGACGGGCCGCCTTCGTACCGCAGCGAACCCTTGGCGGCGCGGGACGCTGCGACCCGTGAGGCGATCGCGGCGCTGCCCGGTCTCGTCGATGCCGAAGCGGCGGTCGCGGTCTGGGAGGCCGCCCTGGCGGCGGCCGTGTGGCCCGGACGGCCCGTGTGGATCCACGCCGACCTGCAGCCCGGAAATCTGCTGACGGCCCGTGGACAGCTCAGCGGCGTCATCGACTTCGGGTGCCTGGGCCTGGGGGATCCCGCCGTCGATCTGATCGTGGCGTGGTACGTCCTCCCCGCCGAAGCCCGTGCCGCCTTCCGGGCCGCCCTGGACGTCGATGAGGCGACCTGGACCCGAGGGCGCGGCTGGGCACTCTCCATCGCCCTGATGGAACTGCGCTACTACCGGGAGACGAACCCGGTGATGGCGGACATCGCACGGCAGGTCATCCATGAGGCCCTCGCCGAACGCCGCCCATGACGCATGTGACCCAGGTCACACGCAAGGCTGTCATACGCCGAGCGCTCCCCGTCCGTGTACGGAGCGACGGGCCCGCAAAGGGGCCCAACACTACGGGGAAAGGAAATCACGTGCGTAACAGGCGAATTCTGACCACGGCCCTCGCTGCCGCCGCGCTCACCGTCGTCAGCCTGGGCGGCGCCGCCCAGGCCCACGCCACCACCGGCGCCAAGGCCGCCGAGCCGACCGTCTCCCCCGCGCAGCACCAGGTCAAGCCGATGGACGGTCCTCCCGGAACGGTGTGGACCGGCAAGAAGTTCTGGACCCTCAGCGGATGCCAGGCAGCCGGCACCGACCTGGTCAGCAGCGGCAAGTGGGCCGACCCGTTCTGCGACGGCTCGGGCCTGCAGTGGGACCTGTGGGCGCGTCCGCTGTAAACCCTCGCGGCTTCCGGAGCATCACGAGTAGCCGCAGATAGCAGCATCGAGCAAGTCGGCTCGTCCCCGCGCAGGTCCGCGGCAGCGCGGGGACGAGCCGATGCGATGCCTCTCCCCACCCGAAAACCCGTTTGAACCACCATGGCGCACGGGCCTAGTCTCCAGCTCATCGACACCGACGGCGTGTAGCTCAGCAGGAGAGCACCGGGCTTGGGACCCGGAGGGCGCGGGGGCAGAACCCGCCACGCCGGCTTATGAACGATGACGCTGAGCAGCAGCCTCGCACCGGGACCGCGCCGTACCCAGTCGGTCGGTCCTACGCCCTGGGCCAGTTGACCCGGGCCTTCACCACCGCGCTGACCCACGAGGACGCCGCCACCCGCGGCCGCGCCGAGGACCGTGCCCGCCGCTGGCGGGACGTGCTGGGCGGCCTGGCCGAAGGCCGGCTGACGGTGGGATCACGCACCCCGGTGGCCGGGCTTCCGGCCTGGGTGACTCCCGAGGTGGTCCGCGGAGGGTTCGCGACCGGCGCGGCGAGCGCCGGCGGACCGCTCCAGCCGTACGAGAGGGACGCGGCGCGCCGGGCGGGCGTGCCGGCCGACCGCCGGGCGCTCTTCCTGTACTTCCTGACGGATGCCGGGCTGGCCGAACTGTGCGCGCTGCTGGACACCGGGCGCTACGAGGTGACGGTGCCGGAGGAAGCCGCGCTGCTCACCGTCGCCTGGCTGGTGCGCTCGGGGCGGGTGGCCGAGGCCGTGGAACTCGCCGACGTACTGGAGCCGTTCGCCGACCGGCTGCGCTTTGCTCCCCGGCCGTCCGCGGCGCCCGCTCCGGAGGTCACCGCGGTGCACCGCCGAACGGTCGCCGACGCCGGCCGGACACTGGCGCGACGGCGGCCCCACCCGGCCGTCGAGGCGCAGCAGGAGGCCCTCACGGTCTGGCAGCCGTTCGCCGACGAGCTCCTCGTCCACTGGCTGGAGACCGCCGGATCCGGTCGCCTTCTTCTCCCCGCCCCGCACGATGGCTGGTACGAGCGCGGTGCCGCCCTGCTGCGCCGATACGAGCAACTGGCGGCGGCGCACACGCGCTGCGGTAAGCATCGCAGCCCCAAGGAGAACCTGGGCATCCTGCGCGGCGCCCTGGAGGAGGCCGTCGCCGGGCGTCCCCTCGACCCGCGCCGGCTCGGTCTGCTGCGGCACGCCGTCGATTCCATGGTGCGGCGGCGCGGGGTGCCCGGTTCCGAGCCGCACAGGGCGCTGCGTGCGCATCAGGCGGCACAGGCGGCGCTCCCCTCGCACCACGCCCTGGCTCAGCTGGTGCTGCGCCGGCTCGGTGAGCTCCCCCAGGACACGGGCGCCCCCGATGTCGCCCCGCTGGTCGCCGCGGTGACCGAGCAGGAGCATCGGGAGACCGGTCTGCCCGTAGGAGCCCTGGTTCCGGCCCCGATCCGCCGGGTCGTCGAGGCCACGCTCAGCGCTCCGATCGGCACCCTCGTCGAGCGGGGTGTGGTGCCGTCGGCCGAGGTCCTGGCCGAGCTGGTGCCGCAGCTGGTCGCCGCGACCACCGCCCAGGCCTACTCCGACCCGGCCCTGCGGACGCTGGTGGCGGCGAACTACCGGGCGTTCCGCCGTCGTCGTTCGCTGCTGCTGCTCAATCTGCAGCGCCAGGTACGGTTCGAGGAGCTGCCCTGGGCGCGGGCGGTGGCCGGGCAGCGGGGTGACGACGCGGCCCGGGAGGACGCCCACACCGCCCTGCGGCAGCTCGGTGAGCTGGCCGTACAGGGGTTCCCGGGGACCGTCCTGCCCAACCCGCTGATCCGGGAACTCGGCGTGCTCGCCCGCCAGGCCGACCTCGGCGCGCCCATGGTCGAGGAGCTCGCCGCGGACATCTTCATGGGCACCTTCACCCCGAAGTTCCTCACGGCCGCGCGCATCGCCGCCGACCTGCTGCGCGGCACGCTCTACGAGCGCTACTACGGGATCGACTACGCGGCGATCCGCAACCTGGCGATCGCCGAGGCGAGCAGCGCGCTGACCCGCGGATACCCGTCGCGCACCGCACCGGATTTCGCGAAGCTCTGCGTCGAACGGGCCGGGGGATCCCCGTTCGGCTCGGTGGCGGCGAACGGCAAGGTGATCGAGCAGGCGCAGATCCTCACCACCCACAATCTGGCCACGCTGGTCCACCGCGTCGGCATCGCCCCGGCGCCGGGCTGGGACGACCTGGCCCGCCGCAGCTTCCGTACGGTGTGCCGGCTGACGGCCCGGGTGCAGCACAACCCCCGCCCGCTGACCACGATCAAGGACGCGGCGTACGCCTGGCGGCATCTGCTGTTCCAGCTGTCGCTGTGCGCTCCCGGCGAGCAGGCCCGTGTGCTCGCCGGCCTGGACGAGGAGACCGCCCGTCATCCGGCCCATGTCGCCGCCCGGCTCGCTCCCGCGCTGGAGGGGCTGCGACTGGTCGCCGCCGGCGGGAGCTTCGCCCCCGACGGGACCGCGCTGCGCGGCCGCGCGCGCCGGTTCCTGGGCTGGAGCACGGAGCGCCACTGGATGCGGGACGGCGCAGCGCTCCCGCACCCCAAGGACCGGGGCGGACAGCCCAGTTGACATAGAACGCACTCCAACTGATGGAATCCGGATCCGCGCCTGCAGCATCGAACACCAGCAACGGACGCGACCCCGCGGTCCTGCCATCGGCAGTCCCGCAACGCCCTGGTCAGGGGCCTGGTCAGCGGACGTGATCACACGCATCCAGGGGTACCCATGACCGACTCTTCCGCCGCTTCTCCCGTCACCCTGATCACCGGGGGTGGCAGCGGCATCGGAGCGGCAACCGCCCGGCAGCTGCTGGACCGAGGGCATCGGGTGACCGTCACCGGACGCGATCAGGGCCGTCTGCGCCGGTTCGCCGAGGAACTCGGCACGCCCGCCGGGTTGTTGACCGTGCCCGGGGACTCGGCCGACTACGACACGGTCCGATCGGCCGTCGAGGCCACCGTCAAGGAGTTCGGGCGGCTGGACACCGTCGTCGCCAATGCCGGTTTCGCCACCCATGACACCCTCGCCGACGGGGATCCCGCCGGCTGGCGGGAGATGGTCCTGACCAACGTCCTCGGCCCCGCCCTGCTGATCAGGGCCGCCCTGGCCGAGCTCAAGGAGACGCGGGGGCGGATCATTCTCGTCGGCAGCGTTGCGGGGTTCGTCCATACCCCCGGCAATATCTACGGGGCGACGAAGTGGGCGGTGACCGGGCTCGCCGAGAACACCCGGCGCATGGTGACCGGCGATGGCGTCGGTGTCACCCTGATCGCGCCGGGGCGTGTGGAGACGCCGTTCTGGGAGGGCCTGGGCGCGCTTCCGGAAGGAAACCTCCTGACGGCCGATCAGGTCGCCGACTCCATTGTGTGGGCGATCGGACAGCCCAGCGGCGTCGACGTCAACAACGTCATCATCCGGCCGGTGGGCCAGCCCGTGTGACCTGACGCGGCCCGGTGTGCCCGCCTCCCAGGCGGGCACATCTGCCCTCAGACGACCGGCTGCCCGATGCCCAGCATGTTCCCCTCGCTGTCACGGAACCAGGCGCCGCGTTCACCCCGGGCGCCCTTGCTCGGGTAGTTCCCGTCGATCTCGACGATCCCGTCGCTGGTTCGCCCGCCGCCCAGCAGGCCGGGCAGATCGACGTCCTCGAACACCACGCCACGCCGCCTGAGTTCCGCCACGACGCGTTCGATGTCGTCGACCTCCCAGGCCATCTGGGTGAACGTGCCGGGCGAGGAGCCCGCCGACTGGAACACCACGAAGTCCCCGCCCGCGCACCGGTACAGCAGGCCGCCGGGCCGTTCGTCGACGGGCTCCAGCCCGAGCCGCTCGGAGTAGAAGCGGCGGGCCCGGTCCAGGTTCTGCGCGGGAAGCCTGGTCGCCACGCGGGCGCCGGCCAGAATGTCGCTATTGTCTGCCGTCATGGGTCCACTGTGCCGTGAGCAGCGGCCGGAGGGACGGAGGCACGGGCAGCTGCCACGGCGAGGGGCGCGGGCCCCTCCTCACCCCAGCGCCCGGTCCAGGTTGAAGGCCGCGCTGATGAGGCCCAGGTGGGTGAAGGCCTGCGGGAAATTGCCGATCTGTTCGCCGGTGCGGCCGATTTCCTCGGCGTAGAGACCGAGGTGGTTGGCGTACGTCAGCATCTTCTCGAAGGCGAGGCGGGCCTCGTCCACCCGGCCGGCGCGGGCGAGCGCCTCGACGTACCAGAAGGAGCAGATCGAGAAGGTGCCCTCCTCGCCGCGCAGTCCGTCCGGGCTGCTGCGGGGGTCATAGCGGTAGACCAGGGAGTCGGACACCAGGTCCTCGCCCAGTACGTCGAGGGTGGAGAGCCATTTCGGGTCGGTGGGTGAGATGAATTTGGCCAGCGGCATCATCAGAACGGCAGCGTCGAGAACGTCGTCGCCCTCGTGCTGGACGAATGCCTGCCGCTCCTTGGACCAGCCGCGGTCCATGATCCGCCGGTAGATCGCGTCGCGGGCCCGGCCCCAGCGGAGCATGTCCGCCGGCAGACCGCGGTGCTGTGCGATGCGCATCGCCCGTTCGATGGCCACCCAGCACATCAGCTGCGAGTAGAGGAAATTCTGGATCTTTCCGCGGGTCTCCCAGATGCCTTCGTCCGGCTGGTCCCAGTGCTCGCAGACCCAGTCGACCAGCGTGCCGATGGTGTCCCAGTGGCCGCTGGAGAGGGGCTGGCCCCATTTGTCGTAGAGGTAGAGGGAATCGATGAGGGCACCGTAGATATCGAGTTGCAGCTGGTTGACGGCGTCATTTCCGATGCGGACGGGTGCCGAGCCCAAGTGGCCTTCCAGGTGGGTCAGTTCTTCCTCGGGGAGTTCGCTGCGGCCGTCGATGCCGTACATGATCTGCAACGGGCCGTCGCAGCCGGAATCGCGGCAGACATTCTCGGACAGGAAATGCACAAAGGACTCGGCCTCGTCCGAGAATCCCAGTCTGAGCAGCGCATAGATGCAGAATGCGGCATCCCTCACCCATGCGTAGCGGTAGTCCCAGTTGCGCTCGCCGCCGATCTGTTCGGGCAGGCTGGTCGTGGGCGCGGCCACAATGGCGCCGGTCGGCGCGTACGTCAGCAGCTTGAGGGTGAGCGCGGAGCGGTGCACCATTTCCCGCCAGCGGCCCCGGTAGCGGGAGTGGGACAGCCAGTTGCGCCAGTACCGCACCGTGGCGCCGAACAGTTCCTCCGCCTCCAGCAGGGCACAGCTCCGCTGCTCCACCCCGTCGCCGATCCGGTCGAGGGCGAAGACCGCGGCGTCCCCCTCCTCCAGCGTGAAGGAGGACCGGGCGTCCGGGCCGTCGACCGTCACCGGGACGCTGGACGTCAGCGCCAGGGACAGGTCCGGGGAGTCGAAGACGGTCTGGCCGGACCGTGTGCTCACGGTGTGCGTCTGCCGGCCGTAATCGAACCGGGGCGATACCCGGGCGGTGAACGGCAGCGATCCGCGCACGCACAGCACCCGGCGGATCAGCCGGTGGCGGTCCGCCTCGCGTGAGTCGTCGACGATCGGCATGAAGTCCTGGACCTCGCCGACGCCGTTGTCCGCGAAGAACCGGGTGATCAGGATGTTGGTGTCGGGGAAGTAGAACTGCTTCGTCCGGGCGGGCACATCCGGTGCGAGCTCGAAGGCCCCGCCGCGATCGGCGTCCAGGAGCGCCGCGAAGACGCTGGGGGCGTCGAAGCGTGTGCAGCAGTACCAGTCGATGGTGCCGTTCGTGCCGACGAGCGCGGCCGTGCGCATATCGCCGATCAGGCCGTGCTCGGCGATCGGTGTGTAGCGGGGCGCGTCCGCCTTGCTGGGGCGGAGGCTCTCACAAGCGGTCATACGACCTCCCCTGCACTGGGGAGCAGGAGCAATGGATTCAGGTTACCTCTGGGTGGTCACGGGCCGCGAACAGTGCCGTCGAGGGTGGCTGACCTGCGCGGAAGCCGGGCCGCGGGGTGCAGCCCACCGGCCGGACGGCGGGCCGGTCGATCAGCCCGAGCCCGCTCCCGCCCCGGCCCGATCAGCCCCGGCCCCGATCAGCCCCCGCCCCTCGGAAACGCCCGCCGGTACTCCCCCGGCGACACCCCCACCTGCTTGATGAAGTGATGCCGGAGGTTGTTCGCGGTGCCCAGTCCGCTCAGCTCCCCGATCTTGTCGATCGGCAGGTCGGTGGCCTCCAGCAGGCTCTGGGCACGGCCCAGGCGCTGGTTGAGCAGCCACTGGAGGGGCGTCGTCCCGGTGGCCGCCTGGAGCCGGCGGTAGAACGTGCGCGGGCTCATCGCCGCCCGGCGCGCCAGGTCCTCGACCGACAGCGGCTGATCCAGGTGCTCGCGCGCCCATTCCAGTACGGGCCCGAGCCCCTGGTCGTCGGTGACGGGCACGGACAGATCGATGAACTGTGCCTGGCCGCCGGGCCGGTGTGCGGGGACGACCATCCGCCGTGCGAGCTGGTTTGCGACATGCGCGCCCAGGTCCCGGCGTACGAGATGGAGGCAGAGGTCGAGTCCGGCGGTCAGCCCGGCGCTGGTCAGCACGTCGCCGTCGTCCACGTACAGCACCGAGTCGTCGACCTGCACCTTCGGGTAACGCTCGGCCAGCTGGGCGGTGTGCATCCAGTGGGCGGTGGCACGGCGCCCGTCGAGCAGCCCCGCTTCGGCGAGCGCGAAGGCGCCCGTGCACAGGGAGACCATGCGGGCGCCCGCGTCGTAGGCGCGGCGCAGGGCACCGATCAGGTCCGGTGGCAGCGGCCGGCCGTCCTCGACGCAGGGGTCGGGCACCGATGGCACGATGACCGTGTCGGCGCCGACGAGATCGTCCAGCCCGTAGCGGGTCCGCAGCTCCAGTCCGGTGCCGTCCGCGGCGGCCGGCTGCCCCTCCGCTCCGCACAACCGCAGGTCGTACCAGGGGTCCGCCAGGTCGGGCTGCGGCTTGCCGAAAACGGTGCACGGGATGCTCAACTCGTAGAGATCCCAGGAGGGAACCCCGATGTCCGTGGGCACCACCACGGCGACGGAACCAGCGCTCATGCCCTGAAGGGTATGGCAGGAATTTGGTGCCGACCGTCACGGCTGTCACTTCTTCCGGCCACCGCAAACTGCGAGCGTGTCCTTACGCGCACGACACGAGGTCCGTACGCGAACGACAACCGCCGCGGTATCAACCGCGGTCGGCGAACAAGGAGTTGCGCCATGAACGCCCCGCACACGAACGACCTGGCTCCGCATCACCCTGCCGTCACCGTCCTCGGATTGGGCTCGATGGGCTCGGCGCTGGCCACCGCGCTGCTGGAGCGCGGCCACCCGACCACCGTGTGGAACCGCTCGGCGCACAAGTCCGAGCCGCTGGTCGCCCTGGGCGCCCGCCCGGCCGCGACACCCGAGGAGGCCCTCGCCGCGAGTCCGCTGATCATCGCCTGCGTACTGGACTACGAGGCACTGCACTCCGTCCTCGACCCCCTCACCGGCTCCCTCGCCGGCAAGGTCCTGGTCAACCTCACCTCCGGCTCCCCGGAACAGGCCCACGAAGCGAGCGCCTGGGCCCGGTCGCACGGCGCCGACTACCTCGACGGCGCGATCATGACCACCCCGCCGGGTGTCGGAAGCCCGGAGATGATGTTCCTCTACAGCGGTTCCGGCGCCGTCTTCGAAGCCCACCGGCCCACCCTGGCGGCCCTGGGCGACCCCTTGCACCTCGGCACCGACCCCGGCCTGGCCTCCCTCTACGACTCCGCCCTGCTCGGCCTGATGTGGTCGACCATGACCGGCTGGCTGCACGGCACGGCCCTGGTCGGCGCGGAGCGGACACCGGCCACCGCCTTCACCCCCCTCGCGATCCGCTGGCTGACCGCCGTGACCGGATTCCTGACCACCTACGCGCCCCAGGTGGACGCCGGCCACTACCCGGGCGACGACGCCACCATCGACGTGCAGATCGCGGCCATCGACCACCTCATCCACGCGGCATCGGCACGCGGTATCGACAACGCGCTGCCACAGCTGCTGAAGGCGACCATGGAACGCACCAAGGCCGCCGGCCACGGCCAGGCCAGCTACGCCAGCGTGATCGAGGTGCTCAGAGGCGCCTGAGCAGGCCGTCGTGGCGGGGAGCGGGCATCGGCGCACCGGCGGGGAGTCGTCCGTCATCCCGGGGATGAGAAATACACATTCATTCGTGCAGTTCTTCGTTCTTTGTACGTCTAAAGTGGTGACGTGATCGATTCCGCCGATGTCCGCCGTATCGCCCTCTCCTTGCCGGAAACGGTGGAGAAGGAAGCCTGGGAAATGCCCACGTTCCGGGTCGCCGGGAAGATGTTCATCACGATCCCCGACGATGAGACATCATTCGCCGTGCGCTGCCCCATCCACGAACGTCACGAGCTGATCGCGGCGGAACCGAAGAAGTTCTGGGTGCCTCCGCACGAGGCCGGCTCGTCATGGGTGCGGGTTCGGCTGGCCGAGCTGGAGGACATGGAAGAGCTGCGGGACATCCTCGTGGACTCCTGGAAGCAGGCAGCCCCGACGCGGCTGTTGGAAGCCTTTCCGGTGCTTCCCCCGTCGGACTGACCGCGCTCCGCTCACCCGTGGTGGCGGCGCAGATCACTCCAGTCCAGCGCCTGGGACGCCTTCAACTGCGAGCGCTCCGCGGCTTCGCGGGTCTCGGCGAGGATGTCGCCGTGCTCCTCGACGAGCTCCTCGTAGATGGGCGTGCCATTGGAGGTGTGTGTCGCGCCGTTCATGTCGATGGTCCCAATCCCGTGTGTGTTTATGGGGGCGGCTCAGCAGGTTTCGCCGCCCCGGGGAAAAGGAGCACCTCAGGTGTCAGCTGAACTCTTGGTGCGCAAAGGGAGGTTGTCCCCACTCATGCGCCGCTCCCCCGTGCGGCGCGGGACATCCTGTCATGCGCGTGCCGAGCACGCAAAAGATCATCCCAGAGGCTGAGACCGCTGATGGCCGTTGATGGCTATTGATGGACCCTGATAGCCGTTGATGAGTATTGATGAACGATGTCGACCAAATGCACGGTTTGCGCGAAGCATAAATGCGCAGTTCGCCCCTTACGGGCGGCACATCCTGCCTGACAGCCCGTCAGGCAGCGGAAGCCCCGGTAAGCCGACCGCGAAACGGAGCCGCTGCTGCCTGGCCGAACTGTTTACGACGCTTCGGCGATCCGGTGGCGGAGATGGTCGTAGGCCCAGGCGGCGAGGGTGGTCGGGGTGGTGGTCCGGATGGTGCGGCGCTGTTCGGGCACGAAGTTCTCACGCAGGCCGGTCGACATTCCCAGCACGGCCTCGACCAGCCTGTCGGCCATGCCCGCCTGCTGGAGCCGGGCGCGCATGGCGTCGTCCGTGATCCGTTCGACGCCGATCCGCCGGCCGGTGGCGTCGGCGAGGATTTCGGCGACCTGTCGCCAGGTGAGATCGGCCGGTCCGTGAACCGCCTGCACACAACGTCCGGACCAGGTAGTAGACAGCAGGCGAGTGGCGGCCACCTCGGCGATGTCGCGCGGCGCCACCCAGGCCATGGGTTGGTCGAGCGGAAGGATCACCTGGAGGGTGCCCGCTCGTAGGGCATCGAGTTGAAGTTCGAGATTGGTGAAGAAGTAGCCGCAGCGGAGGTGCGTGACGTCGACGCCAAGGCCGTCCAGAGCGGTTTCGGTGTGCGCCAGACCGTCGATCTCACCGGCGCCGTGACGCTTCTCGGCGCCGACGCTGCTCTGGAAGACGACGCGGCAGATGCGGTTGGCGGTGACGGCGCGGACCACGCTGCTGGTGGCGCGGGCGTAGTCGGCGAGGGGGTCCTGGCTGCCGGTAACCGGGTCCACCCAGAACAGCGCGTCAACGCCGTCGGTGGCGGCGACCACGGCGTCGGCATCGTATTGGTCGACCGGCACGGCATCCACCTCGTCCCGGAGGCCGGGAGCCAGCCGACCGGGGTCGCGCAGCAGGACGCGCGGCCGGACACCGGCGCGGACCAGCGTGGCGACGACATGGCGGCCGACGTTGCCGGTCGGGGTGGTGACAGCGATCTGCACGATTTCGTCCTCTCCTCGTCGATGGCTCGACTTCAGGCTAGGAGCAGAGGCGGCCTGAACCTGTCCTCCTCTCCTAGAAGGCTGCGGGCATAGATCCAACTCACTTGTCACCACCACCTTGCCCTTGCACGTAATAGGCAGAATGCTAGAGCAGTTCTTACCATCGACACTGCCGACCCGGAACGCGGAGCTTCGTCATGCCCACACTGATGCCGGATTCCGGCCCCCAGCGCGTCCTCTCCGCCTCGAACTTCGTCTACACGGTCGGCAGCGGCCTCTATCTGACCGCCGGAGTCCTGTACTTCACCGAGGCGGTCCGCCTCCCGGCGACCCAGGTGGGCCTCGGCCTCGGCATCGCCGGCGTCGTCTCACTGGCCGTGGGCATCGCTGTCGGTCATCTCGCGGACCGGCACGGAGCACGCGGCGTCTACGCCACCACCCTCGTCGTTCAAGCGCTGGCCACTGCCGGCTTCCTACTGGCGGACGGGTTCTGGCCGTTCGTCCTCGCGGTGGGCACGGCCACCGGGGCCAAAGCGGCCGGATTGGCCGCACGCAGCCCGCTCATCAGGCACTACGGCGGGGACCGCCCGCAGGCATTCCGCGCCTATCTCCGTGCCGTGACCAACGTGGGCATCTCCCTGGGCGCCCTTCTGGCGGGCTGGGCCGTCCAGGTGGGCACCCTCCCCGCCTACCAACTCCTGGTCATCGGCAACGCGGTGGCCTTCGCCGCGTCGGCAGCGATCCTGATCCACCTGCCGCCGGTCAACCCCGTCCCCACCACCGGCGGCCCCCGCTGGACCGCCCTGCGAGACCGCCCCTACCTCGTGCTCACCGCCCTCGACGGCATCATGGCCGTCCAGTTCAAGGTGCTCACGGTGGCCGTCCCGCTCTGGCTGGTCACGGCCACCACCGCCCCGCGCTGGCTCATCTCGGGCACCATGCTCGTCAACACCGTCATCGTCATCGCGTTCCAGATACGAGCCAGCCGCAGCATCGATTCCCCAGCGGCCGGCGGAGCCGCCTACCGCCGAGCGGGCGTGGCCTTCCTCGTCTCCTGCTCTCTGGTCTCGCTGTCTGCCGGGACACCGGCGTGGGCCGCGGCCACGCTTCTCATGACCGCGATGGTGATCCACACGATCGGCGAGCTGTGGCACTCCGCCGCGGGCTTCGAAGTGTCGTTCGCCCTCGCCCCACAGCACGCCACCGGCCAGTACCTCGGTGTGTTCGGCCTGGGCGCCGGACTGGCCGAAGCCCTCGCGCCGACCCTGCTCATCTCCCTCTGCATCACCTGGGGCCGCCCCGGGTGGTACGTCGTAGGAGCGCTGCTCACCCTGACGGGCCTGGCAGCACCACTCGCCGTCCGCTGGGCGCAACGCCACCCGCACGCCCAGCAGACACACCCAGAGCAGACGCCCCCAGAGCGGACGCCCCCAGAAGTTGCCCCGGCAGGAAGCCGCGCCTCGGACACGGTGAGGTGACACTCCGTCACCCATGTGCCGCGATCTCGGCGATCTGGCAGACTCCCCGGCCGGGCCGATCAGTGCAAGGGGAGGCACCTCATGGGTGAGGCGCGGTATGTGAGGTTTCAGGGGACCACGCGGAGTCCGCACGGGCACTTTCCCGGCATCTTCGCCCTCGCCAACGGTCTCGCGCGCGACGGCCGACTGACCGATGAGCAGTACCGCTTCTGGCGGGCGGGCAACGACTGGTACGACGCCCACTACGCCAACCCCTCCGACGTCGATCCCACCGTCTACGACCGCGAACTCAACCCGGGGGCGGTGGCCTGGTTCAAGACCACCGCCGTGCACCTCCTGGAGCGGGTGGACGGCTACCTCGACCTGCTCGCCCAGCACGGGGTGCCGTGCGAGCGGCTGGAGTCCGCCGCCCCGGGACGGATCGTCTACGAGGACGAGGACCAGGTCGTGGTGGTGCCCGTCGCCCCGCCCGCTCAGTCGCCCCGCAGCAACGCCTCCCCCAGCGACCTGAGCGTGTGATGGACGCTGCCGCCCGTGCGGCAGGAGGAGATCAGTCCGGCCTCGCGGAGGATCGCGGTGTGGTGGGTCGCCGTGGCCGGTGAGACGTTCAGTCTGCGGGCCAGTTCGGAGGTGGTGCAGCCGGCGGCGACGACCTCCAGCGCCGCCGCCCGGGTGTTGCCCAGCAGGGCGGCACACGGGCTCTTCGCATCGGTCCGCAGGCGGTGGTCGCCGGTGGTCCGCTCCCAGCCCGGGGTGCGTTCGACGGGATACACCAGCACCGGCGGCAGCTCCGGATCCCTGAGCATGATCGGGCTGCGCCAGCAGAAGAAGGACGGGATCAGCCGCAGTCCCCGGCCGCCCAGGTGGACGTCGCGGTCCACGCTCGCGAGATGCACTTCCAGTACGGGCGACCGCCAGCGCAGCGTCGGGTGCAGGGTGCTCAGCAGCCGCTGCACTCCGCCGCACTGCAGTGCCCGGCTGCGCTTCGACCGGTCCGCCTCGATGTGACAGCGGAGCTGGGTCTCGTACGGGCGGATGGCGACGGTGTGGTAGGCGCGTACGGCGTTCGCGATGCACGGAAGATCCCTGGAGTCCAACTCGCGTACCCACAAGGGGACTTGGCGTGCCCGGGCGAGCCGTGCGAGATCGGTGCGGAGCCGGGTGCGCGGGGTGGCGGCCAGATCCTGGAGGCCCTCCTCCACGCAGACTGAGCAGGACCTCCCACAGCGGGTCGGGCCGTTCGGCGATATGCGTCCTGGCGAGATCTTCCAGGCTGAAGTGAATGCGCACGGTCATCCGTGCTCCCCCGTTTCCCCCGGTCACAGATCACCGCCCGCTGAACGGCGGCGACCTATCCGTTTCAGCCTACGACGTGACCATGCCCGGTCAAGGGAACCGTGCCGCGCGTCGGTCCGGGGCGGGCCGGGTTCCCCCGGCCCGGGAAGCGGGCGACTTCAGTGCGCGATGCCGTCGATCAGCTCGCGCGCACCCTGCCGCAGCAGGGCGACGGCCACGGAGGTACCGAGCGTCTCCGGAGTGAGCGGTCCGGCCCATTCGTGCGCGTTGAGGACCGTCTTGCCGTCCGGGGTGAAGACGCAGGCCCGCAGGGAGAGTTCACCGCGCCGGTCGGTCCGGGCGTACCCGGCGATCGGGCTGTTGCAGTGGCCTTGCAGGACGTGCAGCAGCATGCGCTCGGCGGTGGTCTCCTGGTACGTCTGGGGGTGGCCCAGGCCGCTCACGGCGTCGATGGTCCTGGTGTCGCCCTCGCGGCACTGGAGCGCCAGCACGCCCGCGCCGATGGGCGGGCACATCTCGTCCACGGACAG
This sequence comes from Streptomyces sp. NPDC002446, assembly GCF_053595675.1. Taxonomy (NCBI): domain Bacteria; kingdom Bacillati; phylum Actinomycetota; class Actinomycetes; order Kitasatosporales; family Streptomycetaceae; genus Streptomyces; species Streptomyces sp. NPDC002446. The sequence goes on along the minus strand of NZ_JBSFYC010000002.1, from coordinate 302,336 downwards.
GATCTGGGTGATCACATCCGTACGGCCGATGCGTTCGAGCCCCGAGACCGCCAGCAGCAGCGCGTCCGCCTCGCCGGCCGCGAGCTTCTCCATCCGGCGGTTGGCGTTGCCGCGCATCGGCACGCACTGCAGATGCGGGTGGGAGGCGGCGAGTTGGGCGATCCGGCGGACGGACGAGGTGCCGATCCGGGTGCCCGCGGGGAGTTCGTCGAGGCCGAGCCCGCCCGGGTGGATCAGTGCGTCACGGACGTCATCGCGCTCCAGGAAGGCGGCGAAGGTCGTGCCGGCCGGCAGCGGGCGATCGCCGGGGATGTCCTTGACGCAGTGCACCGCGAGGTCCGCCTCGCCGGCCAGGAGGGCGGCGTCGACCTCCTTGGTGAACGCTCCCTTCCCCTCTACCTGGGAGAGCGCGCCCATCCAGCGGTCGCCGGTGGTCTTGACCGGGAGTACCTCGGTGACGATGCCGGGGTGCAGCGCACCGAGTTCGGTGCGGACGCGCTCCACCTGGGCCAGAGCCATCGGCGAGTCGCGGGAGACGATGCGGATCAGTTCAGGGGCGGACATGGGCCCACGATAGACCGTCAGTTCCGCCCTACGGTCACCGGCAAGCCCCGACCGCGTCCGGGCACGTCGTGCGCGAGGGCGGTGCGCCCTGGCACACCCTGCTGGGGGCCACCCGACGCGCCGCCGCCCTGCCGGGACACCCCCGCCTGACCGGTCGGAACCCGGGGCGCAGACGTCCGCCGATACGTTCCGGGCGCTTGCGCCGACCGGGTGAGCGGGCGTCAGGCCCGCGCCGGCGGGTACGCCGACCGGTCATGCCGTCCGGCCGCCCTCAATGCCGCGCCCACGGGTGCCGGAGCCGGATCCAGATGTCCCGCGCCCGCCGCCCCGCCTCCGTGCGGCTCCTGGCGACCAGCTGGTGGGCCTGCTCCTCGGTCTCCACCATCGGGCCGGAGCCACGCAGCGGCTTGCCCGCCGTCTCGTGCAGGAAGAAGGTGGCGATCAGCCCGATGACACCGGCGGCCATCAGGTAGTACGCGGGGATCATGGTGCTGCCGGTCGCCTGCACCAGCGCGGACGCGAACAGCGGCGTCGTACCGCCGAAGAGCGAAACGGAGATGTTGAAGGAGATGGAGAGCGCGCCGTAGCGCAGCCGGGTCGGGAACAGCGCGGGCAGGGTGGCGGCGGACGTGCCGGCGAAGCACACCAGCAAGAGCCCCAGGATCAGACATCCGAAGGCCGGCAGCAGGATGCCGCCGGCGCGAATGAGCAGCACCGCGGGCACCGCCAGGGCGATCATGGCGGCGCTGCCCGCCATGAAGACGGGCCGGCGTCCCCAACGGTCGGAGGTACGGCCCACGGTGGTGATGGTGAGCACCACGACGATCATGGTGCCGAGTACGAGCAGCTGGGAGGTGAGGGGGTCTTCGCCGAGGGTCTCGGTCATGAACGTCGGCAGATACGAGGTCACCATGTAGTTGGTGACGTTGTAGAGCAGCACCAGGCCCATGCAGATCAGCACCGCCTGCCAGTGCCGGGTGAAGATCTCCTTCAGTCGGCCCTTGCCGGACTGCCGGGCCTCCTCGACCGGGTCCGCGCCGACCGCGGCGCGCACCTCCTCCGCATCGTGGTGGGCCTGCTCGGCCTCACGCTGGAACGCCGGGGTCTCCTCCAGCCGCAGCCGCATGTACAGGCCGATCAGCCCGAGCGGTCCGGCGACCAGGAACGGCAGCCGCCAGCCCCAGTCCACCAAACCGTCCTCGCCGAGTACGGCCGTCAGGACGGTCACCAGTCCGGAGCCGAGCGAGTAGCCGACGAAGGTGCCGAAGTCGAGCCAGCTGCCGAGGAATCCGCGCCGGGTGTCCGGAGCGTATTCGGCGATGTATGTGGTGGCGCCGGCGTATTCGCCGCCGGTGGAGAACCCCTGCACCAGGCGGCAGATCAGCAGCAGAATCGGTGCGGCGAAGCCGATGGTGCTGTAGGAGGGCAGAAATCCGACGGCGAAGGTGCTGACCGCCATCATGATCATGGTGGCGGCGAGGACGCGTTGCCGGCCGATACGGTCGCCGAGCGGGCCGAATACCAGGCCGCCGAGCGGACGGACGAGGAACGCCGCGGCGAACGTGGCGAACGCCGAGACCACCTGGGCCCCCGGCGAACTCGACGGGAAGAACACCTTGCCCAAGGTGCCCGCCAGATAGGCGTAGACCCCGAAGTCGAACCACTCCATGGTGTTGCCCAGCGCGGCCGCCGACACCGCCCGGCGCACCGCGGGCCGGTCGGTGACCGTCACGTCCTCCGCGCTCAGCGGCTGTTTGCGGCGGCGCAGCAGGGTGCGGAGCATACGGTCGGTGGCGGCGGAACCTCCGCGGGCCGGCTTCCTGCCCGTGCGTGGTTTCGGCGGCCTTCGGCGTCCGGCGCTCATCTCATGTTTCCTCGCCGCTCGTGGTTTCCCTCAGGTGGTACGGCAGTGCCCAGGCCTGCGGTGTGCGGCGGCCTGGGCACTGTCCGGATACACCGGTGCGGAAGCGGCAGGGGAACCTCCGGGTGCGGAAGGGCCCCGCTCAGGCGCGCCGGTACGTGTCGAGGTGGGCGAAGACCACCACGTTGTCGACGTAGTCCTTGACCTTCCTGTCGTATGCGCCACCGCAGGTGATCACACGCAGCTGCGCACTCGGCACGTCGGCGTAGACCCGCTCGTTGGGGAACTTCGCCTTGTTGAAGACCTCGACGGAGTCGACCCTGAAGGTCGCGATCACGCCGTCCTCACGGGTGATGTTGATCGAGCTGCCGGGCTTGAGCGATTCGAGTTGCATGAACACCGCCGGTCCGGTCTTGGTGTCCACATGCCCCGCGATGATCGACGAGCCGCGCTCACCCGGCGCCGGACCCTCCTTGAACCAGCCCACGAGGTTCCGGTTCGTCGAGGGTGGTGCGTCGAGCTGTCCGGTGGGCCCGATGGCCAACGGTGTGAAGGGCGCGTCGACGGCGATCGCGGGGATCGTCACCCGCTTCGGCGCGGAGCGGGGCAGGGCCAGGCCGGGTGCGGCCGGGGCGGTGGCCCGGGGCGTGGCGGAGGCGGCGACGGCGGTGGGGGACTGCGGCTTGGGATCGGCCGAGGTGTCCACGGAGTTGTAGACGAGGAGGGAGCCCAGCAGGAACGCTGCCGCGGACCACAACAGGCCGCGGCCGACGGGACGGGACGCGGAGGCGGTCCGGGCTGGGTTGGTGTTCGGCTGGGGCGGCGACTGCTGGGCGGTCATGTGAGGGTGCCTTTCGTGAACGGGGCGGCGGCGAGGCGTGAGGGGCAGCGGAACGCAATCGCCGCGGCCACCGTCCACGAGGAACGGTGGCCGCGACGGCGCAGCGGCCTCCGTGCAGGGCAGCCTTGTCAGGCCGCCGCCGAGCCCGAGGAGCGACGGCGCAGCATGTAGGCACCGGCGCCGAGACCACCGACCATCAGCAGGGAGCCGGCTGCCATGCCGCTGTTGGTGGCCAGGCCACCGCCACCGGTGTGGATGCCACCGTGCGGCTTGCGGTGGTGACCGCCGTAGCCGCCCTTGTCGTGGTCGCCGTAGCCACCCTTGTCGTGGTCGCCGTAGCCGCCCTTGTCGTGGTCGCCATAGCCACCCTTGTCGTGGTCCCGGCCGTGGTCCCGGCCGTGGCCCCGGCCGTGGTCGTCGTCGTCCCAGTCACTGACCACGGTCTTGGCCAGGAAGCCGCCACCGGTGTGCACACCACCGCTGGGCTTCTTCTTGCCGCAGTGGTCCCGGTACCGGCCGTGGTCGCGGTCACGGTCGCGGTCCCGGTCACGACCGTTGTCACGACCGTTGTCCCGGCCGTTGTCACGACCGTTGTCCCGACCGTTGTCACGGCCGTTGTCCCGACCGTTGTCGCGGCCGTGGTCGCGGCCGTTGTCCCGACCGTGGTCGTCATCGCGGTTGGCGTGATCGTCACGACCGTTGTCCCGACCGTGGTCGCGGCCGTTGTCACGGCCGTTGTCGCGGCCGTGGTCGCGGCCATTGTCACGACCGTAGTCACGACCGTAATCGCGGCAGTGCCTGTCGCGGTCGTGGTCGCTGGAGGAAGTACCACTGGCGGCGGCGTTGTCCTCCATGATCATGGCGTTTGCGGCTGGAGCTGAGATTGCGAGGGCCGCCGTGATGGCGGCCGAAGCGAACAGGGAGCGAGCAGTGCGCATGGGGACATGTTCCTTTCGGCACGACTGCGAAGGCTGACTGTTTGTCGGCACATCGGAATCGCAGTAGCGACGTGATCACCGTCAGCCGAATCGCGGCCGCGCACCACCGGAGAACGTTGCATTCGGGGTACCCCCTGGGCTCTTCGGGTGGCGGAAAGAAGCGGATTCACCCGTTGGACGGCGCGCGTCGTCGGCGTGTCGCGTAACGAGTGGGCTAAAGGGGCTCCGACGCCGTTCCGCAGCGGCACGAGCGGCCCGGGGACGGGCCCGCGAACCGACGCCCTCCGCGACACGCCGAGGGGCCGCCGACCGTCGGAGTCCGCAGATGACGGTCATCCATCGGCCCGCCTCCTGCGGTGCGGTGCCGGGGCCGCCGACCTCGCGCTCGGCCGGGAGCCGGACCGTAGGGGCACGCACGGGCCAGCGGCCCGCCGAACCCCCGGCTGCCCCGCCCGGCCGGCCTGGCCCGCCTGGCCCGCCTGGCCCGCGGCGCCGCTTCCCCCTTCTGCCCGAACTCGCCTGACGTGGCGCGCCCGACCGCCAACCAGCTGGTGAACACGCCCCCCTGACCAGCTGTCAGCGGAACTCCCTCACGGATCCGCCGAACGACGAGGTGGCCAACGCCCCTTTACCGATGCGCGATTCCGTGGCCATGACGACGATCCCGCAGCCCTCACCAGGTACCGGGGCACGCGCACGGACGCCCGGCACAGGGACGCCCGGACGCAGGGACGCCCGGATGCACGGACACGCGGACACGCGGACACAGGGACGCCCAGATGCACGGGCACACGGGCACACAGATACACAGGCACACGAGCACACGCCCCAGCGACGACCCAGCGACGCCACAGCCCCGTCGCCCCAACCGCACCCACCACGCACCCACCACGCCCCCCATCACCCGGACTGGCGAATTCCTACCGCCGGCCGGCTGCCTCGGCGTGCCGCCGTGGTTCAGGTGGCGCTTTCCCTGAGCGCCTTCTCGACGATCGCCTCCAGCCGTGCGTGGTGAGCGCCGCGCCAGTAGACCCGGCCGCAGGCGGTGCACTGCGCGAAGACGTCGTACGTACGCTGCGTGCCGTGCTGGAGGTGCTCGCGCACCGAGTCCTTGTCGGCGTCCGCCAGTCGGCCGTTGCACGCGGTGCAGCGCGTCCACGGGGCGAGCGCGGGGGCGAAACGCTCCAGTACGTCGCGGAGTTGGTCGTCCGGCCGGTCGCTGTAGACGAACGCGCCCGCCCAGATCTCGCGCCGGCGCAGCAGCCCCCGGTCCCGGGAGAGCAGCACCCGCCGCTCCTTCGCCGAGAGCGTGGCCAGTGCCGCGTCGCCGGGGTCCTCGTTCGTGTACGCGGCGTCGACACCGAGCAGCCGCAGCCTGCGCGCCAGAGTGCCGAGATGGACGTCGAGCAGGAAGCGCAGCGGCGCGCCGGGAACCCGCTGCGGGCGCTCGACGCCGTACACCTCGATGCGCTCGCCCGCGGCCGGGACGTGGGAGGCGGAAACCTCGGCGCCGTCCACGACGAGTCGCCCCACCTCGGTGAGCGGGACGCCCAGCGACTCCACGACATGGCCGAGGGTCGACGCCCCGTCGGTCACCACGGGCGTACGGGCGGCGCTGCGCTCTGCCGCGACGAAAACGTGCAGCTCAGGGGCGAAGCTGAGGTGGATCTCGGGTCCGTTCACGCCGGACAGCATGTCATCGCCCGGCCGGGGCCAGCCAGCGGATTTTCCCGCCGGTCAAGCGGATTCCCGCCGGTCAGAGGCCCGCGGCCGGCTCGCGCGGCGGCCGGCTGCCCCCTGACCGCGGCTCCGCCGATCTGGCTACATACGGACCGTAGCGATCCACGGCCCGCTTTGTGCACGGTGGAGCAGGCCCCGCTCCCCCACCGCCCCTAGCCTCGCTGCCACCACATCACCACGATCACCATCATCACGAGGGGCGGTACCGGTGAACTGGCTCATCCATGACTACCGCGAGAAGGATCTCGCCGAAGTGGTCCACCTGATCGACTCCACCGCCGAGCTCGGGCAGGAGTCCGTCTTCTCGCTCGCCGAGTGCATCAGTGCGCTGACCTCTCGGCAGCCCGCCGTGGTGGCCGTCCACCAGGGCGTACCCATCGGGGCCGCACTCGCGTGTGTGGCCGGTGAGCGGGGCTGGGTGATGCGGATCGCGATCTCCTCGGCCTGGCGCGGGCGGGGGCTGGCGAGTGCGCTGCTGGTGGAGCTGGAGCGGCGGCTGATCGCCGCCCGGGTCAGCCGCATCGCCTACGTACTGCCCGAGGAGGACCTGCTCGGAGAGGGCCTGCTGAACGCGGGCTACACGCGCCAGCCCGCCGTGGCGTACTTCGAGAAGGTCGAACCGCACCACGGGCCGGTGGCCAGTCTCCTGGACGATCTCGGCGGGCGGTTCCTGCCCGCGGACCTGTGGGCCAAGGTGGCCGGTATGGAGGCGGAGAAGGACCTCATCGAGCGGCGGGTGGTACTGCCGCTGGCGGAGCCGGAGCGGGCCGCCAGGCACGGGGTCCGGCCGCCGCGGGCGATCGCCCTGTTCGGTCCGCCGGGGACCGGCAAGACCACCTTCGCCCGGGGCATCGCCGCCAAGCTCGGCTGGCCGTTCGTCGAGCTGCTTCCGTCCCGGCTGGCCGACGAGGGCAATCTGGCGGCGGCGCTCCGCAGCGCGTTCGCCCGGATCGCGGAGCTGGAGCGGGTGCTGGTCTTCATCGACGAGGTCGAGGAGATCGCGCCGGTGCGCCATGAGCCCGCGCAGCCGGGCGGGCTGCACGGCGTGACCAATGAGCTGCTCAAGCTGATACCCGGCTTCCGGGAACAGGACGAGCGGCTGCTGGTGTGCGCGACCAACTCGATCCGCTCGCTGGATCCGGCGTTCCTGCGTCCCGGCCGGTTCGACTACGTGATCCCGATCGGTACGCCGGACGCCGCGGCCCGCTCGGCGATCTGGTCGCGGTACACGGACGGCCGGGCCGATGTGGATGTGGCAGCGCTGGTGGCGGCCAGCGAGCTGTTCACCCCGGCCGACATCGAGCACGCCGCCCGGGTGGCGGCCCAGGCCTCGTTCGAGCGGGACCTGGAGGCGGTGGGGGTCGGCGCGGGCGTGCACGGGCGGCTCGGGGCGAGTACCGAGGACTATCTCGCCGCCATCGCCCAGTGCCGGCCGACCGTCACCCCCGCGATGATCGACGAGTTCAGCGCGGACATCACGGCCCACGCCCGCTGCTGACCAGCGGTGTCTCCCCGGGCGCGACGGCGGTCCGCGCCCGGCGGCCCGCGCACTGCGTACGGAGGACACGGCGCACTGCGTGCGGAGGACACGGCGCACTGCGTACGGAGGACATCGCACGAGGCGGCTCCTCCGCCGGGCCGATGCTGCCGCTGGTCGGCGCACATACGGTGCTGCACGGAGCCGGGCCACGGGCTTCATCGGGAATCGTCGAGAGGGCGGACAACGTATGCCGGGCATTGTCGATCTGGGTGCCTACGGTGAGGACTTCACCGCGGATCCGTACAAGTACTACGCCGAGCTGCGCGCCCAGGGACCGGTGCACCGCGTGCGTATCCCTCATGGACCGGAGGTATGGCTGATCGTCGGCCATGAGGCAGCCCGGGCCGCGCTCACCGACCCCCGCCTCAGCAAGAACTGGCGCGCGACCGACCTGCTGGACGCGGCGGCCGACGAATCGGCGCTGTTCACGAACATGCTGGACGCGGACCCGCCCCAGCACACCCGGCTGCGGAAGCTGGTGGCCAAGGAGTTCACGGCCCGCCGCGTGGAGGCGCTCCGGCCGCGGGTGCAGCAGATCACCGATGAGCTGCTCGATGCGATGCTCGCCGCGCCCGACGGCCGGGCCGACCTCGTGGCGGCCCTCGCCTTCCCGTTGCCGATGACCGTCATCTGCGAACTCCTCGGCGTCCCCGACATCGACCGGGAGGCCTTTCGCGGCTGGTCCAACGAGCTGGTCTCGCCGACCAGCGAGGCGGCGGCGCAGGCGTCGACGCGCGCGATGTCGGAGTACCTCGTCGGCCTCATCGAGGCCAAGCGGAGCACTCCCGGCGACGGCCTGCTCAGCGCGCTGATCCGCACCAGCGACGAGGACGGCGATCAGCTCTCCCGCGAGGAGCTGATCGGCACGGCGTTCCTGCTGCTGGTCGCCGGCCACGAGACGACCGTCAGTCTGCTGTCCAACGGCGTACGCGCCCTGCTGCAGCGCCCCGCCCAACTGGCCGCCCTACGGGACGACTACTCGCTCCTCGACAACGCCGTCGAGGAGATGCTGCGCTACGACGGCCCGGTGGCGACGGCGACCGGGCGCTTCAGCCTGGAGCCGGTGGACATCGGCGGCACCCGGATCCCCGCCGGCGAGACCGTACTGGTCTCCCTGGCCTCCGCCTCCCGGGACCCCGAACGCTTCGCCGCCGCGGACGACTTCGACATCACCCGCGACCCCCGCGGACACGCCGCCTTCGGCCACGGCATCCACTTCTGCCTCGGTGCCCCGCTGGCCCGTCTGGAGGCACGCATCGCCATCCGCTCCCTCCTGGAGCGCTGCCCCGATCTCGCTCTGGACACCGACCTCGACGCCCTGACGTGGCGCTCCGGAATGGTCATCCGGGGGACGGAGCAACTGCCCGTGCGCTGGAAGGCGTAGCGCACACACCCACCTGCGACCGGCGGCTTGGCCGAGCCCCCTCGACCAAGCCACCGAAAGAACCCGCACCGCACCCCTCCCCCGCACCCTCCCCACACTATTCAACTTTGACTAGAATCACGCGGCATGACCGAGAAAACCATCCCGATCCTTCCGTGCCGCACCCTCCAGCCCGTCCTCGACTTCTACCGCGCACTCGGCTTCGAGGTGACGTTCCAACAGAAGAGCCCCAATCCGTACGCGGTCGTCGAGCGCGGCGGCATCCAGCTCCAGTTCTTCGGGATGAAGCACTACGAGCCGGCCGACTCCTTCAGCACCTGCTTCATCCGGACCGATGACGTCGACGGGCTGTACGCGGCATTCCGAGCCGGACTCAAGGCCGCGTACGGACGCATACCGACCCGCGGACTGCCGCGCATCGGACCACTGAAGGACACGACCTACGGAACGCGCCAGTTCCTCATGACCGACCCGGGCGGCAACTGCCTCCGCATCGGCCGCCAGACCAGCGAGGACCTGCACCACCGACCCGCCCCCAAGGAGACCTTCGCCCGCGCCCTGCACCACGCCTCCCTCCTCGCGCACTCGAAGGAGGACCACACGGGAGCCGCCAAGATCATCGACCGGGTGCTGAACCTCGCGGACGAACAGCCCACCCCCACCCAGCTGCTGCGCCTCCTGATACTGCGCGCGGACATCGCCCGACACCTCGGCGATGAGGAGACCACCGCCTCCGCGCTCACCAGAGCGGCCGCGATCCCCCTCACCACCGAGGAACGGACAGCGGTCCACGACGACCTCACACGCCTCGCGGAGCCGCAGGCCTAGAAACGTTCAGCAGCTGAGGTTGTCGCCGGGCGTGGTCCCCAGGATCTGCACAAAGCGCTGGTAGTTGTTGATCCGGCTCTGGACCTGGTCGGGATTGCCGCCATTGCATTCCAGGGAGCCGTTGATGCTGCGAATGGTCTCGCCGAAGCCCGCGCCCGTGACCATCGCCTGGTGCGGGGTCATGGTGCCCGGCCCGGTCTGGGTGTTCCAGTACCAGAGCGCGGTCTTCCAGGCGACGGCGGCGTCCTGCTCCACCAGATAGGGATTGTTGAGCAGATCGATGCCCAGCGCATCGCCCGCCGCCTTGTAGTTGAAGTTCCAGCTGAGCTGGATCGGCCCGCGCCCGTAGTAGGCAGCCTGACCGGCCGGACATCCGTACGGCTGGGTGGCGTCGCAGTAGTGGGGGTAGTTGCCGGTGTTCTGCTCCACCACGTGCACCAGGCCGCCGGTTTCATGACCGACGTTGGCGAGGAAGGCGGCGGCCTCCTGGCGCTTGACGGTGTCACTGCCGGTGTTCGCGAACTCCGGGTAGGCACTGAGCGCCGCGGTCAGACCGCTGTACGTGTAGAACGGATTCCGGTTCGGGAACATCTGATTGAACTGCTCCTCGCTGACGACGAACCCCTCGGCTCGCACATCGGCACCGTCCAGCGCCGCGCCACACGACGGAGAGCAGCTCACCGTGGTTGCCACCGCGGCCGACACCGGCACAACGAGGGCGACACCCGCGGCCATGGCGACGGCACTCAGCAGCGCAGCGGTACGAGATCTCATACAGGACTCCTTCGCGCGGCCGCACTCCGGGCGGGCAGGCACAACGGCCGCTGCGTGTGTGTGGGGGGGGGAATTGCCTTACTGCCTTGCGGACTTACTGCCGGGCATGTGACGACCGCGTACGACGCCCATCGAGAGCCGCGGTCTAGACCAACCTCAGGCTATGGGCGGGAACTTGAGCATGTCCAGACCAATGCACTGATCCGCCGACCGCCGCCCGTCCGACGGCAAGATCGCGACGCCGCAAGAAGACGCCGCAAGAAATAGCTCAGTCGCGTCGCCACCCATGTGCGAGAGTGACCCGATGATGCGAACAATTGGCCTGCTCGGAGGCATGAGCTGGGAGTCCACCGCGGAGTACTACCGGCTGCTGAACGAGCTGACGCGCGAGCGTCTGGGCGGCCTGCACTCCTCGCGCTGTGTGCTCTACTCCGTGGACTTCGCGGAGATCGAACGGCTGCAGGTCGCAGGGCAATGGGAGCAGGCCGCCGAGATACTCTCCGAGGCTGCCCGCTCCCTGGAGGCGGCCGGCGCGGACATGCTGCTGATCTGCACCAACACCATGCACAAAGTCGCCGACCAGGTGTCCGCCGCGGTCACCATCCCCCTGCTGCATCTCGCCGACACCACCGCTGATGCCGTACGCAGCGACGGACTGCGCCGCGTCGGGCTGCTGGGCACGGCCTTCACCATGGAGCAGGACTTCTACCGCGGTCGCCTGGAAAGCCACGGCCTGGACGTACTGGTCCCGGATGCCGCTGGGCGAAGCACCGTCCACCAGGTGATTTACGAAGAGCTGTGCCGCGGCATCGTCCGCGAGGAGTCTCGCGCGTCCTTCATGTCCGTCATCAGGGACCTCGTCGCCGCCGGGGCCGAAGGCATCATCCTGGGCTGTACCGAGATCGAGCTGCTCATCGGCCCCGAACACAGCCCGGTCCCCATCTTCCCAACCACCCGGCTCCACGCCGAAGCGGCCGTCACCCAAGCTCTCGCCGCCAGCTGAACCCGCAACGCCACCCGACCTCTTGCCGCCCCTCCCCCTTCCCCCTCCCCCCGGTGACCCGTGCGACGACCGCCAACTCTTCGCGGCCCATTCATTTTTGGGTCACGCCGAGGTTTGAACCAGCGACAGGTACGCTGACGTGGTGTCGCGTACCGAGTTAGAACGACTGGCCAGGATCCGGATGCAGATCACCGGGGAGACACTCGAACGCGCCATGGCCGTGCTCGGTGGGGAGCTCACCGTTCCCAAGCCGCAGTCCGCCCGCGAACCCGGCAGCGAGGCCGAGTCCGGCCCCGACGAGGCCGCCGATATCCGCGACACGGGCGCTACGAGCGAAGCCGGCGAAGCCATCGAGGCCGACGCCGATGCCACTGCCCCTGGCCCCGCCGCCGACCCCGAACCCGACCGCGACCGTCAACGGAAGGCTCAACGGCGGACCCACCTACGCGGACTGTGATCGCACTCCGACGGCCGAAGCAGCGGCGGCAGCGGTCCGCAAGCGACCAACGACACAGCGTGATCAGCGCAGAGCGCGAAGAGCACGAAGAGCACGAAGCGCCTCACCCTCTGGGACGAAGGGATGAAGGGACGAACGGGCTGATGCCCACCGACCGCCTCAGGAGCGAGCAGCAGGCTCACGGGATGAGCGGCCGTGCCAGCAGCGGCGTGCTCAGTACCTGGTGCCCCCCGCTGGCCAGCATGCGGACCTCTCCACGGTCGCTGATCTCCGCGCGCACGATCCCCGACTCATCTTCGTAGACCGGATACCCGCCCGCTCCCGCACGCTCGGTACGCCGGACGATCACCACGTCGTCCTCCACGGCGGACGCTTGAAATACCAGCTCATAGCGTTCCGGGTAATCCATCGGGGCCTCCCGACACGGCTCGGCAGGTGCTCCGGGCGCCGCTCTCCGCCGGCGCGGCACGCGCGCCGCTGCACCTCGGCTCTTCCATCGTCGCCCACTGCCGCCCACCGCGCCTCAGGAGGGCATGAAAAGGACCGCTTACCGGCCAAGCCGACCCCTTCCGAGGTGCCCGAAAGCGAGCCGCCGCCCTGCCCGACTGCCTCGGCCGCCCCGACCGTCTCGGCCTTCACCAAGCGCATCATCCAGCAGGTCCTACCACCCCTCCTCAATCGGAACGGTCGGTGCCCCGCCCCCGTGCGCTGTCACGGGAGCGGGGCGGATCCGAGGAGCGCCAGCAGCTCGGATAGTTACGGAACCACCGTACGGGTCACCACTGACAACGGCGGGACGAAGGAACCGACGGGCCGGGCATGCGGCACCAGGGACCCGCCGCAATGAGTGGCGGCCGGCAGCAGAGACATCATCCGATCGGGTTAACACCCTGCAGCGAGCCGGACCGGGTGCTGCTCAGATCGGTCCCGGGTGGGAGACGGGCTCGAGTCCGAGTACCGTCCGCCCGCGCTACGGCCGGGTAGGGACGTACGCAGAGCGTGTGGAAATGGACACATGCGGACGGCGAGGAAGCAGAAGGGATCGGCAGTCCTTGCTGGTCAGGAAGTTGAGGTGACGTCGAGACACCGGCCGGGGCGTGAAGTGTGGCCTCACGGGCGATGCACGCGGGGAGGCGTTGTCAGTGTCTGCCCCTAACATTGCTCATATGTCCCCAACTCCTCCCGCCCATACGGGCGTGCCTGTTCCTGCCGCCGAGGCGAACGAATCGATTCGGCGGTTTGTGCGTGCCCGGCGCGGACTGGCGTGGACGGCACAGGACATGGCCGAGTATGCGGTGCTGCTGGAGATCTGGACCCTGGCGGTGCGCTCCGAAGTCACGGAGGTCGTCGAGGCGGCATAACGGACGCCCCGTCACCCGCCCCGCCCTCTCCACCTGGTGCACCGTCGAATCCGCCGCGCAGCCCCAGCCTCAGCCCCGGCCCCTGCCCCAGCCCCAGCCCCAGCGCCTCCATGCTCCATGCTCACCCCCTCGATACTTCGCGCTCAGCCCCTCGCCCCCTCAGCCGTCCCGTTTCCGTCCGGTCGTGTGGCGCGGTGCGTGGGCCTGCGCGGTCGGCCGAGTCCGGTGGCGGACTGCTGGGGCTGGGCGTCCACCACATCGCGTACGAGAGCATGGTCCGGCGACAGGCGGCAGGCGGGGTCAGTGGCCGCGGCGTCCCCGGTGAGCGCGAAGGCCTGGCACCGGCAGCCGCCGAAGTCCTTTTCGCGCAGGTCACAGCTGCGGCAGGGCTCGCGCATCCACTCCGTGCCCCGGTAGCGGGTGAAGGCCGGGGAGCGGTCCCAGATCCATTCGAGGCGGTGATCTCGGACATTGGGGGTGTCGAGGCCGGGAATCGACGCGGCTGCCGGGCAAGGCAAGGCCGTTCCGTCGGGAGCGACCGTGAGCGAGACCGCACCCCAACCGCCCATACAGGGCTTTGCATTGCCGTCGAAGTAGTCAGGGACAACCCAGACCAGTTCGAGGGTGCCGGCGAGCTCCGCCCGTCGGCGCTCCATGGTCTGCTGTGCGCGGGCGAGCTGTTCACGGGAGGGCAGCAGCTCGGCCCGGTTGCGTAACGCCCAGCCGTAGAACTGGGTGTTGGCGAGTTCTATGCGGTCCGCGCCCCAGGCCGCGCCGAGGTCGATCAGCGCGTCCAGCGCATCGAGGTTGTGGCGGTGGAGTACGACGTTGAGGCCGAGCGGCAGTCCTGCCTCGCGGACCAGGGTCGCGGCCCGTTCCTTGGCGTCGAAGGAACGGCGTCCGGCGATCAGATCCGAGGTTTTCGGCTCCGCGTGCTGGACGGAGAGCTGCACGCTCCGCAGTCCCGCGCCGACCAGCCGGCCGAGCCGTACCCGGCTGAGGCCGACGCCGCTGGTGATGAGCTGGGTGTGGATCCCGGCCCCGTCGGCCGCCGCGACGATCGCATCGAGGTCGGGGCGCAGCAGCGGTTCGCCACCGGAGAGGTGTGCACTGACCACTCCGATATCGGCAGCCTGGCGGAACACATCCACCCACTGCCCTGTCGTCAACTCCTCTGCTTTGTTGGTGAGTTGGAGCGGATTGGAGCAATACGGGCAGTGCAGCGGGCAGCTGTGGGTGAGTTCGGCGAGCAGAGCCCAGGGGCGGGGCGGCGGAGGCCCTGCCTCCGCCCTTCCTCCTGACCTCTCCCCAGGCCCAGGCCCAGGCCCCTGCCCGCTCCCCTGCCCCTGCTCCTCCTCCTGCCCCTCCTGCTCCTGCTCCTGCTCGGACGCTCTGATCACCGCAGCCACCCCTCCTCCCGTATCCGCCCGAGGAATTCCGGCACTTCCACTGCCACCGGCGCGCCCGGATAGCGGCGGCTCAGCTCCGCCACGATGTCCGCAACGTCGCGCCGTCCGTCGCACAGCCTCAGTACCGCCCCCGCGCCCCCTTCCAGCACCACGACGCGTTCGGGGAGGAGCAGCAGATCGGTGTCGCGTACCCGGTCGTGACGGAGATGAACGCCGGGCGCCAGCGCCGGGCACCAACGGGTCACGGCCCCTCACCTCTCTCGACCGCGTCCAGCAGCGCCCACAGCACCTGGCATTTGAACGTCAGCGCGGCGACCGCCAGGTCCTGCTCGGCCTCCGTGCGTGCCCACTCCAGGACCAGCGCCAGCGCCTCCTTGCTGTCCCGTCGCCCCTGGCTCTGCCGGCCGCGGAAGTAGTGCAGACCTTCGGCTTTGATCCAGCGGTAGTGCTTCTCGAACGCGTCGATGCGGGTGCGCATGATGTCCGGGGCGGACAGTTCCGTGAGCGAGGCCGCGACCGCCTCGAGCGGCGACCGCAGCCGACAGAAGTTGACATAGCCGTCGACGGCGAGCCGCACGCCCGGCAGCACACCGGACTCGTCCATCAGCAGCGACCGGTCGAGCCCGGCCGCCTCGCCGAGCCGCAGCCAGCGCTCGATACCGCCCTCGCCGTCCTGCCGCCCGTCATGGTCCTGGATCCGGCGCACCCACATTCGGCGCAGTTCCGGGGTGTGCAGCTTCGCCATGATCAGGGCGTCCTTGACGGGGATATGGCGCTGGTAGTGGAACCGGTTGCGGATCCAGCGACGCAGCTCCTCGGGCGTCAACTCCCCCTGATGCATACGGACGTTGAAGGGATGGCGATCGTGGTAGCTGTCGCGCGTCACGCCCCGCAGCCGCTCCTCTAACGGCGTGCTCATAGCGCGATCTCCATGCCTTCCGCGTCCACCGCGAGCCCCAGCTCCGCCAGCTGCTCGTGCTGTGGCGCGGTGGGGACGACGAGCGGGATGGCGCTGATCTCGACGCCGGATCCCCTGCTCCGCGATACGGTCGCCAGGCCCAACTCTCGCCATTCCAGGGCTACATAAGGCTTGAGGATGAGGATGTCATCGAGGTGCGGCGCCGAGCACCTGCTGCAGCACGGCGGGGCGCTCAGCGGTTGGCCAGCGCATAAGCGGTGACTTCGAGTGCGGTCTCGATGACCGTGTAGCCCGGAGTCTGCCAGGCGTCGGCCGGTTCGAGGCGTGGGGCGGCGGCGGGCCGGGAGGTGCCCGAGTTCCACGGCTCGACGGCGATCCCAGCGCCCTTTTCCGTGACGTCATCCGCGATGGGCTCGCTCACGGCGGCCGTACGCACAGCGACCTCATTGATGCGGGAATTCATGCCGATTCCAGCCTTTCGTAGGGGGACGGGGCGTGGAAGTGTGTGTCTGCGAGGCGGGTCGAGGAAACCAGCGGGGCAACACCCCTTGCTGCAGTGCAGAATCCTCAGCCGCCGGGTCACGGTCAAGGGCAGGACGAAATATTGGTCCAACCCCTTGGGTCCTTTCGTATCGCCCCAAGCGCCTCAGCAACTGCAACTCCGCTGCTCATTAGGGCTATCTACAGAACGCACCCTCACGCCAGAGATCTTTTGACATCAACTCGCCTCCCCACAAAGGGATATAGCTCCCACCTACCCATCCCATGACTCGCTCCCTCGACTCCCTCCCTTGACCCCACTCCTGAAGCGCAGTACTTTCCGGACGCCCTGAACCAACAGGAAACTTTCCTATCAGCCTGTCAGCCTGGCGCCGCCGATGTTCGCCCCCGAGGGAACGCCCCCACCGCACATCCCTGACCGGAGGACCTCCCATGCGCACGCGCACCAGAGCCGCGCACCACACCCGATCCACACCCCACACCCGATCCACACGCCGCACCCGATCCACACGCCACACCCGATCCACACGCCACACCACGCTCACCGCAGCCATCGCCACCGTCCTGGCCACCGGGCTCCTCATCTCGTCCGCCGGTTCGGGCGCTGCCGCCGACAGCACCGCACTCGCCACTGAGCCCGGCACTCCCAAGACCGTGTCATCGGGCTGGTCCATACCCTGGGGCCTGAGCTGGCTGCCCGACGGCTCGGCCCTGATCACCGAACGCGACTCGTTCAAGGTCTTCACACTCGCCCAGGACGGCACCAAGCGGGAGGTCGACGAGGTCCCCGAGGTCGTCACCACGGGCGGCGAGGGCGGACTACTGAGCATCGCCGTATCACCGACCTGGAAGACCGACCACCATGTCTATGTGATGCACACCGCCTCCGAAGGCAACCGCATCGCTCGCCTGACCTTCGACGGCAACACGCTCGGCGACTACAAGGTGCTGGTGGACGGCATCGAGAAGAACAGGTACCACAACGGCGGGCGCATCAAGTTCGGCCCCGACGGCTATCTCTACGCGACCACCGGCGACGCTCAGGCCCCCGACCTCGCACAGGACACGAAGTCGCTCAACGGCAAGATCCTCCGGATGACCCCGGACGGCGAACCGGCCCCCGACAACCCCTTCGGCTCACTGGTGTACTCCTACGGCCACCGCAACCCGCAGGGCATCACCTGGGATTCCCAAGGCCGCCTGTGGGAAGGCGAGTTGGGCAACACCAAGTACGACGAACTGAACCTCATCGAGCCCGGCAAGAACTACGGCTGGCCCACGTGCGAGGGTGAGTGCTCCACGGCCGGGATGACGAACCCGAAGCGGCAGTGGCCGGTCGCGGAGGCCTCACCCAGCGCGGTCGCCTACGCCGACGGGGCGATCTACATGGCGGCGCTGCGCGGCGAGCGTCTGTGGCGCATCCCCGTCGACGGGACGAATGCCGGCACCCCCAAGGCGTACTACACCAACGACTACGGCCGACTGCGTACGGTCGAGTCCGTCCCCGGCACGCAGTCCCTGTGGCTGACCACCACCAATGCCGACAACAACGGGGACGGCGGGCCCGGCTCGGACAAGGTGTTCCAGATCGACCTGACGTAGCTGCTGATCAAGCAGGTGCTGGTCCGCCAGCCGCGACGTCCCCGCAGCCGCAGACTTACCGGGAGGCTTACCGGGCGGCCGACGCCACCGGCGACCGATGACCAACGACACCCGTCATGGCACGCTGGAGAGGGAAGCGCGACAGAGCCGTAGCGCGAGGGACAGGCAGGTCAGGAGCAGATGAGCACGCCACTTCCCGGTTTCGAGGACTGCGGGGAGCCTGAAGAACGGGTCCGCGCCGCCCGTACGGGCCCAGGTCGCCGGGAACTCGCCCCCGGCGCCGTGCATGTCCCCGGCTGGCTTTCCCTGGCCCAGCAGCGTGAGCTGGTCACCGCCTGCCGTGGCTGGGCACGCGGCCCGGCCCCCATCCGCCACACCCGGCTGCCGCGCGGCGGCGTGATGTCCGTCCAGACGGTGTGCATCGGCTGGCACTGGCAGCCGTACGCGTACACCCGCACCGCCGACGATGTGAACGGCGCCCGGGTCGCCGAATTCCCGTACTGGATGGTCGAGTTGGGCCGACGCGCGCTGGTCGAGGCGTACCAGGACGCCACCGCCGGTGACGCCTACACGCCGGACACCGCGCTGATCAACTTCTACGACGGCCAGGCGAAGCTCGGTATGCACCAGGACAAGGAGGAGCGCTCCAGCGCGCCGGTGGTCTCCCTCAGCATCGGCGACAGCTGCGTCTTCCGGTTCGGCAATACCGAGACCCGCACCAAGCCGTACACCGATATCGAGCTGGCCTCGGGCGATCTCTTCGTCTTCGGCGGGCCGTCCCGCTTCGCGTACCACGGGGTGCCGAAGGTCCGCCCCGGCACCGGCGACCCGGCAACCGGTCTGAGCAGCGGCCGCCTCAACATCACCATGCGGGTCACCGGCCTCGACGGATAGCTCGACCTCGACGGAGGGACAGCACCGGCCACCGGCACCTCATGCACCGATGCGATGCCAGCGTTACGGGTCTTCGATCGATGCCGGCCGGCGTCACGGGCAGCCTCAGCTCCAACGGCCAGTGTCAGTGCCGCGAGGCACACTGGATTCATGTGCCGCAGTATCAAGACTCTCCGTCCGCCCACCACCCCCGAGGTCACCGACGAGGACATCCGGGCCGCGGCCCTGCAGTACGTCCGCAAGGTCTCCGGATTCCGCGCCCCCGCCGCACACAACCGCGAGGTGTTCGATGACGCCGTGGACGCTGTGGCGGCCGCGACCCAGAAACTCCTCGACGGTCTGCAGATCCGCGGTTCCACCGCCCACCAGCGCCCCACCCCTCAGCAACAAGACCATCGCGGCCCTCAAGCGATCAAGTGATCAAGCCATCAAGCGCTAGCAGAACCCCTCGCGAAACACTCACGCCCTCACGCCCTCGCGAGACCGGGACGGCGAAACCGTCCTCACCACTCCACCAACGCCTGCACCGGTAGGTGATCGCTTGGAAACTGACCGTGCGCGGAGTAGGTATTGATCGTTGCCCGCCGCGTACGCACCCTCGGCGAGGTGAGGATCCAGTCGATCCGGTCCCCGTCCCGCACCAAGGGCCGGTATCCGTGAAAGGTCGCGTACTGCGTGCTGCGCTCATCGGCCGCGTCCCAGCTGTCGACGAGCGTCCCCCCATTGAGCATCGCCTCGTACACGGGATTCTTGTGCGCCGCGACATTGAAGTCACCCGTCACGATCCGGGGCAGCGCGGGATCCAGTCCGCCGAGCCGTTCCGTGATCAGACCGGCGGACCGCTCCCGCGAATACTGATTCAGATGATCGAGATGCGTATTGAGCGCATAGAACTCGCGCCCCGTACGCAGGTCCCGGAAACGCACCCAGGTCGCCATGCGGATAACGGTGTTTCCCCAGGTCGCCGAAGCGATCAGATAGGGCGTGTCGGAAAGCCAGAAATGGTCGTACTCGACGGGAACGAGCCGCCGTACATCATAGAAAATCGCCGCGAACTCATCCTTGCTCCCGCCACCCCGCCCCGTCCCCACCCAGTCGTACTGCGGCCCCAGGTCCTCGGCGATATCGCGCAGCTGCCCGTACAGCCCCTCCTGGGTACCGAGCAGCTGCGGCGCCTCATGACGCAAAAGCGACCGCATCACGGGTCTGCGCTCGGCCCAGGAGTTCGGCCGGGTGTCCGAGGCGTACCGCAGATTGAAGGTCATCACCCGCAGTGCCCGCCCGCCGTCTGCGGCGTACGCGGTCCCCGACCCGTACGCCGCAGACACCATCGGACCGGCAACCGCGGTAGCAGCCACCGCCCGCAGGGCAAACCGCCGGTTGAACGGCGCAGACTCAGCGGACTCATCCGAAGCGGAAGCGAAACCCGTCACAGCGAGACCCGTCACAGCGACTCCCGTCACTCAGTCAGCCGACCCCGACCGGCCGGCCATCCCTCACGGCCAGACACCTCACGAGCCAAACCACCGGCCCGGCCCCAACCCCGACAGAGTCTCGAACACCGCAACAATCCGGAAGTAGCCCACAAAGGAACCCGCTTGGAACCTACTCGGAACCCTTGGAACCACCAGGGACACACGCCCAGGACTCACACACGACCGGGACGCACACATGGCCGGGACGCACACATGGCCGGGACGCACACCCGACCCCGTCAGGCCCAGGCCCTCCCAGACCCCAGGTCCCAGATCCCAGATCCCCCACAGTTCCTCCCCGCTCCTCCCGCGCCCCTCCCGCTAGCGGTCGCCGGCTGGCCCCTGCCAGTCCGCATGCCGGATACGAGAGATCTCCCGTACGCCACCGACCGTGGCCCACTCGTCCTTACCCAGCCGCGACAACGGCTTCAGCTTGGAAATCTCCGGGTGCCCCTCGACCATCACGTCCTGCGACACCACCGCATGCACCACCCGACCGAAGACGACGGTGGAGTCCCCGATCCCGACCGTGGTGTGCACCTCGCACTCCAACGCCACCGGCGAAGCCGCCACCCGCAACGGCTTGACCCGCAAACTCGGCTCGGAATCGATCCCAGCCGCCTCGAATTCACTCACTCCATGCGGAAAGTCGGTACCCGTGTCATTGATCTGCTCAAAGAGTTCCTCCGGCGCGAGGTTCACCACGAATTGCCCGGTTGCTTCAATATTGCGCAGAGTATCCTTGCGCCCGACGGAACTGAACTGCACAACGGGCGGCGCAACACTCGCAATCGAGAAGAAGGAGTGCGGGGCGAGGTTGTGCGTCCCATCTGCAGAAGTAGTGGCGACCCAGGCAATCGGCCGCGGGACCACCGTCGAGGTCAGCAGCTTGTAGAACTCGTTGCGGGTCATGTCAGCGGGATCAAAGTCGATGCGCATGGTGATCAGTATCCAGGAGGACGACCGCGGATCACACAGCGGATCCACGGCACCACCAAACCCCTGAGTTCGGCAGAAAGTGCCCGGCACCGGGAGCCACCGAGCCATCCTGCAACCTCCACGACCACCTGGCGTCACACGCCCCCAAGCACCCCGTCGCCTACCTGCGCATCTCCTCCGACCGCTTCGGCCTCGAAGTCGGCGTCGACCGCCAGCCGCGGGATCTCGAAGACCTCATCGATTTGCTTCCGGTCTCAGAGAGGCAAGAGGGGGCTCGGTGATCACCCGACAAAGACGGTGCGGCGAATGTCGGGTGATCGGGAACGGTGTCGCCGCACGATGGGGGCATGGATGACACGACCTTGATATCCCGATTCCTCCGCGACGGCTTCGTGAAGTTGGAGGGCGCCGTCGCACCGCGCGTGGCCGCGGACTGCGCACGGCTGCTGTGGCGAGAGACGGGCTGCGACCCGGACGATCCAGCGACGTGGACGCAGCCCGTGCACTGGGTGGCCGGCATGGCGCAGGGGCCGTTCGCCGCCGCACCCAACTCCCCGACCCTGCACCGCGCGTACGACCTGCTCGTCGGCGCGGGACGCTGGGAGCCGCGCTACTCGCTGGGCACGTTCCCGCTGCGCTTCCCGCACGAGGAGGAGCCGGACGACGCGGGCTGGCACATCGAGGGGAGCTATCTGCCGGAGGGCGAGAGCTGGTACTTCACCAATCTGCGTTCCCGGGGCCGGGCGCTGCTGATGCTGTTCCTGTTCAGCGAGGTCGGTGAGGAGGACGCCCCGACCCGGATCCGGGTCGGCTCACACCTCGATGTGCCGAAGGTGCTGGAGAAGTACGGGGAGGACGGGGCGAGCGGGCTAGCCCTTGCGCCCGACCTGGTGGCGGCGTCCGACCACCGGCCACTCGCCCTCGCCACCGGGTCCCCGGGCGACGTCTTCCTGTGCCATCCGTTCCTGGTGCACGCGGCGCAACCGCACCATGGGGTGCGGCCGCGTTTCATGGCCCAGCCGCCGCTGATGCCGGCCGCGCCGTACGAACTGGAGCGGGCCGACGGTGCGTACTCACCCGTGGAGATCGCGATCCGTCGGGGCCTGGGACAGAACACCCCCGGTCCGGACGGGGACGGCACCGACTGCAGCGCCGGGTAGCCACGCTTTGTCCGTTCCTGGAACTGGGCGGAGGACCAGTGCCCGGGCAGCGGCACGTCCGGCAGCGCCACGCCATACCCTGTCGATCTGCCGCACACCCTGGCCGAGGACGCCGTCGAACCGAGGGAACTGCTGCGCGCCGCGTCTGTGCCGGGCCCCTACGTGCTGGTCGCGCACTCCCTCGGCCGTGCCTACACCCGCCGCTTCGTGCAGTTGTCCCCTGAGGAGGCGGCGGGCGTGCTCTACCTCGATGGCACTTCGATGGCACCTCGATGGCATTGTCGAGCGCTGGGAGAGCTACATGCCGCGGCTGCGCCCTCAGAAGGTCCAGGGGACGGTGGCACTGCTGCTGGTGTGTTTGCTGTCGCGGGGCATGTATCGGCGGATGTTCGCGTCGTGGACTCGCGAGATACGCCAGCTTCTGGTCGCGCACCACCTCACCGTGGCGGCGCAGCGGGCGGGTGCGTTGGAGCGCAGCAACCAGCCGGAATGGCTCGACGAGCTCAGGGCCGGCGGCCCAGTGCCTGATACGCCGCTGATCGCGGTGACGGCAAGGGGCGTCGATCCCGGCATGCGTGTGATCACGCCCCCGAAGAAGCTGCGGCAACTGTACGCGGGCAAGCAGCGGCTGCGGCTCTACGACGCCCTCGCCGCGTCGGTGACGCATGGCGAACACCGCATTCTGAGGGCAGCCCGCCACAGCACGATCAACACGGACTGCCCGGACGCCGTCGCGCCCAGGTCATCCGTGATCTGTGGCAGCGAGTGTGTTGTGTTGAAAGGAGTGCCAGGGCCAATGCTCACCTTGCGGTTGCGGACTTGACCGGACTTCTCGGGGGCGGTGCACGGGACGCCTCGTCGGCGTAGGTAGGCGCGATTCGCGCGGGATGACACTGCGGGATCGACGCCTTCGTCGACCTCCAGCGCAAGATCGTGCGGCACTGCGATGCCATCCGCACCGCGCTGACCACCGGCATGTCCGACGGGCTGGTCAAGTCGACGAACACCAAGACCCACACCGAGACCCACACCAAGACCCGCCGGTCATCCGACGAGGCTTCGGCTTCCACTCCGCCGACGCGATCACCGCCCTCGTCACGCTCACCCTCGCCGGAGACAAACCCCCCTCCCCGGCCGCCGACTCGCAATCGCCCGAGCCGTACATGCAGCAGGAGAGCCTGAATTCGTACACCTGCCCGATGGGAGATCACCTAAGGTGTGCGGCATGACGCTGCAACTTGTTCAGGTGAACTTCAAGGCCCGGGACGACTCGGCGCTCGGACAGTTCTGGGCGGAGGCGCTCGGCTGGGGTGTTTCCAGCGAAGGGCCCGGCGTCACCAACCTGGAACCCGTGGGCTTCGACTGGCCGGACCCGTCCGCCGTCTGCATCGATCTCGTCCGCGTCCCGGACCCGGAGACGGTGAAGTACCACGTGCACATCGAGCTCGCCACCACCTCCGACGCCCATCAGGCGGAGTTGGTCGAACGGCTGAAGGAGCTCGGGGCGACGCCGGCCGATGTGGGCCAGGGCGACGCGCCGTGGACGGTGATGGCCGACCCGGAAGGCAATGTGTTCCGCGTCCTGGAGCCCCGGGAGCTCTACCGGGACACCGGGCCGATAGCCGCCGTGGTCGTCGGCTGCGCCGACCCGCGGGCCATGGTCCGGTTCTGGGGCGAGGCGATCGACTGGACCGTCCACGAGCTGACCGACGACCGTGCCCTGCTGCGCTCCGTCAAGGGCGTCGGGCCGTATCTGGAGTTCCGCCGCACGCCCGACGACGAGGTCGTATCGAACCGCATCCATCTCGACGTGATGTCGGACCCCGTCGAGGATCAGGCGACGGAGGTCGCCCGGCTCGAAGGCCTCGGCGCGACACGGGCCGACGTGGGTCAGGGTGACGTCTCCTGGGTCGTCCTGGCCGACCCGGCGGGCAACGAGTTCTGCGTCCTCGGCCGGGGCTGACGCGGAACTCCGTCCGCGCCCTCATGGCGGTGCGGCAGTGCGCGGCGCCGGGCCCCGCCCTCCCCGGCCGCCAACTCACGACAGCCTGACCCACGCATACGGCAGGAGAGCCCTGAAGAGGAGCCAGCAGCTTCGCTTGGCGTGCCCATGTCTCGTTGCCTGCCGCCTCGTTGGAGAAGCCGCGGGGACGTGAAAGGGGTCAGCGTGGCTGGTGACGGATGACCTGGGGGTCGCATCGAACCGCTGCTGCCGATTCACACTCGACGGGAGCGGAGTGCGGGCCGTCCAGCGGTTCTCGGAGCTCTCGGGGAACCCCATGCGCCCGCAGAGCCCGGCCCGCGGGTCACCGTCCGCAAATCCATGCCGCGCGACCGCTCGTCTGCGAGGAATGGCACACGCCGAGCGGGCGCCCGAACCGGCATGTCTCTGGTCACTTCAGGGCCTTCCGCCGGAACGGGCCACGCGAGATCTCGGCCACCAGCTGGGCTAAATAGCGTCGCAATCAGTCCACTCCGCGCCGGGCGAGGCATACCTCCGCCCTGGAGAAGCCAGGATCTCTTCCAGATCACATGGCAGCCGTATGCCGTATGGGTGCCGCATCCAGGAAGGAACCCTGCAGACGATGAGGATCACAGCCAGGGCGTTCCGGGCCGTCACCGCGCTCACCCTGAGCGCCATTGTGGGACTGGGCCTGGCGACGGGGACGCAGGCCGCGTCAGCGCAGGACAACACGGTCCACCCCAGTGCCCGGCCGGGCACCGAGGGCGGAGGTTGGCAGGGTGAGGGCGGGCTGTCGTTGAGCCCGGCGGACAACACACGCGTGGACGCCTATCTGGAGCAGGCCAAGAAGGCGGAGCGGTCCATCAGCCCGCAGGTGCGGGCGGCCGCGGTACTCAGCGCCGCTGAGGTCATCAGCTTCGACCGCCGCCTGAAGTCCCCGGATTCGCTCAAGCGCAAGGTCGCCACCTCGATGAAGGAGAACCCGGGCCAGAACGTCGGCGAGGCCCTGGCGAGGATCAGCGACTCGGTGCGCTACACCCTCCAGTGGCCCGACCACCGCTACAGCGCCGGTGTCACCATCGCCTCGCACACTCTCGCGGCCTGGGGCAACGACAGCACCAAGTGGACGAACCGCTGGGGCAGCGGGAAGGGCTACAAGGGTCTCAACACCGGCTGGCGCGCGCCGGGTTCCGGACATCCGTTCGAGATCCAGTTCCACACGCCGACGAGCAAGTGGGCACAGGAGGAGACGCACAAGCTGTACGAGGAGCAGCGGCTGCCCACCACCACACCCGAGCGCGCCAAGGAACTCCAGGAACAGCAGGACGCGATCTTCGCAATGGTTCCCGTCCCGCCCGGTGCCGACCGTCTGACCGCTCCCCGCGTACCTGTCACCGCCTCCCGTCATTGATCCGCTCACCCAGCGCAGGGCCTCGAAGCAGGTGAAGGCGGGCTTTAAGGCGAGATGGGCACCGAGCACACTGAGCACAGGAGCCGGCAACGACACCGCGCCCACATCAGCCCCCCCCCGCCATCTGGGAGGACTTCGAGGCCCCGCCATACCTGCGGCGGTCAAGTCGCCTCGACCTGCAACCCGCAACCTCCACGACCACCTGGCGGCATACGCCCCAAGCGCCCAGGCGCGTGCGCGGACAGGACGGTCATCACGGGGTTCCCTGGGGTCGCCGGTTCAGCGCCCCGGCGCGTGCGCGGACGGGACCTGCGCCCGTCGCGCGGCGTTTGGGATGCCGGCCCGCTCAGGGGCGGGCCGCGGGGCCGCGCCCCCTACGCTCGTGAACGGTGCTGTCCGTGCTGACGAGGGGGACCCGCATGACCGAGCCCGACCCGGTGATGGCCGAGATCGGCCGTGGTATCGAGCTGAGCCACAGCGGCGAACGGGAGGTGGCCCAGCGCTTGTTCGCCGGCATCTGGGACGCGATCGGCGCCACCGGCGACGCGTTCCATCGCTGCGTGCTCGCCCACTCGATGGCCGATGTCCAGGACGATCCGCGCGAGGAACTGGTCTGGGACTTACGGGCGTTGGAGGCTGCGGACCTGATATCGGACGAGCGGGCGCGGCAGGGGGGTGTCGACGGCTCGGTCGCGGTTTTCTATCCGTCTCTGCACCTCAACCTTGGGGACGTCTACCGGAGGCTCGGCGACCTCGACCGTGCCCGCGATCACCTCGCGCGCGGACGTGCCGCGGTCGGCGAACTGGGTGACGACGAGTACGGGCAGCTGATCAGGGGAGGGCTGGACCGGCTCGCTCACCTGCTGTCGGTCGGTCCTTAACCGGTTCACCGGCAAAGCAACGTTGGGGCAGTTGGGGCAGGCGACAAGCATGACCGGACAGCTCGAGTCGCCCGGTGTTGCGCGATTCACCGGTGCGCCTTCAGAGGGTACGACCGGGATTCCTCGGTCGACGAGGGCCGCCGGTGATCTCCGTCAGCTCGGCGCGCCGGGCGGCGTACCGCTCGACGATCACCTCGCGCTGACGCTGTCCGAGGGGTTCCGCTCGGTGTGGTCGGGCATGGCCACGGCGTGCTTGCAGCGCAGCACAGTGCAGCACAGTGCAGCGCACCGAGTCCGGGGCCATATCCGTTCCGACACGGCCCCGGACCTGGTGCGGCTCGCTCAGCTCTTCAGTTCGCGCAGGTACTTGCCGAACTTCTCCAGGCCGTCGATGTTGCGCGGCCCGCTGATGCCCTCGTTGTAGTCGAGGATGAAGAAGTTGTTCTTCTTGACCGCGGGCAGTTCCTTCGTGTGGGGCGACTTCTTCAGGAAGTCGATCTTCTTCTTCGCGGGCTGGTCGCCGTAGTCGAAGATGATGATGACCTCGGGCTCGGCCTTGGTGACGGCCTCCCAGTTCACCTGGGTCCACCGCTGGTCGAGGCCGTCGAAGATGTTCCTTCCGCCTGCGGCCTTGATGATGTCGTTGGGCGGGACCTGGCTGCCCGCGGTGAAGGGCTGGTCGGTGCCTGAGTCGTAGAGGAAGACGGGCACCCGGCTGCCCTTCGGCGCCTTGGCCTTGACCGCTTCCACCCGCTTCTTCAGTCCGCCGACGACCTTGTCCGCCTTGTCCTCGACCTTGAAGATCTTGCCCAGCCGCTCCAGGTCGGTGTAGAGCGCCTCGAACGGGGTGACCTTCTCGGGGTACTTGGGGTAGTTGAAGCAGCTTTCGGTGTGCATGAAGCTCTGGATGCCGAGCTTGTCCAGGATCTTCGGGGTGATGCCCCGCTCGTCCTTGAAGCCGGAGTTCCAGCCCGCGACGACGAAGTCGGCCTTGGCTTCCACGACGAGTTCCTTGTTGAGGAGGTCGTCGCTGAGCATCTTCACCTTGGCGTACTCGGAAGCCCACGGGGACTCGCTCACGGGCGGGTTCGCCGGCGGCATGACGTAGCCGTGCACATGCTTGGTGAGGCCGAGGCTGAACAGCTTGTCCGCGCTGCCGCCTTCGTAGGCGACGGCTCGCTTCGGGGTCGTGTACTCGACGGGTTCACCGCACCTCTTGACGGTGACCTTGTCGGACGCCTTGGCGTCCGATTCAACGTCGGCGCCGCAGCCGCTGAGCAGCAGCGTGCCGGCGAGCGCGGTTCCGAGAGCGGCGCGTTGCCGCACCGAACGGGGAGATCGGGTTATGCGCATGACGTGATGCTGCCTTTCACAGGGATGAGCTTCACAGGGATGAGCTTTCACAGGGATGGGTTGAGCGAATACAACAGCTGGGGGTCGCCCGTCAGCGGGTGCGAGATGACGCTGGCCTTGACGCCGAAGACGTCATCGACGAGTTCCGTGGTGAGGACCTCCTCGGGCGTACCCGCGGTCACCAAGCGGCCTTGGGAGAGCACGCCGAGCCGGTCACAGGCGGCTGCGGCGAGGTTGAGGTCGTGCAGCACGACGAGGACGGTGAGTCCCGCGCCGCGCAGGAGCGAGAGCAACTCGACCTGGTGGCGTACGTCGAGGTGGTTGGTCGGCTCGTCCAGCACCAGGATCTGCGGCTCCTGGACGAGGGCGCGGGCGAGCAGGACGCGTTGGCGTTCCCCTCCCGACAGGGTGAGGACTCCGCGGCGGGCGAGGTGGCGGATGTCGAGCTGGTCCATCGCCCGCTCACACAGGTCCCGCTCCCGGCGGCCGAGTGCCTGGTTACCCCGCAGATGAGGCGCGCGTCCGAGGGCGATGACCTCCTCGACCGTGAAGTCGAGCTCGACGGCGCCGTCCTGGGTCATGGCCGCGATGACTTGCGCACTGCGGCGCATCGCCATCCGGGAGAGGTCGTCCTCGCCGACCCAGACGGTGCCGGTGCTGGGGCGCAGTGCGCGGTACACGCACCGAAGAGCGGTGGACTTCCCGCTTCCGTTCGGGCCGACGAGGCCCACCACCTGGCCGCTCTCCACCTCCAAGGACAGGTCGCGTACCAGGCTCTTGCCGTCTGTCACCACGGAGAGTTCGTCGATCCTCAGGTCCATCTCAGCGGCCTCCGAACATGTAGCCCTTACGGCGCATCAGGACGATGAAGACCGGTACGCCGACGAGTGCGGTGATGACGCCGAGGGGCAGCTCGCGCGGGGCCGCCAGCGTCCGGGATGCCAGGTCGACCCACACCATGAAGATCGCACCGACCAGAGGCGCCACGGCCAGTACCCGGGCGTGGGTGGCGCCGACGACCATGCGGACCAGGTGGGGCATGACCAGTCCGACGAAGGCGATGGCACCGCTGACGGCGACCATCACCCCCGTGACGAGCGAGACGAGCACGAGCAGTCCCTTACGGTGCCGGTCGGGGCTGATGCCCAGGCTCGCGGCGGTCTCGTCCCCGAGGGCCAGGAGGTCCAGTGCCCGCCCGTACCGGTACAGCACGATCAGCCCGAGCACCACGGACACGGCGACGACGGGCAGCGCCCCCCAGGTCGCGGCGCCGAAGCTGCCCATGGTCCAGTACAGGACCATGCTGGTCGCCTCGCTGTCCGGCGCGAAGTAGATGATCACGCTCATGATCGCCTGGAAGCCGAGCGACATCGCCACACCCGTCAGGACGAGGCGCAGCGGTGACAGCGCACCGCGGCTGGAGGAGGCGACGTAGACCAGGAGCGACGCGATCAGGGCGCCGATGAAGGCGCCGGCGGACACCGCGTAGATGCCCAGCGCCGCCAGCCCCCCGGTGACCGTGACGCCGACGGCGCCGACGGATGCCCCCGAGGAGACGCCCAGGACGAAGGGGTCGGCGAGCGCGTTGCGGACCATGGCCTGGATGGCGACGCCGATGGCGCTCAGCCCGGCCCCGACCAGAGCCGCGAGCAGCACCCGCGGCGTGCGGATCTGCCAGATGATCTGGTACGTCGTGACGTCGTCGGCTTGGATGCGCCCACCGCTGAGAGCCGCCCACAGATAGCGGGCGGTTTCCCCGGGTGTGATGACGGCGGACCCCAGGCCGATGGCGACGACGACGGAGGCCAGGAGGACGGCGAGCAGTGCGGCGCAGGTGATCACCAGGCCCTTGCGGGAGGCGAGACGGTCCTTCACACCCACAGCGGGTTCGGAGGGTGTCACCTCGGCTGACCCCGCCGTGCCGGTGCTTGCCGGCGGTGTGGAGATCGTGGGCGGGGGCATGGTGCCGACCCTTTCATTTCGATAATGGTAACCATATTCAACAATGAAACAATGGCGGAATCTAGCACGCCGCCTCGTGTCGTCCGCCCCTGCCACCGGGGCGGACGACACCTGCCCTGCCCCTACGCGGAGGCCGGTTCGTCGTTCGGCTCCGGATCCGCCGCTGGCTCGCCCGAACCCGAGCCCGCACCCGAGCCCGCGCCCGAGCCCGAGCCGCCGCGAAGCACCAGGAACGCGGCCCCCAGCGCTGCGACGACCAAGGCGCCGAAGACGGCCGCGACGCCGGGGTAGCCGGCAAGACCGAGCCCGGCGCCCCCCAGCGCGGCGCCGACGAAGACTCCGAGGCTCTGGCCCGCGGCGTTGAGGCTCAGGGCCGAACCGCGCAGCGAGCCGCAGCGACGGACGAGGAGGCTGACGGCGCACGCGGCCACGATTGCGTGGCTGGCGGCGTGGAGCGAGGTCAGCGCGAGGGCGAGCGGCAGCCAGTGGGTGAAGTAGAAGCCCACGACCGACGCCAGGGCCGCGAACAGCCCGATGGCCAGCATGCGTTCGGTGCTGACCCGGGGGTTGTCGGCGTTCGTGATCCTCCCGGTGAGGAGGTTGCTCACGAAGAACGATGCGCCGCTCAGCGTCCAGACGAACGCGAAGAGGGCGGGGTCCAGTTGGAAGCGGTCGTCGTAGTAAGCCGCCAGGTAGGAGAGGTAGCCCATGAACACCGCGGTGCGCAGCAGGGAGATGAGGAGCAGCGGCACCGCCCCGCGAACGGCTCCCAGGGCCTTGAACGACGCAAGGTAGCTCAGACGCTGCACGTTCCCGGTGTCGTCGGCCTGCTTCCGCCTGCCCCGTGCGAAGAAGACCACGGCGAGGAGGAGGGAGACCGCGGTCACGGCAACGAGGTCTCCCTCCCAGCCCCAGAACACCGCGGGCAGGGCCACGACCGGTGCCGCGAGCATGGCGGTCATCGACTGCACCGCCGTGACCAGGGTTGCCGCGCGGCCGGCCGCCTTACCCGTGCCGAAGCGATCGGCGGCGGCCGCGGTGAGGGCCGGGTTCAGCACGGACGTGCTGGCCCCCACCAACAGACAGAACACGGCGATCAGGAGGAAGTCCCCGCTCGCGCCCAGGGCCGCCGAGGCACCCAAAGCGACCAGACCGCCCACGGCCGCCCGGTCCTTGCGCACCCGGTCGATGAAGGGTGCGAGAGCGGTGCCGACCAACAGGGCCGCGAGGCCGCCCAGTCCGCGAAGTCCGCCCATCGCCGCGACGCTGGTCCCGGCCTCCTTCGAGATGGGCACCAGGTAGGTGCTGAAGATGGTGAACGGCAGCAGACCGACCGCCGATGCCAGCAGGACCGGCCACAGGGCACGGGCCATCCGCAGATCGCCCGGCAGCGGCTCCTCGGCTTCCGTACCCCCGCGGTCCGTCGCGGGGTCCTTGGTGTCGATGCTCACTCCCCCTCCCCGTTCGCGAGCAGGGGCTTGCCGGCGCGGTAGCGGTACATGGGCGTCGGGTCGGCGCTGAACTGGGAGCAGGGGAACGGTTCGGCGTTCAGGGCGGTGACTCCGGCGGGCAGGAACGCGCGGGCCACGGCGCTTCCCGTCTGTGCGTAGACGATCAGCGGCACGCCCTGGTCCCGGCAGTGCTGGAGGATGAGGTCGAACGTGCCGTTGCTCAGGGTCATGCCGGTGGCCACCACGGCATCGGCTTCCTTGAGCACCGTGGTCATGTCGTCGCTGACCTCCTCGCCCCACTGGGTGGTGCGCAGGTTCAGGTCACAGGGCAGGCAGACGCCGCCCCGGTCGCGTATCGCCGCGACCAGTGGGTTGACCACGCCGATGAGCGCCACCTTGGCGCCCGGCTCGATGTCGAGCAGACCGGCGATGGCGGCATCCCGGGCGCGGGCACGGACTTCCGGCGTTCCCAGGGGCAGCATGACCGTCTCGGCCTCCGCTGCGTCCCGGTGCGGCTGCACCTGGGAGAGGTAGGCGTCGAGGGCGGCGATACGGACGGGCGTCGACTCGTTGCGGAGCAGGGTGTCCAGGGTGTGGCCGGAGGCGTTCTCGCAGAAGTCCGGGGCGAGTTCACCGGCCTCGAAGGAGCAGGCACCGAAGGACTGCCCCACACGGAGCACGAGGTAGTGGTTGTGGTAGGTGACCTCGCTCCCGGCCAGCCGAGTCGTGTGGTAGAGCCAGAACGCGCTCGTGACCGCCAGGTCCTTCGGATCGGGGCCATAGGCGCCAGACAGGATGGAGTCGGTCAGTTCCGCAACTGTCTGCGGCGTGGCGTGTGACATTTCAGGTTCTCTCGTCGGGATTGTTGTGGTGCTGTGAGGGAAATCGGTTCGCTGGAAGCGGGATCGTTGAGGCGCGGTGCTCAGCTCTCACCCGAAGCGCAGAGGTCGGGCCACGACGTCGTCGACCAGGGGTGTCTCAGCTCTTCAAGACCGGTGATTTCATGCGGCTTCAGGGTGTCTACGTCCGGGGCTTCCGCGTGCTTGGCATAGGCGCTTTCGACGTAGCGGTGGCCGGTGTCGGCGGCGATGAAGACGTGCGTGCGGGAACTGTCTCTTCGGCGTTCCCACAAGGTGGTGAGATAGGCCGCACCGGTCGACAGGCCGGCGAAGATACCGCTGGTCCGGAGGAGTTCCACGGCGCCGGAGAGCGCGCAGTCGAAGTTGACCCAGTGAATCCTGTCGTACAGCTTGTGCCGGACGTTCTCGAATTCGATGGCACTGCCGATCCCGGCAATGATCATGTCCGGGTCCGAAACGTGCTCCGAGCCGAAGGTGACACTGCCGAAAGGCTGTACTCCGACCAGGGACACATCTCGGCCCGCCTCGCGCAGATACGTGCCGATGGCGCCGGTGGAGGCCCCCGAGCCGACTCCGCCCACCAGGGTCAGTGGCCCGGAAGGCGCCTGCTGGTCGATCGCTTCGGCCACATCGCGGTAACCGTAGTAGTGGATGCTGTCGTGGTACTGCCGCATCCAGTGGAACGAAGGATTCTCCTCAAGGATCTCCGCAATGCGCCGCACCCGGAGTTCCTGGTCCAGGCGCAGGTTCTTCGACGGCCTGACCTGTTCCAGCGTGACGCCGAGAATCTCCAGCTGCACACGAAGGGTCCGGTCCACGGTCGTGGAACCCACGATGTGGCACTTCATTCCGTACCGGTGACAGGCAAGTGCCAATGCCTGTGCGTAAATTCCGCTTGAACTGTCGATGAGTGTGTCACCGGGCTTGACGACACCGGATTCCAGGAGGTGGCGGACCGCTCCCAGAGCCGAATAGATCTTCATCGTCTCGAACCGGAGACAGACCAAGTCCGGCTGCAGGGCAACGAGATCAGGCTTCTTGACTGCTTCTGCTATGTGTTCGTACATTCCCGTCTCCCCGTCAAGTGGCTATGTGAGCTATGTGTCGACGCAGCTTGAACAGGTAGGTCTGAACATTGTCCGTATCCCAGGTCTGCCGATAGCGCTCGGCCACCGTCCGCACACCGTCCGGGTCTACGTCGATCGCGTAGTAGCCGCGATACGGCTGCGGCTCTGCTCGCTCACGCTTCCTCCTGGTGCTGGACATGAGCCCGGGTGACCCGAGCGCCGAGAGCATCACACTAAATGAAAATGATTGTCAAGACCGGTAGGCCCATCCACCCATCCGTTACGACGGGAGTCCTGCAATAGGCCGACCGCGTAGCCCAGTTGACGCGACGCCGCCAAGCACGGGAGCACGGGCGCCGGCTTGCCCTCCAGTCCTCGTTCAGATAGAAATGATTATCACTTTCGATTTGCGTGCCGCCAGACGACAAGGAGAAGGAGCCTCGTGAAGCTGTCCCAGGAGGTCATGTCGCGACCTCGTCTGCCACGGCAGGCACCGACACCCACGGGCATGGGAACCGCCTTCGGGACATTCGGCGAACTTCTCCAAGGCGTACTGCCTGAGAAGGACGGGGACTTCCTGGTGACGCTGCCTGTCGCCCGGTGGACGAGGGCCACCTTCCGGCAGAACCCGGACTCCGACGAACTGGTCGTCCACCCGCCCCAGAAGACCAAGGCCCGCCGTCTGGCATGCATGATCCTTGAGGAGGAGGCACAGGCGACGGGAGGACTGTTGACCGTCCACAGCGTGATCCCGGAGGGCAAGGGACTGGCCAGTTCCTCCGCCGATCTGGTCGCCACCGCACGGGCGGTGGGCCAGGCGCTGAACGTCGAGATGCCGGCCTCCCGGATCGAGCGGCTGCTGGCGCGCATCGAACCCACCGACGGGGTGCTCTACCCGGCGATCGTCGCCTTCCACCACCGCACGGTGCGGCTGCGTGCCGTCCTCGGGTCCCTCCCGGCCATGGGGGTGGTGGGGATCGACGAAGGCGGCTCGGTCGACACCGTTGACTTCAACCGCATCCCCAAGCCCTTCACCACGGCGGACCGGCACGAATACGCCCGCCTGCTGGACGGCCTCGCCGACGCCGTACGCCGGCGGGACCTGGCGGAGGTCGGCAGGGTGGCGACTCGAAGTGCCTTGATGAATCAGGCACTTCGCCACAAGTGGACCTTGGATCCCCTGCGCGAGATCTGCCGTGAGGTCGGCGGACTGGGAGTGGCCGTCGGGCACAGCGGTACGACCCTGGGAGTGCTACTGGACGCCACGGACCCCGCGTACACCCACCGCGTCTCCGCGGCGGCGCAGGCGTGCGCGGAGCTGACGGGCAATGTGGCCGTCTACCGCACGCTCAGCTTCCCGAACACGCTCTACGCGGGGTCCGGCCTTCCCGTCCCCGTGTGATCCGGCTCAGGGCAGGTCGAAGGGCAAAGTCATCCCGGGGACGTGGAGGCGAACGGGCGGCGGGACATGAGTCTCCTGTACGTCAACTGGTGTGCGGCATCGGGCCGGTGAGCTCGGTGGGGGTCAGCCGGGAGCCGGCGCCTCGGGGGCGGCGGGGCGGGGCGACGCGGCGAAGGTTCCCGGTGCCGATGAGTGTGGAGCAGTCGATCGCGTCGCGGCCTTCGGCGAGCATGGCTGCTGTGAACCGCTCGCGGACTCGCTCGACCCCGTCGGCCGGCAGGCCGTCGAGCAGCTCCCTGGCGGCGGTGCCGAGCACCAGGGACCACAGCAAGTCCGAGTCGGCGGGCAGGGCGAGCGGGTGGCGCTCCACGTCGATGAACGACAGCGAACGGGCGGTGAGCCAGTCCCGGTACGACTCGGGCGTGTCGATCGCTTCGATCGGTTCGAGTGGATCGAGTGGTTCGAGTGGTTCGAGTGGATCGAGTGGATCGAGTGGATCGAGTGGATCGGCTGATGGTGGCGTGTCGGCGAGTTGCGGCCTCTCGGGCAGTACGGCGCGGAAGATCAACTCGGGCAGGGGCTCAAGCGCGCCTCGTGCCCAGACAGTCGCGCTCAACCGGCCTCCGGGCCGTAGCTGCCGCAGTAGCTGCTCCGTCCCTGCGGCCATGTCACGGAAAGAGAAGATCCCGAGCGAACACACCACTGCGTCGTAACCACCGGGCGGAGCAGGCCATTCCAGGACGTCTCCGTGCGCGAAGCGCAGGTTGGCCAGTCCGCGGGTGGCTGCCATGGCGCGCCCCCGCTTGATCGAAGGCTCCGCGAGGTCGACGGCGTCCACGGTGCCATGGGGAGCGATCTGCTCCGCGGCCGGGATCGCGGACGCCCCCGAGCCACAGCACGCGTCGAGCACGTTCGCGCCGGGCCGCAGCCGGGCAGCGTTGACGGTCGCCGCGCCGATCGGAGACCACAGCGCACCAAATAGTCGATCGAAGTCCTCGGCTCCATCCGTAGCGCCGGTCGTCAGGTCGCGCCATTTCATGCAAACCCCTCCTGAGAGCGAGGCCAGCGTATATGAAAATGACAACCACTTCTATATAGCGCGGTCGCCCGCCGAGGCAACGCCGCGGTAGGAGACTGCGAGACTTCCCATGCCGTCGTGACCGACTTCGGCGTCGACCTCGAAGACGGACGCGAGGCGGTCCGGGGTGAGGACATCCTGCGGCTTGCCTGAGGCGGCCACCGCACCTTGGTGCATCAGGATGAGCCGGTCGCAGAACCGGGCGGCCAGGGACAGGTCGTGCAAGGCGACGAGGACGGTCTGGTCCGTGGCGGCCAGCAGGCCCATCAGTTCCAACTGGTGCTTCACATCGAGGTGGTTGGTCGGTTCGTCCAGCAGGATGCCCCAGGGCCGCTGCGCCAGTGCCCGCGCGATGTGAGCGCGTTGGCGCTCGCCGCCGGACAGGGTCTGCCATGCCCTTGCTCTCAGGTCGGTGAGCCCGACCCGGGCGAGGGCAGCGTCGATGACTGTCCGGTCGGTGCGATCGAGGCCCCGCCAGCGGTCCCGGAAAGGGGTCCGCCCGAGCGCGACGACGTCGGCGACACGCAGATCGCTGTCGGCGTCGGCGGATTGCTCGACGAAAGCGATGTGCTGCGCGAGACGACGCGCAGTCCATCCCCGGATGTCGTGGCCGTTGTAACGGATCACACCCGTCGTCGGAGTCCGCAGGCCGGCGACGCAGCGCAGTAGCGACGATTTGCCCGAGCCGTTGGGACCGATCAGGCCGACCGTCTCGCCGGACCGTATTTCCATCTCCACGTCCCGGACGATGGCCCTGTCCCCCACCGCCCAGCTCACCTGCTCCATCTCGATCTTCACAGCTCACCACGTTTCCGCAGGATGACGAGGAACAGGGGGACTCCGAGCAGGGCCGTGAACACCCCTACGGGCACCTCCTGCGGTGCGAACGCGACTCGGGCCAGCGCGTCGGTCCACACCAGGAAAACCGCGCCGGCCAGTGCGCTGAACGGCAACAGGACGCGGTGGAGCGGTCCGACGAGGAACCGGACCCCGTGCGGGACGATCAGCCCGACGAACCCGATCGCTCCCACGGAAGCGACGGCCACCGACGTCAGCAACGCCGTCACGACGAGCAGCACGATCCGCGTCGCCCGCACGTTGATGCCCAACGACGCCGCAGTGTCCACACCGAAGGCGAACCCGTCGAGCGCGGTTGCGGACAGCCAGACCACGGCCAGGCCGATCACGGCAACGACGGAACAGATGATCACTGCTTCCCAGCGGGCCGACGCCATCGAGCCGAGCAGCCAGTAGGTGATCGCGCGCGTCGTGTCGGCATCACCGGCGGCGATCAGAACCAGCGAGGTGAGAGCGGTGAAGAGCTGGCCCACGACGACCCCGGTGAGCACGATCTTGGACGAGTCCAGACCGCTGCGGCGCAGCAGCAACATCAGCAGGCCGAAGGACACCAGCGAGCCCACGAAGGCTCCGCCGGTGATGCCCAGGGTGCTCGCGCCGATGCCGAGGAGTACGACCACGACGGCGCCGGCGGACGCGCCCGAGGAGACACCGAGCAGGTAGGGGTCGGCGAGCGCGTTACGGGTGATCGACTGCAACGCCGCACCGCACACCGCCAACGAGGCGCCCACCACGGCGGCCATCAGAACGCGCGGGGCCCGAAGATCCCAGATGAGCGAGTCGAGCAGCCGCGGAAGCGGTTCGACCGGCAGACCGAGACGGCTGCCCAGAGCGCGGCCGAGGTCGGCGTAGCCGACACCGCTGGTGCCGATGCGCACCGAGACAGCCATCGAAGCCAGCAGCGCCGCGACGGCGAGGAGGGACAACGCCAGCCAGGGCAACGCGGAGTTGGCCGGAAGGGGCGACAGCGGCTCGTGGGCAGCTTCTCGGACGTCGGCGCTCCGGGCCGCGGGATGCAGCACCGATACGCTTTCGTCCCCCGGTGACGGGGCGGTGGGCGGTGGTCCGCTGACCTCCTCGGTGGGGCTAGCGGACATAGCCGAGGTCCTTCATCCCGTCCACGAACCGCTGCAGGGCGTTCACGGTACGCACGGACGGGTCCATCTCGATGCCGGGCAGCTCGATGATCCGGTTCTTCCGTACCGCCGCCAGCTGTGACACGACCGGGTGCTTCCGCATCATGGTGCGCTTCTCCTCGGCGCTGTCGCCGGGCGTACCACGCTCGGACAGATCACCGATGACGATCACATCCGGATCGCGCTTGGCGATCTCCTCCCAGGACACCTCCGGCCATTCCTCGCTGACGTCGTCGAACGCGTTCCTGGCCCCGATGAGCCTGCTCATGTCGCTGGGCATCCCGCCTTTGCCCGCGACGTACGGAACGCCGTTGAACACCGAGTACACCCACACGACGGAGGGCCGGCCGACCAGGTCCTTCCGAGCCTTGACCGCCTTCGTGGTCACCTTCCGCTGCCTGGACACCAACGCGGAGGCCCGGTCCTCGACGTGGAAGATCCGCCCCAGGTTCTCGTAGTCCTGGAACAGCCGCTCAAAGGGCGTCAGGTCGGGCCGGTTCGCCTCCGGGCAGTCCACCGCGCTCACGAACGACGGCAGCCCCAGCTCCCGAAGCTCGTCGCGGGTGCCGACCCGGTCCTTCGTGTACAGGTCGGTGAACGACGAGACCACGAAGTCCGGGGTCGCCGCGCGCAGCTGCTCGCCGGTCAGGATCTTCGGATTGAGCACCGGCACCTTTTCGTAGGCGGCCCGGTACTCCGGCGCGACCTTCGTCTTCAGATTCGATGTGCCCACCATGCGCTCCTGCAGCCCCAAGGCCAACAGGGTCTCGGTGGAGGACTGGTCCAGCGTGACGACCCGCTCCGGCGGCTGCGAGAACGACAGGCGCTGCCCGCAACTTGCCACCTTCACGGTCTGTCTCGACGCGCCGGAAGCCGACGAGTTCTCGGCGGGGGCGGAGCAGCCGACACCCCCCACCAAGATCAGTGCGAGCGCGAGGCTGAGTCGAGTACGGCGCGGCATGGGACTCCTTAGCGGCCAACGAGGGCCGGAAGGGGGACGCGGGGCTACCGGGTAGCCTATCGGTAATGATTTTCATTATAGTGTTGGCGTATTGCAAGCACTTCGCAGTAAGGGATGCCGGCCGACGTCGGCTCACACAATCCGCCCCCACAGGAAGAATCGCGCGAACCGATGCACACCTCCCATTGCCCGGCCTTGGGCGTCGCACCTGCCCGCGTCGACATCAGGAACACAGACGAGATCCGGCAGAGGCTCGCCGGCGACGGCGCAGTGATCCTGACCGGACTCGACACGACCGCCGACGCACTCGTCACAGCGGCCGCCACCGCACTCGGCCAACGCCTCCGGCAGGTCTTCCCCCTGCGTAAACGGACGTCACAGGACGGCAAGTCCGTCCATCTGCACGCCGACAGCTTTGACGTCATCGTCGACGTGGGAGGCGTCCAGCACCGGCGACGTGACCCCGACGAGGACTACGTCGCCATCCAGTGCGTCCGGCCGCCGAGTTCAGGCGGCGAATCCTTCGTGGCCGACGCGTACCGCTTCGCGGACGACTGCGCAACGACGGACCCCGAACTGTGGGAATTCCTCACCCAAGCCGACGTCGACCTCTACGGAGCTTGGGGAGCGCTGCGGGGACTTCCTGCGACGCCCCGCGTCGCCAGGCACGTGGAGTACACCCGCACCGGCCGACGCATCGTGCGCCGCACCGACGGCGCCGCACCACTGCACCGGGATCCCGATACCGAGTACGTCCAGGCCATGCTGGGTCGCTTCCAGAAAGCCGTGCACGATCTGGAAGGCGCTCTCCCACGCTTTGAGCTCGCCGAAGGAGACCTCCTGTTCCTGGACAACTACCGCTGCTGGCATGGCCGCGAGCCGCACATCGGGGACCGCACCGTGCGCATTCTCACGCTGCGCAGCAGCGACGCCAGCTGACAGGCCGCGCCTGGTCCGGGCTGAGGCGGCTCGGTTCAACACCCCAGTCGACCACCGTTGACCACCGTTGATATCTGATCGGCTTTTAGAGATTGTTTATCCCGGTGATGGGAATTGGTTCTCGGTAGCGCGCGAATTCGCCGCCAAACTCCATCGCTGGAATGCGATGCACCATTCGAGCAGAGTTCCATGGCGCATACGATCGAATCTTCGGTGGTTGACTTGCTCGTCGAGGTCGGTCCATCGGGGTAGATCACTGTCCGACCTGTCAGGTGAATACCGCTACGGGCGGTCCCGGTTGGCACCTACCGGGGGAATACCAAAAGCGCTATCGTCACACAGAGAGCCCAATAATCCCGTTTCCGCCGAGCCGACAATGGGTGTCGGCTGATTCTTCCGTTGGTCGCTGTGTGAGTGGGGTGCCCAGTGGTGCAAACCGATGCTGTCGACCGCCGCCTGGCTCACGATCCGATTGCGATCGTGGGCATTGCCGGGATGTTCCCCAAAGCAAGGGACGTGCAGGAGTTCTGGGAAAACATCGTCGTGGGCCGCGACTGCTCCGAGGAGGTCCCCGAGGCGTGGTGGAGCACGGAAGACCACTACGACCCCGACCCCTTCGCCGAGGACCGGACCTACTGCCGCCGCGGGGGGTTTCTGGATCCGGTGGTGTTCGATCCGCGGGAGTTCGGGATGCCGCCGAAGAGCGTCGACTCGGTGGGCCTGGTGCAGCTGCTGAGCTTGATGGTGGCCAAGGACGTGCTGGCCGATGCGGGCCGCGGGCGTCGGGACTGGTTCGATCCGGAGCGTGCCGGGGTGGTGCTCGGCGTGTGCGGTACCAACTCCACCCTGATCCCACTCGCCTCGCGGCTGCTCGTTCCCGAGATGGTGCGGACGATGGTCGCCTTCGGGATCCCCGAGGAGCAGGCGCGCCGGGTCACGCGCACGCGCCTGACCGGCCTGCCGGAATGGACCGAGGACTCATTCCCCGGAGTCCTTGGCAACATCGTCTCCGGTCGGATCGCCAACCGGCTGGACCTGCGGGCCGCCAACCACACCGTGGACGCGGCCTGCGCCAGTTCGTTGGCCGCGCTGCGCTCATCTGTCGATGAACTCCTCAGCCGTCGCGCCGACTTGATGGTCACCGGCGGTTGCGATGCGGACAACTCGATCGTTCCCTATATGTGTTTCAGCAAGACCCCGGCGCTCTCGCTGACTGGTCGGGTGCGTCCCTTCGATGTGGAGGCGGACGGCACGCTGGTCGGGGAGGGCGTGGGGATGCTGGCGCTCAAGCGCCTGGGCGACGCCGAACGGGACGGCGACCGGGTCTACGCGGTGCTGCGGGGACTGGGCAGCTCCAGTGACGGGATGGCGCAGAGCATCTACGCGCCCTGTGGTGACGGCCAGTTGGCCGCGCTGCGCAGAGCGTACGAGGACGCCGACTGCGCACCGCGGTCGGTGGAGCTGATCGAGGCCCACGGAACCGGTACGCCAGCCGGCGACAGCGTCGAACTCAACGCGCTCAGCGAGCTGCTGTCCGCTGCCCCCGGCGAGAGCCGCTTCGCCGCTGTGGGAAGCGTGAAGTCGCAGATCGGCCACACCAAGGCCGCGGCCGGGGTGGCCGGGATGATCAAGGCGGTGCTGGCGTTGCATCACAAGGTGCTGCCGCCCACCATCAATGTGGACACCCCCAACCCGGCGGCCACTGCCGAGAACAGCCCTCTCTACCTCAACACCACCACTCGCCCTTGGGTGCGTGACGCCTCCCGGGAGGTGCGCAGGGCGGGCGTCTCCGCGTTTGGGTTTGGAGGGGTGAATTATCACGCCGTCCTGGAGGAATATCCCTGTGGGGAGGGGTACGCAGAGCACGCGCTGCACCGCACTCCGAAGGCAATGCTGTGGCATGCCGCCGACCCGGACGAGCTGCGGGGGCGCCTGGAGCGGGGCGACGCCCCGGACGACGGTCCGGTACCGGCCGGACACGCCCGGGTCGGATTCGTGGCCACCGGGAAGGAGCACCGCGACGCGCTGCTGGCCACGGCCGTCCAGCAGCTACGGGTGAACTCCGGCCACGACAGCTGGAGCCACATTCGTGGCATCCACTACCGGCGCCGGGCCCTGCCGCAGGAGGCGAAGGTCGGCGCACTGTTCTCCGGTCAGGGCAGCCAGTACGTGGAGATGGGCCTGCATGCCGCGATGGCGGTGCCCCCGGTGCGGACCGCCTTCGACGCCGCGAACGCGCTCTTCCCCTCCGCTGACAGTCTGGCCCGCACGGTCTTCCCGCCGCCCGGCGACCGGGACGGCCGAGCGGGTGAGGACCGGCTGCGGCGGACGACCTACGCGCAGTTGGCGATCGGTGCGCTGTCCATGGGGCAGTACCGCTACCTGCGGGAGCTGGGATTCGCTCCGCACGGGCTGCTCGGCCACAGCTTCGGGGAACTGACCGCACTGTGGGCGGCCGGCGTCTGGGACGACGAGGCGTTCATGGCACTGGCACACGCGCGTGGGCGGGCCATGGAGCCCCAGCCGGGCCGGGAGGGCGACGCCGGCACACTGGCGGCGGTACGGGCACCCGAGCCGGAGATCCGCCAGGCGCTGTCCGCGCACCCCGGACTGACGGTGTGCAACCGCAACGCCCCGAACGAGTACGTGGTCGGTGGCCCGGTCCCCGTTGTGGAGCAGTTCGTGCGCGAATGCGTCAGCCAGCGGGTTCCGGCACAGCGACTGCCGGTCGCCGCCGCCTTCCACACCTCCCATGTGCAGCACGCGGTCGAGGCATTCGGCGCGGCCTGCGCCACGACCGCATTCGCGCCCCCGGCCCTGCGGGTCTACGCCAATACGGCCGGGGCCGGCTACGGCCAAGCCCCCGAGGCCAACCGCCACACCCTCGTCGAGCAGCTTTGCCGGCCGGTGGACTTCGCCGCCCGACTGGAGGAAATGTACGCGGACGGTATCCGGGTCTTCGTGGAGTTCGGGCCCAAGCGCACCCTGACCGGTCTGGTGGAGCGAACCCTGGGCGAACGCGACGTGACGGCGGTCGCCTGTGACATCGGCGGTGCCGCCGACAGTTGCGCGGCCTTGAAGCAGGCCGCTGTCCGACTTGCCGTTCTGGGGCTGCCGCTGAGCGGCATCGACCGCTACGACGCGCCGCCGCGGGCCGAGCGCCCCGCCCCTTCCAAGGTCGCCCGCGTCCTGGAGGGCCCGCTCTTCGCGACCGTGTCCCGCCGCCCCGTCTACGAGGGTCTGCTCGCCGAGGAGGCGTCTCGTACCGTGGGTCAGGAGGGCCGCGCCCTGCCCCAGGAACAGGAACCCCCGGCGCCCGCCGCCGACGCGGGCCCCGCGGCAGAGGAATGGCGGCCCGACCCGCTCTCCCGCGCCGCCGCCGAGCATTTGGCCGCGCACACCCGCTACCTGGAGGGCCAGTTGCACACGGCGGAGCAGTTGACCCGACTGCTGAGCCAGAGTGCCGCGGACGGGCGGGTGGACGCGTCACTGGCCGCCGCGGTCAACACCGTCGCCGAGCACAGTCTGGCCCTGGGGGATGCGCACACCCGGGCCGGGGAGGTCATCAGCAGCCTGCTGCGGCTGCCCGCCAACGGCCAGGCGCCGCCGCCGGGTCCGTACCCGCACGGCGACGCGTCACCGGAGCTGTCGGGCCACCGGGAGGCGGACGACGACAGGCCCTCCTCGCTCGTCGATTCTCCAGCCGGAGAGCCGCCTGCCGATTCGGGTACGTCGCAGAGCTCGGGCAAGTCGGCGTTGGCGCAGCTGTGGGCTGTGGAAAGGGGCGACGCCGAAGACGAGCGGCCTCCGATGGACATCGGCGACCTGGATCTGGAGGAGTTGGAACGGGTCTTCCGCGAAGTCGTGGCCGAGAAGACGGGCTACGACGTCGACATGATCGAGCCCGATATGGACATCCAGACGGACTTGGGCATCGATTCGCTGAAGCAGGTGGAGATCGGCGCGGAGATGTGGCGTCGCTACCCGGTGATCAGTCGGGGCGAACTGCACCAGTTCAGCGAGGCCAGAACGGTGCGCGAGCTGATCGAGAAGCTCCATGAGGTCCTGACCATCTCCCAGCCCCAGCTGCAGTTCTACATCGGCGACGGCGAACTGGGCCGCGCCTTCGTCGCGTTGCGCGAGCTGCCCGAGCCGGACGTGTGCCCGGACGCGTACCCGGATCAGCCGCACGCCCTGCTGCTGGACGACGGCGGCGACCTGTCCGCCACGCTCGACGCGTCCCTGCGCTCGCGCGGCTGGCGGACCAGCCGCTTGTACGTCCCCTGCGCCGCACCGGGCACCACTGACGGGCAGACCCGTGCCTGGGGGCTGGAGGACTGGGAGGAGGCCACGCTCTCCGGGCGCCTTGCCGAGGTCTTGGCCGATGAGCCCCGTCTCGATCTGTGCGTCCTCCCGATCAGCCCTTCCCACGCTTTGCCTGCCGCCCAGATGGTCGAACGGCTCCGGTACGCCGTGCTGGTGGCCAAGCACGTCTGCCCCGCACTGCGCAGGGCGGCTGCGGGCGGGAAGCGCGTCGGGCTGGTGACGGTGACACAGCTCGACGGGGCCCTCGGCTACGCCGGGGCCGGCGGCGACCCGGCCCTGGGCCTGGCCGGTGGTCTGAGTGGGCTGGTCAAAACGGTCGCCCTGGAGGAAACGAGCCTGTTCTGTCGTGCGCTGGACTTCGCGCCCGGGCTGTCCGCTCAGCGCGTGGGCGATGCCTTCATCGCGGAGATCACCGACATCGCCACGGACCTGCGGGAGGTCGCCCGGGACGAGACGGACCGCCGCACGC
Source organism: Streptomyces sp. NPDC002446 (assembly GCF_053595675.1). Lineage (NCBI taxonomy): Bacteria > Bacillati > Actinomycetota > Actinomycetes > Kitasatosporales > Streptomycetaceae > Streptomyces > Streptomyces sp. NPDC002446. The sequence goes on along the minus strand of NZ_JBSFYC010000002.1, from coordinate 258,029 downwards.
CGTTCCTGTCCGAGACACCGTTCCCGCCCGAGGACTCTCCCCCGTCGCTGCCCTCGCCGCGGGAGGCGGAGCCCGCCGACGCACGGGAATCCGGTGCGACGACGACGCTGACCGGGGACGATCTGCTGCTGGTCACCGGCGGAGCCTCCGGGATCACCGCCTGGTGCGTGGCCGCGCTGGCCCGCGAGCACCGGTGCGGCTACCTTCTCCTCGGCCGCACCCCACTGGCCGAGGAACCGGACTGGGCGGCCGGGGCGGACAGCGCCGAGGAGCTGCGTGCCGCCCTGCAGAGCCGGGCACGCGAGGCGGGCGAGGACCCCCGCGAACCCGCAACCCGAACACGGATCGACGAGCATGCCGGGCAGCTGCTGCACCAGCGGCGGATCCGCACCGCGCTCGACGAGCTGCGCGCGCAAGGCGTCGAAGCCGAGTACGTGGCCGCGGACGTCCGCGACGCCCACGCGCTGGCGCAGGCCCTTGCCCCGTACGCACCACGCATCACCGGGGTCATCCACGGGGCGGGTGTTCTGGGCGACCGGCCGCTGGCGGAGGTGACCGCGGAGTCGATCACACCGGTGGTGGACACCAAGCTCCGCGGCCTCCAGCATGTGCTCGACGCGCTGGACGTCGACCGCCTTCGGCATCTGGTGCTCTTCTCCTCAGTGTCCGGCATCTGGGGCAATCTGCGTCAGGCCGACTACGCCCTTGCCAACGAGGCGTTGAACCGCTTCGGCTGCGCCTTCCAGGTCGCCCACCCCCGGTGCCGGGTCGTGCCGATCGCCTGGGGCCCATGGACCAGCGGCATGGCGTCCGCGGTGCAGCAGCTCTACAAGGAAGCGGGGGTGCCGATGCTGACCCGGGAAGCCGGGTGCGCATACTTCCTGGACCGGATGAGCGACCGGGAGCGCGACGCGGCCGGGGTCACCGTCGTGGGTCCGCTCGTGCCGCTGTACCGCCGGGTCGACCAGTTGCCCCCCGCGGGTATCACCGCGCACCGCCTCCTGACCGGCCTCGGCAAGGAGCCGGTCCTGCGCGACCACCGTATCGGCGAGGTGCCGGTGCTGCCCATGACGGCCGCCGTGGGCTGGGCCCTGCACACCGCCGAACGTGCCCAGGGCGGCAGTCAACCGGTGTTCGATGTCCGCGACTTCCGTATCGTCCGGGGCGTCTTCTTCCCCGAAGGACACCCGGAGCGGTACCGCATCCAGCTGAAACCGGAGCCGGAGGCCGGCCCGGACACCGTACGGGTGACCGTCCACGACGCCACCACCGCGGACGAACAGCTCCACTACGAGGGCGTCTTCCGACGGGCCGAGCGGGCACCGGATGCGCCGCGCGAGCAGCTGCCCCACTACGAGGTCACCGAGGCACTGCACCCCGGCTACGACGACGGAAGGCTCTTCCACGGCCCGACCCTGGCCGGTCTGCGGAACGGTTTCGTGGACGAGTCCGACCGGCTGATCGTGACCGCCCGAATGCCCGACCCGCCGCTCGGCAAAGGGTCTTTCGGGGGCCGCCTCTACAGTCCGGCCCTGGCCGATCTGTTGCTCCAGGCCGGACTGCTGAACCTGCGGCGGCAAGGCGGCGACGGACTCCTCCCGATGCCGGTCAGCGTCGAACGGATCGAGCTCTTCACCCCCTTGCCCAGCGATGAGCCATTTGTGATCATCTCCTCCGGCCACTCCAGCGACAACCCACTCTTCACCACTGGCACATTGACCGCCTGCGCACCCGATGGACGGATCCACCAGCGCTGGAGCGGGGTGCGCTCCCTGTGGATCGATCCGGAGACCGCAGCCCGCGGCACCAGGGCCCGTACGGGCTCCCCCATCCGCAGCCAGCTGTTCCCCGGGACGCCGTGATGGAAGAACTCACCTTCGAGGGCGTCTCGCTCGGCGAACTCACCGCCCCGCTCGGCCCCCCGTCGCCACGGCAGGCGGACGGGGCGCCGGTCGGACGGCCCGGCACGCCCCTCCCCCTCTCTCCCGCTGCGCTGGTCGCAACGCTGGTCGAGCAGCTCCAGCGGGCCCACGCCTCCGTACTCGATGCCCACCAGGCCATCGCTGCCTGGCAGTTCGCCCACACGGCCCCGCTCGCCAACACCGCGGACACCCGCCGGACGAACGAGCGGTGGACGTCAGGTGGGCAACATCGGCGTACAGGTCACGTCCGTACGGCGGAACGACAGGGGGACGCGGAATGACGACCGTCCGGCACGACCCCGAGGGGTTGTACGAGGTGCTCTCGGCACTCGACCTTCCCTGCTACATCGTCCGAAGCGGGGGCCGGACCGGTGCCACCAACCGCCTCCCCGCGCCGGGCTCCGACACCACCCTGCTCGCCGCCGTGGGGCCGCTGCTCCCCCAGCGGCTGGGCTCCGCGGACTTCCGGCGCCACCACGGCGTCCGCTACGCCTATATGGCGGGCGCGATGGCCGACGGCATTGCCTCCGTGGAGCTGGTCACCGCGCTGGCCCGCGCCGGGTACCTGGCCTCGTTCGGCTCCGCGGGGCTGCCCGAGGGCCGGATCGACCAAGCCCTCGGACGCCTGGCGGGTGAACTCGCCACCACGGGCACGCCGTTCGCCTGCAATCTCATCCACAGCCCCCTCGCGCCGGCGATGGAGAGAGCCTGCGTGGACCTGTGCCTGCGCCACAGGGTGCCCTGCCTGGAGGCATCCGCCTTCGTCCAGCTCACCCCGGACCTGGTGCGCTACCGGGTGGCCGGACTGCGCCGGGACCCTGCCACCAGGGTCCGGGTCGGGCACCGGCTCATCGCCAAGGTTTCCCACCCGCACACCGCCGAACTGTTCCTGCGCCCGGCCCCCCACGAGATCGTCGCCGAACTCAAGGCCCGCGGACTGGTCTCCGCCGAGCAGGCCGAACTCGCCCGCACCGTTCCCATGGCCGACGACATCACGGCCGAGGCGGACTCCGGCGGACACACCGACCGCCGTCCGCTGGCCATTCTGCTGCCCGCCCTCATCCAGCTGCGCGACCGGATCGCTCACGAACACCCGCACCCGCACGGCACCCCGGTACGCATCGGGTCCGCCGGCGGCATCGGCACCCCGCACGCCATGGCGGCCGCCTTCGCCCTGGGCGCGGACTATGTCGTCACCGGCTCGATCAACCAGTCCACCACCGAAGCAGGCACCTCCCCCGGCGTGAAACGCCTGCTGGCCCAAGCCGACCTGGCCGACTGCACCATGGCACCGGCAGCCGACATGTTCGAACAGGGCGTACAGGTGCAGGTCCTGGCCCGCGGAACCCTGTTCCCCGGCAACGCAGCCCGCCTCTACCGCCTCTACCGGGACAACCCCAGCCTGGACGACCTCCCAGCCGACGAAAGCCGCACGCTCCAAGAGCGCATCCTGCGCCGCCCGTTGGAACACGTCATGGACGAGTGCACCGTCTACCTGAAGACCCATCATCCTGACCAGCTCCCACGCGCCGAGCGAGACCCGAAATACCGGATGGCCCTGGTCTTCCGCTGGTACCTGGCGATGGCCTCACGCTGGGCCACCTCCGGACACGCCGAGCGCTCCCGCGACTGGCAGATCTGGTGTGGCCCGGCGATGGGCGCGTTCAACGCCTGGACCGCGGGTAGCGTCCTGGCCGCCCCGGAACGGCGCCAGGCCGCTACCGTCGCCGAACATCTCCTGCGCGGCGCGGCCTTCCACAGCCGGGTCAGCCAGCTGCGCCTGTCCGGCGTACGCCTCCCGGCCTCCTGCGCCGCATACCGCCTGCCGTCACCTGAGCCCAGGTGAGCCAAGTGAGCCCATCCTGGACACGTAGTCGTCCTTACGCCTGAGTGCTCTCCGGCAATGCCAGACTGACGGCATGCAAAATATCTACTTTGACATCACGATCGACGGCAAGGACGCCGGACGGATCGTCTTCCGTCTCTTCGACGATGTGGTTCCTGAGACGGCAAGGAACTTCCGCGAACTGGCCACTGGCCAGAACGGATACGGCTATGCCGGGTCGAGCTTCCACCGGGTGATCCCGGAATTCATGCTGCAGGGTGGCGATTTCACCCACGGCAACGGAACCGGCGGCAAGAGCATCTTCGGGGCGACGTTCGCCGACGAGAACTTCTCCCTCAAGCACGACAGGCCCTTCCTGCTGTCGATGGCGAACCGTGGGCCGAACACCAACGGCTCTCAGTTCTTCATCACCACCGTGGCCACACCGTGGCTCGACGGCAAGCACGTCGTGTTCGGCGAGGTCACCGAGGGTGAGGACCTGGTCAAGCGGATCGAGGCGCTCGGCTCCCGCAGCGGGGCGCTGTCGTACGACGTCGTCATCGCCGAATCCGGAACCGTCACCTGACGCGTGGCGAACGCCGAATTCCCTGTCGGTACCAGCATCAAGCGCAACCAGGCCCTTACCAACGGCCGCGGCGACTCCGCCTTACGGCTGCAGGAAGACGGCAACTTCGTCCTTTACCGCGATGACAAGGCCGCCTGGAGAACCGAGGCTCCACCCTCGTAGTACAGGACGACCACAACGTCGTCATCTACAACCCGGAGGGCCGCCCGATCTGGTCCACCAACACGGGCGACTGATCCAACTGATCCATACGACAGTGCGGCGCCCCGTGCCGACGCTTCGTCGGCGCGGGGCGGCGCGTGGGTGCTGCGGACGGCGGGGCAGTCGGCCCGCCAGTCGCGCACCTAGTAGGCGGCGGGCAACACATGGTCGCCGGCGCGGTCGGTGCTCAGGCACAGCGAGCAGACCACCGCGTCGTGGGTGTGGCAGGCGGCCAGGTCCGGGCGCTCGAAGTCCTGCCGGCAGACATGGCAGGTGGAGATGGTCGCGCTGGGGTTGCCGTCCGCGTCCAGCAGCGGTTCGTCGATTCCGTCATCGGTGCGCCGCAGGTAGTAACGGCCCTTGGTGGCCAGCGCCATCAGCGGCGTGAGGACGAAGGCGATCAGGGCCGCCGCGACCGGTGAGTACGGCTGGAGGAAGTCGCCCAGGACATGGAAGTACATCGCGATCGACAGCCCGGAGGCGGCGACGAAGGCCACCACTCCTACGGGGTTGACCGGATAGAGCATGCCTCGGCGGAACTCGGGAGCGTGCGGGGACAGCTTCAGCAGGTACTTGTTGACGATGATGTCGGTGGCGACGGTGACGACCCAGGAGATGGCGCAGTTGGAGTAGAAGCCCAGGATGGCGTTGAGGAAGCTGAACATGTCCGCCTCCATCAGGACCAGGGCGAACGCCAAGTTGGCCAGGACGAAGACCATGCGGCCGGGGTAGCGCTTGGTGACCCGGGTGAAGGAGTTGGTCCATGCCAGCGAACCGGAGTAGGCGTTCGTCACGTTGATCTTGATCTGGCTGATCACGACGAGGACCACGGCCAGCGGCACCACCAGCCACGAGGGCAGCATCGCGGCGAAGGCGCCGGTGAACTGCTGGATGGGCTCGGTGGCCGCGGCCGGGCCCACCTCCGCGAGGACGTAGACGGCCAGGAAGAGCCCGATGGCCTGCTTCAGCGCGCCCAGCACCACCCACCCGGGGCCGGCCATGACCACGGCGGTCCACCAACTGCGCTTGTTCGCCTCGGTCTTGGGCGGCATAAAGCGCAGATAGTCGATCTGCTCACCGATCTGCGCGATCAGCGACAGGCAGACGCCCGCGCCCAGCAGCACCGATGCGGTGTTGACGCCGCTGCGGCCGTCGGAGCCTGCATACGAGACGAAGCGTTGTACCGTTCCCGGGTCGGTGGCGACCAGATAGAGCAGCGGGCCCGCCATTAGCAGCAGCCAGACCGGGGTCGTCCAGACCTGGAGCTTGCTGAGCGCCTTCATCCCGTAGATGACCAGCGGGATCACCATGAAGGTGGAGACCAGATAGCCCAGCCACAGCGGCAGCCCGAAGCCCAGCTTCAGCCCCTGCGCCATGATCGAGCCTTCCAGCGCGAAGAAGATGAAGGTGAAACTGGCGAAGATGACGCTGGTGAGCACCGAGCCGTAATACCCGAAGCCGGAGCCGCGGGTGATCAGGTCCAGGTCGATGTTGTACCGCGCTCCGTAGTAGGCGAGCGGAAAACCGGTGACGAAGATGACCACGGCCGCGACGAGGATCGCGGCCAGCGCGTTCCCGGTGCCGTGGGTGAGGCCGATGCCCGCGCCTATGGAGAAGTCGGCCATATAGGCGATGCCGCCCAGCGCGGTGGTCGCCACCACCATCGGTGTCCAGCGGCGGTAACTGCGCGGCGCGAACCGGAGGGTGTAGTCCTCCAGGGTCTCCGATACCGCCTGCCCGCGGGCGGGCTCCGCCGCGACAGCCGGTTTCGCATCAGCCTGGGTCATGCCGCGCCTCCTGGGGTGCCGGGGGAACTGCGACGTGCTGCGTCGCTCACGGCCGGACGTTAGGAAGCGCGTGTTACCGCGGCGTACTTCCCGGGTGAACCGGCTGTTTCCGAATGCCCGGCCGCCGCCGGCCCCCGCGCGGGGGGGCAGCGTTCCTGCCGCAAGGCCGTTACGACGAAGACACCGAAGCCCCGTATATCGACAGGGCTGCAATCCCGAACACGCAGGCAACTATCACCCAGTAGCCGAAGCCCCTCCTCCTCGCTCTTCTCCCCTTTCCCGCGGCGGAGTTGGTCGCTTGGTGAGGTGCCGCCGGTCTGGATGCGGCTGGCGTGGGGCCGGAGGCCGCTTCGGCGAGCAGACGGCGGCAGGTCGCCGCCAGCTGGACGGTTTCAGTGGAGAGCGGCACCACAGCTTCTGACCGCGCCGGCGCGGTGGTACCACCGTCGAGGATGCGCCCCGCACGGACGAGGATCTCGTCCCTGCCTCCAGCTGGCGCGAGACTGATCCAGCGCTGTACATGCTCGCCCCGGATGACCACTCCCCCGGACCGCTCGCGGTAGACGGTGTGTTCCCGCCAGAGCATCTGCGCTAAAACCTGTGCGGTTTCCCGCAGTTGGACGCTCACGATCTCCCCCTACGCCACTTACCGAATCGAACAAGCATCGCACTGTAGCGGTAGGCCACGGCTCTGGGCCATTCCATGGGAACCCGTGCAAGCTGCGGGACGGACGACCGTGGGGGCGGTCATCCGGTGCAGCTCAGTCCTGGTGCAGTTCGTTGCGGCCGGGGCCGCCGGAGAGCTTGTCGGTGCCCGGGCCGCCCCACAGGGTGTCGTCGCCGCTGTTGCCCCACAGCGTGTCGTTACCCGCCTCGCCGTACAGCTTGTCGTTGCCCTTGCTGCCGTAGAGGACGTCGGCGCCGCCACTGCCGTGCAGGACGTCGTTGCCGTCGTCGCCGTGCAGGTTGTTCTCCTCGCCGGTACCGGTCAGGGTGTCGTTCCCGGTTCCGCCGGAGCAATCCTGCCCGCAGTGGGTGAGGGTGTCGTTGCCCGGGCCGCCGAAGGAGCCGAAGCCGAACGGGCCACCGCCGCCGTCGAGGCGGTCGTCGCCGTCGTCGCCGTGGAGCATGGCGGACGCGGATCCCTTGAGCACGTCGTTGCCCGAGCCGCCGTAGACCCCGGCCCACGCATTGCTGTCCGGTTCGAGCGTGCCGGTGTCGTCGTTGTCGCCGAGGTCGATGTCGTAGCTGTCCGAGTCATCCGAGTTCTGCGGGATCTCGACCGCGCAGCGCACGACGGTGCGGTCGCCCCGCGTGGGGTACGTGCACTCGTCCGCGCTCGCCGCACTCGCGTCGATGGCGATGTCGTACCGGTCGCGGAAGGTGAGGACGTAGTACGACTCGAACTCACCGCGGTGCTCGATCTCTTCGTCGACCGTCAGCTTGTTCTGCTGGCCCGGGGCGGCCTTGTACCAGAGCTCGCCTTCCTCGTGGACGACGGTGGCCGTGGCCCTCGGGGCTGCCTGGGCGGCCGGCGCCGCGAGGGCGGTTGCGCCGAGGGCGAGGGCAAGGGTGGCGGTGGCAGCGAGGGTGGAGTGGGTGCGCATGCGGAAGTGGCCCTTCGGGATGTCAGTGCGCCGGGGTGCTGGTGGTCACTGGGTTAGACCAGGGGGCCGAGAACGGAGTTGCGCCATCGGTCATGAACAACGGCGGACCAGGCAGTGGCCGGGACGTGGACGGCTCCGCAGGGACGGCAACCCGCAACGGCCGCAGGGCCCTTGAGCTTGGCTACTTCCGATCACTATCACTGGCTGGCAAGCGGGCTTGTCACCCTGCCGACTCCTCCCACGGCTCAGGCCGTGGTGTTGAGCCGGCGGGTGAGCTGGGTGTACAGCTCGGCGACGGCGGCGTCGGCCTCGGGCGAGAGGGGGAACATGTTCAGGAAGCCGTGGATCAGCCCGTCGTAGTTGCGGACGAACACCTCCACATCGGCGTTCCGAAGGGCCTGGGCGTAGGCGAGGCCCTCGTCGCGCAGCGGGTCGTACTGGGCGGTGGCGACGATCGCGGGTGCCAGTCCTGCGAGGCTCTTGGCGCGCAGCGGGGAGACTTGGGCGGTCCTGCGGAGCACGGGGTCGTCTCCGGCATAGAGATGCTGGAGGTCGGCGATGTTCTCGGCGGTGAGCATGTAGCCGGTGGCGTTCTCGGCGCGGGACGGGTAGTCGCCGTCGAAGTCGGTTGCCGGGTAGGCGAGTAGCTGGGCGGCGAGGGGGAGGTTCTCGTCGCGGAAGGTCTGAGCGATCACGGCGGCGAGGTTGGCGCCCGCGCTGTCCCCGGCGACTGCGAGGCGGTCGCGCTGAGCGCCGTACTGCTCGATGTGGTCGGCGACGTGGCGGGTGGCGGCCAGGCAGTCCTCGTAGGGGGCGGGGAAGGGGTGCTCGGGGGCCCGGCGGTAGTGGACGGCGACGACGACGGCGCCTGCGTCGCGGCACAGGCGGCGGGTGACGAGGTCGTGGGTGTCCAGATCGCCGGTGATCCAGCCGCCGCCGTGGAAGAAGACCACCGTCGGGACCGGCCCCCCGACGGCGGGCCGGTAGATCCGCACGGGGACGTCCCCGGCGGGACCGGGCACCGCGGTGTCCTGCACGGAGCCGACGTCGATCGGATGGCTGAGGGCCGTCGTGGCCGCCAGCTGCCGCTGCGCCTCACGCAGCACCTGGGGGTCGGTTGTCCGGATGGGCGTCGAGGTGACGGCGTTGGCCTGGTCGAGGACAGCAGCGAGAGCGGGGTCGAGAGTCATGGATGGCCCCTTCCTGAAGGAACAGTGCTGTGGGGGGATGGGAGGGCGGATCTGTGGGGTGGGAGGTGCAGGTGGGGTGGGAGGTGCAGCGGGAGCGGGCGCGGGCGCGGCGGCTGCCCGCTGAGAGGACGGGATCGATGAGCTCTTGGGCATCGACCGCGAACGGTTTGCGGCAGCGTGGCGGGCGGTGTTCACAGCGCGGCTGGGGCCGCCGTCGGATCTTGTCGGGACACTGTCGGACATTCTCGGGACACTGCTGCGGCTGCTCTGCCGGTGGCGGTTGTGCCGGCCGGACCGGGCGGCGGATGAGGTCAGGGGCGCAGGATCAGCCGGATCGGCTCGCCTTCTTTGGTGTGCAGGCGTTGGACGGCCTTGGGGGCGTCGGCGAGGGGCAGCACGTCGGTGATGGAGCGTGAGAAGTCCAGCCGGCCGCCTTCCATCAGGGCGACCAGCTCTGGGACGGCGTCCACGGCGGAGCCGTAGTGGCCGAGGATCTGGTGCTGCAGATAGCTGAAGAGTGCGCCGTCGGTGACGCTCAGAGGTTTGTCGGTCAGCCCTACCAGGACGAGGCGTCCCTTGGGCGCGAGAACGGTCAGTGCCTGCTCCCGGACGGCGGCGACACCGGCGAAGTCGAAGGCGACCTCCAGCGCCCGGCTGCCGGTGGCCGCCAGGACCTGCTCGCGCAGCTGGGGATCGGCCGGGTCCAGGGCCAGGTCGGCACCGAACTCCACGGCACGTCGGCGGGCGGCCGGGAGGGGGTCGACGGCGATGATCGGGTAGGCGCCGACGGCGCGCAGCAGCTGGACGGCGTGGGCCCCGAGCCCGCCTATCCCCCACACGCCCACGGCTTGCGCCGGCCGGACCCCGGCAGTGGCGGTGATGGCTCCCCAGGGGGTGGAGACCGCGTCGGGGATGATCGCCGCCTGTTCGAAGGGGATCACGTCGGGCAGGTTGAACAGCGTGTCGACACTGGCCAGCGCGTACTCGGCCCAGCCCCCGTCGTAGTCAACCCCGCGGGTCAGGACCAGATCGTCGCGGATGTCCCCCGCCTGCAGCACGACCCGCTGCCCGGCCGACCAACCGGTCACATCCCGTCCGAGCCCGGCGATCGTGCCGGCGACCTCGTGCCCGAGTGTGACGGCATCCCGCTGCAGGTACGAAGGGGTGAGGGTGCCGTCGATCAGGTGGACGTCGGACAGGCACACCCCCGCGGCTTCGACCTTGACCAGGACCTGTCCGGGTCCCGGGACGGGTCTGGGCACCTCCTCGATCGTCAGGGTGCGCGTGGGGATGTGCAGCCGCGCGGCGCGCATGAGCTCCATGACGGGGTCTCTCGTTCCGGTCGGTGACCTTGACCTGCGGTCTATCGCAAGTCGTCTTGCGTTACACCGTACGTCCGCCGATCCCCTATCGCAAGAACACTTGCGATAGGGTTTTGTGTCATGACGAGCGAGAAGGAGGCGCCGCCGCTCAGGCGCCGTGGTGAACGCATGCGCCAGGCCGTCCTGGCCGCCACCGTCGACCTGCTGACCTCGCAGGGCCTGGCCGCGACCACCGTCGGCGCCGTCGCGCGCGCGACCGGCGTCCACGAGACCTCCGTCTACCGGCGCTGGAAGACCCGCGAGAACCTCGTCTTCGACGCGCTGGCCACCCACTCCGACCAGGCCCTCCCAACACCCGACACGGGCGACGTGCGCGCGGACCTCACCGCGCTGTTCACGGCTCTGGCCCGATACCTCGCGACACCGGCCGGCAGCGCGCTGCTCCACCTCGGCACCCTGCGCGGGGAGGACGACCTGGAAGACGGGCGGCGCTCCTACTGGAGCACCCGCCTTGAGCGTGCCGAGGCCCTGGTGCGCCGCGGCATCGACCGAGGAGAACTGGCCGCGGACGCCGACCCTCACCTGGTGGTCGAGGCCATCACAGGCCCCCTGCTGGCGCGGGTACTGCTCACCGGCGAGCCGCTGGAAGAGACTCTGGTCCCGCGCCTCGTCGACCTGGTCCTGGAGGGGGCGCGCGGAGAGGGGGCGCACGGAGAGGGGGCGCACGGACTTCGCGATCAAGGTCAGCGATAGGCAGCGCCTTGTCGATCATGAGGTGAGCCGGATGCCAGGCCCTGCATCCGGCACGGGCCTGTGCGCCTCGCCCGCTCGACTGCTGCCCGCAAGGCCGCCCTCCGGCGGTCGGCTTCGCGGCGCTGCCTGATCCCGGTCCCGGCCGTTTTCCGATCAGCTCGCGCGTTCCCATAAGCCCGCGCCGAACCGCCGGGCCGGCCTCCCTTTCCCATCAGCTCGGGGCCTTCCCATCAGCTCGGGGCCTTCCCATCAGCCCGCGGGTTCCCATCAGCCGCGCGTTCCCCGAAGTTGCTCCACCGGGGAACCCGCCGCGCGCCGGCCTCAGCCGGGAAGGAACTGCTGGCCCGCGTCGTAGATGAGCAGCCGGCGTTCGGGCCACAGCCGTGCCTCCGGGCTGACCAGGTGCGGATGCAGCCTGCCGTCGTGCATAAGGTGCAGCACCTTCGCCTGGCGGGCCAGGACCAGGAAGTCGGAGACCATCTTGCGGTGGCAGCGCCACCACACGGATTCGGCGCACATCAGCGCGGTGCGCTCCGCGGCAGCGTCGGCGAGCAGATCGTCGATGGCACCAAGGAACTCCGGGGAGCGCATATGTGCGGCGTACCCGGCGAAGGCCCGGTTGCGCAGTGCGGTGTCGGGCGTGTCCGGCCGTGGCGTCCGTCGTCCGCCGAGCCGCTGCTCCCAGCGGTAGGCGATCCCGGCCTGCGGGAGCCACCGCTCCATGAGGTGGCGTCCGGCGTCGGGATTGTGCCGACTGCCGGGCGCCCGCCGCACATCGACCAGGCGGCGCACCCCGGCACCCTGCAACAAGTGCGTCATCTCTGCGGCACCGGCCGTGCCGTGGCCGAAGGTCAACAGGAGCACGCCGGCGCCGGGCCCGGTAGCGTACGCCGACGCGCCGCCAGCGGCGTCGTCAGGCCGGCCCTGGTGTCGAAACCGCGCCATGAACGTGCTGCCCTCCTTCGCCCTGTGCGCTCCTTCGCCCTGTGCCTCTCCTTCGCCCTTGTCACATCCCCCGCACAGCCCGAGGCTGCCTTTGCCGGTCACCCCCTGCCCTCCCATGCTCGCCAACCAGCCGATCGCCTGCCACACCGGCATCCTGGTCGGCAGGATGCCGGGGCGCCGGGACGGCATGCGTTACTCGTGAACCGATCGCACCGGGGAGGGTCAAGGGTCAGAAACTCGGCGGGGTCTCGGCCCAGACGCAGACGGCCGGGACGTCGCCGGGGTTGCTGTAGCGGTGCGGGGTGGCGGAGGGGAAGCTGACGCAGTCGCCAGGGCCCAGGCGGTAGTGGACGCCGTCGACCCAGTAGTCCAGTTCGCCGCTGAGCAGGACGCCGACCTCCTCCCCGGTGTGGCTGTGCGGCCGGTCACCGGAGGAGGCTCCCGGGGCCACCTCCAGCATCATCATCTCCAGCCGGCCGCCGTGCTCGGGGTTGAGGAGGGTGTAGGTGACCCCCTCCACACCGGCCCGGGTCAGCTCGACGCGCTGGTCGGGGCGGGTCAGGACGCGCTGTTCGCGGTCGACGGCGTGCAGCAGCCGGCTGAGGGTGGTGCCGAGGGCGTTGACGATGGTGCGCAGCGTGTTGATCGTCGGGCTGTTCACGTCCCGCTCGACGTTGCTGAGGTAGCTCCGGGACAGCCCGGTCTTCTCGGCGAGCTGCTCCAGCGTCAGCCCCCGCGCCTGCCGTTCGCGGCGCAGGTGCCGGCCGATTCCCTCGTCCGCGTCGGATGCCGCGCCCTGGACACCGTCTTTCGCCACGTACCTTCGCCCCTCTCCCGCGTCTAGTAAACAGGACGTCTCGTCCACTATACCGTTTGCCCGTCCGTCTCATATCCTCTACTGTCCGTCGTCTATAGAAGACGCAGAAGACGCCGAGGCGAGCGTCCGCTCGACACGGACGTACCGCCGACACCCCCTTGAGGACAGATGGACTCCGCTCCCGCTCACCCCGCTCACCCCGCCCACCACCAAGCTCGCACACTGCCCGAACTCCGCCTCCATCTGGGCGCGTTGGAACACAACGTGCACCTCATGGCGGACTGGTGCCGCGCACACCGCCTCGAACTCTGCCCCCACATCAAGACCACGATGACCCGCCCCGTGGTCGAACGGCAGCTGACCGCCGGGGCATGGGGCGTGACCGTGGCCACCGCCCGTCAGGCCGGCATCGCGCTCGGCTGGGGAGTGCGCCGGATTCTCATCGCCAACCAGGTCGTACACCCCACCGACCTGGCGCTCCTGCGACAACACCTCGACGCCACACCCGATCTGGAGCTCTACTGCCTCGTCGACTCCGAGACCGGGCTCCACCGCGCCCGTGCGGCCTTCAGCGGCGCCGGCAACCCCCTCCGGATGCTGGTCGACGTCGGCGTGCCGGGCGGCCGTACCGGAGTGCGCGGCGCCTTGGCGGCATACGAGCTGGGGGCGGCCGTGGCGAAGACGGGCGACGGGCTGCGGCTGGCCGGTGTCGCCGGGTACGAGGGCGTGCGGCCCAACCGCCGGGACGCCGCCACGCTCGCCGCGGTCGACGCCCACTGCCGCACGACGGCCGACGCCTTCGCCTCCCTCGCCCCCCTCTACCAGAACCCGCGCCCCGTCTTCAGCATGGGCGGCTCCGCCTTCCCCGACCGCGTCGCCGAGACCGTGGCCGACCTCGCACACCGGGCCCCCGACCAGCCCCTGATCCCGGTGCTGCGCTCGGGCTGCTACGTCACCCACGACCACGGCACCTACGCCCAGGTCTCACCCCTGCCCGGACTCCGCCCGGCCCTCACCGTCCGCGCCGCCGTACTGTCCACCCCCGAGCCCGGCACCGTCGTCGTCGGCGCCGGAAAGCGCGAACTCCCCTACGACGCCGGCCTGCCCGTCCTCCTCGCCGCACACACGGCAACGGGCGCCCCGCGTCCCACGGCACAGGCCACCGCGGCCCAGATCTACGACCACCACCTGGTCCTCACCGACGCACCGGGCCTGGACGTGGGCGACACCGTCGACCTCGGCATCTCCCACCCCTGCTCAGCCTTCGACCGCTGGCCCGACATCGCCGTCACCGACGACAGCGGAGACATGCTCGACGTGTGGCACCCGCAGTTCCACCCGTAACCACCGTGCGCGCACCGGCGGACGCGGACGTGTTACGTGTTACGTGTTACGTGCTCCAAGGGCGCTTACGCCCGATTGCCTAGCTGTGCACTACTGCACGCAGGATTTGAGCGATCGGAGTGACCGCCTGCGAAATGTATCCATGCCCACCCAGAATGTTGTGGCGAACGATGGGGCAGCACGCGGCGTGTGCCCATTTTTCGGCTGAAGACGGCGGGATCACTTCATCATTCAGGGCAGTGATGACAGTGACGGGGCACGTCAATGGGCGAGCCTCGCTGCCGTGTTGATAGGTGTCGACCAGCGAGAGGTCGTGCCTCAGTGCGCGGAGCATTTTCTGCCGCATCGGCTCTGCGTTCGGCAGGGGGATCCCGAGTTGACCGGCGAGGTTCTCGATGTCTGCCGCCGACTTTTCATCGGTGCCCAGGCGGATTTCTGAGTATTCGATGGGCGACAGTGCAGCCGAGGAGTAGAGGCCGAGCGCAGGCTGGGAAATCTCCTGAAGGCGCCAGGCGGTCTCGTAGCCGATCAGCGCGCCCATGCTGTGACCGAAGATGACCAGAGGTTCGGTGATGTAACGCCGTACCTGGTCCGCCAGTTCAGCAGCGAGGCTTGCGACGCTGGGAGCAGGCGGTACGTCATCGCGTGCCCCGCGGCCAGGGTATTGAGCCGCCAGGACACGGAAACCGCCACCGAGGTGTCGCACCCACGTCGCATAATCAACGGCGTTTCCACCGAGGGCGGGCATCAGCAGGATCGCTGTGTCACCGTAAGTGCGTGGCGGGGTGAAGTCGTACAGCACACCACTGCCAATTCGTTTCACGGGCTTCCCCTATGCGCTTCCGGCGGATAAGCGGAGAGCATCTCCCTCTCGCCTCCTCGTCATACAGTATGACTATGCCATCCACCGCCGAGGCGATTTCGGTAATTAAGGCACACGGAGGGTCGTTGTAGTACTTTCGTGCGCGCATGCACTGCATCGTCCGGCACATTCGATCGCGGAATGGGATGTCTACGTGCGATCCGATAATCAGAAAACTCTTGTAGCGATTACAGGGGTGGGGTTCCGCCTGCCTGGCGGCCTCGACAACCTGGATGCGCTGTGGACCGCTCTCGTACAGGGGAGGGACGTCGTCACGGAGGTCCCGCCCCAGCGGTTCGACTCGGGTTCGTTCGTTCACGCCAATCCGCGGCGTCCGGGAAAGACCTATACCGCAGCGGGGGGATTTCTGGACGACATCGCGTCCTTCGACGCCGAGTACTTCGGTATTTCGCCGCGCGAGGCCGGTCGCATGGACCCTCAGCACCGGCTGCTGCTGGAGATGACCGCCGAGGCGGTGGATGACGCCGGTCTGCGCCCCCGCGACCTCGCGGGCTCTGACGCGGGCGTGTTCGTGGGAGTGTCGAACCACTCCTACGCAACGCTTCAGATGAGCCGGCTGGCCACCGTCGATCAGCACACCATGACGGGCATCGCGAGTGGGAACACCGCCAACCGGATCTCGCACGCCTTCGACCTGCGAGGGCCCAGCCTCGCCCTCGACACCGCCTGCTCTTCCAGCCTGGTCGCCCTGCACCACGCCTGCGAGCTGCTGCGCACGCGCGGAGGGGTCGCCCTGGCCTGCGGCGTGAACGTACTGCTGGGGCCCCACGAATTCGTCGGCTTCTCCAAGGCGGCAATGCTGTCGCCCACAGGACGCTGCCGCTCGTTCTCGGCGCAGGCCGACGGGTTCGTACGGGCCGAGGGCGGGGCGGTCCTGGTCCTCAAGACGCTGGCGGACGCCGAGGCGCACGGAGACCGGATCCACGCGGTCATCGCCGCGACAGGCACCAATACCGACGGGCGCACCCCGGGTCTGGCTCTTCCCAGCGCCGATGCTCAGGCCGCCCTGCTGAGGGACGTCTACGCCGGCGCTGGACTCGCCCCCGCCGACCTCATCTATCTGGAAGCCCACGGCACCGGGACCCCGGTCGGCGACCCGTTGGAGTGCCGGGCCATCGCGGAGGCGCTGGCGCACCACCGTCCGCAGGGCCAGCCTCTGCCCATCGGTTCCATCAAGTCGAACGTCGGCCATCTCGAACCCGCCTCGGGGCTGGCGGGGCTCCTCAAGGCCCTGCTCGTCCTGCGGCACCGCAAGATCCCTGCCTCCCTGCACGGTGAGCCGGCCAATCCTGCGATCGACTTCCCCGCCCTCAATCTGCTTCCGGTCTCGGCCGTGACACCGGTGGGGACCCACAGCACAGGGCTGGTGGGCATCAACTCGTTCGGCTTCGGCGGAGCCAACGCGCACGCGGTTCTCGCACCGGCACCCGCCTCCGTTCCCCGGCCGGAGGTTCCCCGGGGCGCGCTTCCTGTGATGGTCTCGGCCCGGACGCCTCAGGCACTGGAAGAATCCGCCGCCGCATTGGCCAGGCATTTCGAGGGCGTGGCCCCCGAGGGGTTCTACGACACCGCCTACACCACCGTCAGGCGCCGTGGGCACCATCCCTGCCGTTCGGTGGTACTCGCCCCCGATCCGGGCACCGCGGCCACCCAACTGCAGGACGAGGTCAAGCAGACGGGGCCGGTCGAGGCGCTGCCACGGGGTGAAGTCGCCTTCGTCTTCAGTGGCAATGGAGCGCAGTGGGCGGGAATGGGGACTCGGCTGCTCGCCGAGTCGCCGTCGTTCAGGGACGCCGTGGAGACCGCGGACCAGGCGCTCACACCGTTGGTGGGCTGGTCGGTCCGCGACGAGCTGAGCGCACCGGACGAGGGCCGTCTGGCGTTGACCGAGGTCGCCCAGCCGCTGCTGTTCGCGGTGCAGGTGGGGCTCGTCGCGGCGTTGGCCGAGCGCGGGGTGCACCCAGCGGCGGTTATGGGACACAGTGTGGGGGAGATCGCCGCCGCCTACGCGGCGGGCGCCCTCGACCTGGCCGCCGCCGCCCGGGTCGTCGCCGTGCGCAGCCAGGCACAGGCCCTGACCGCCGGCAGGGGAGCGATGGCGGCCGTCGGGCTGTCGGCCGAGCAGGCCGAACGGGAACTGGCGGCCTTCTCCGGGAGCCTGGAGCTGGCCGCCGTCAACAGCCCCCAGGACGTCACCGTTGCGGGCAGCGAAGACAGTCTGAAGAGACTCGCCGATGTGCTCGCGGCCCGCCAGGTCTTCTTCCGCAGGCTCGACCTCGACTACGCCTTCCACAGTCGCTGGATGGACGGCATCGAGGAGCCGCTCCGCACGCGGCTGGCCGGCCTGTCTCCGGGCGAGACCCGGATTCCGTTCGCGTCTACGGTGACCGGACGGCTTGCCGCGGGTAGCGACCTGGCGGCCGAGTACTGGTGGCGCAACGTCCGCGAGCCGGTGCGCTTCTTCGACGCCGTTGAGGCGCTCGCCGAGCAGGGCTGCGACGCTTTCGTCGAGATCGGGCCGCATCCCGTACTGGCCCACTATCTGCGCCGAAGCGCGAAGGCCTGCTCCTCGGAGACGATCGCGGTGGTGCCCACCATGGCCCGGGACGAGGATGGTGCCGATGCCGTGGACGCCGCTGCCACCCATCTCATGGCGGCCGGCGCCACCATCGACTGGGGCGCCTGGTTCCCGGTGGCGGGGCGTGCAACGGACCTGCCCGCCTATCCCTGGCAACGTGAGAGTCACTGGAACGGTTCGCCGGAATGGTTTCGGCAGGACTGCGGGGAGGGACCCGCGGTCCACTCCCTCCTGGGCGGGAGCACCTCGCACCCGGACCCTCTGTGGCAGGCGGACCTCGACCCCGACACCCTGAGCTGGCTGGCCGACCACCGTGTGGGCGGGTCGACGATCGTTCCTGCCGCCGCCTACGTCGAACTCGGTCTGGCTGCCGGTTTCGCTCTGCACCAGGCGCCCGTGCAGGTCGAGGCAATGGCCGTCAACCGTGCACTGGCGCTGCCGTTCGACGACGCCGCCATGGACGTGAAACTGCAGGTCCGAGTCGACCCGGAGGATGGCGGCCTGCGGATCTCCAGCCGTAATGGAGCCGGGCCCTGGCGCGAACACGCCCGCGGGCGCATCCGGCGGATGCTCGGCCGTCAACCGGAGCGGCTCGACCCCGCCACGCTCCTCGCGGCCCTGCCCGGTCATCTGCCGGCAGATGACCACTACGCAGCCGCGGCGCGTGCCGGGATCGCGTACGGGCCGGCCTTCCAGGTCCTCACCGACCTGTACGTCGGGGACCAGGAGGTCATGGCGCGCTACGCGTTCGCCGGATCCTGCGAGGGCTATCGCATCCATCCCGCGCTTCTCGACGCCGCGATCCAGGCAGGGGCCCCGCTGCTCGGCACGTCGGAGTGGGCTCATGAGTTCCAGCAGGCGGCCATGCTGCCCGCCGCCGTCGAAAGGGTCCGGGTGTGGAAGAAGCCCCCTGCCGAGGGCTGGGCGCACGTACGGCAGAGGGAGAGTTCGGACAACGAGGTGTGCTGGGACATCCGGCTCCTCGATGACGAGGGATACGTCATCGCCGAAGTGGACGCATGCAGGCTGCGGCGCTTCGCATCCGGCGCCGGCCCCGCCAAGCGGCTCACGACCGTGCTGCGCGCGGCCCCCGCCGGGCCCGACCCCGATGTCGCCCGGTACCGCCCGCCGGGCCCTCACGAGTTGACGCGGGCCGTTGCCGCCGCCAACGATGCCCGACGCCGCCGGTGGGACGGTCCTCTGTACGAGCGTCTCGCCGGCCTGGTCGAGTTGATGTGCGCACACTTCACCCTGCGCGCCGTCGAGATCATCGCTCCCGACAGGCAGAGCTTCTCGGTCGAAGACCTCATCGCCGCCGGCGTCCTGCCCCGCCACCGGCGCCTGCTGGGCGCCCTGCTCGGCCAAGCGCAGCGCCTGGGGCTGCTTCACCACGACAACGGGCTATGGACACGGGAGCAGCCAGCCGATCCACAGAATGCCTTGGCCCGCGTCTTGCACAGCACGCCCGGCTCGGCCGCCGAAACCATGCTCTACACCAAGTGCGGCACCCACCTCCCGGACGTACTGATGGGCCGTCAGGAGGCCGTGGACCTGCTCTTCGGCGACAACGAGCACCATCTGCTGGAGAACCTCTACACCGCCACCCCCGTGGCGCGGCACTACAATGCCGCGGCCGCGCTGCTCATCGGCGAGCTCGCACGACGCTGGCCGGCCGACCGCCCACTGCGCGTCCTGGAGATCGGAGCGGGCACCGGCGGACTGACCGCCGCCCTCCTCAAGGTCCTCCCGCCGGAGCGCACCTGCTACACCTTCACCGACGTCTCCGAAACGTTTCTCACCAGGGCCCGTTCCCGTTTCGCCGAGTATCCGCATGTGCGCTTCAGCACCCTCGACATCGACCGGGAACCGGCCGCCCAGGGCATGCTCGCAGGAGCCTTCGACCTGGTCGTCGCCGGGAACGTGCTGCACGCCACGAGCGATCTGCGCCAAAGCCTGCACCGTGTCACGGAGATGCTCGCCGACGGCGGGCATCTGCTGGCCATCGAGACCCACAACCCCGACGTCCTCGTGCCCTGCTTCGGGCTGCTCGACAGCTTCTGGTCCTCATCCGACGCCGACCTGCGGCCCGGGCACCCGTTGCTCGACGCGCGGCAGTGGCCCGCTGTCCTGAACGGCTGCGGTTTCGACGAGGTGGCTCAGATCGGGGCGGAGGCTGACGTAGCCCGTGGGGACTATTCGGTTCTCCTGGCCCGCCGCGCCGACCGGCCGCTCCCGGCCCCGGAGCACGGACAGGCACCGAGCCATGAGGCGGCCACCTCCTGGCTGGTGGTGGCCGAGGATCCAGGAGGAGCGGCGTCCGACGCACTCGTCGAGGTCCTCAAGGAGTCCAGCGAGGCACCCGTCGCCGTGATGTGCGCGACCACCGACCCGGATCAGTGGTCGGCCCATCTGTCCTCCAGCGATCCGCGGCCGGGCATCGTCCTTCTGTGCAGCGATCGTTCCGACTCCCCGGACGGGTCCGGCCCCCGTCCCCTCCTCGGTGACGAGGCCACCCTGGAGCAGGCCGTCGCACGTACGGCCATGCTGGGCGGCCTCGCACGAGCGTGCACCCGGCTGCCGCAGCAGAGCGCCCCGCGCCTGTGGCTCGTCACCCGGCCCTCGGGGGCGCTGCCGTCACCGGATGCTCCCATGGCGGTGCACGATGCGGTGCCGTGGGGCGCGGCACGCACGCTCGCCAACGAACTGACCAAGTTGGCCGTACGCCGCGTGGCCCTCACCCCTACCGCGGACCCGGCCGCCGATGCCCGCCGCCTGGCACGCGAACTCCTCACCGGCCTCCCCGAGGAGGACGAGATCGCCCTCACCCCGGGCGGCCGTTTCGTGGCCCGCCACCAACCGATGCCGACGATCACCAGCGCTGCCCACCAGAGCCACTACCAGCTTCAACTGCGCCGCCCAGGAAGGACGTACGAGCTCAGGTGGGTCCCTGCGGCCCGACCTGCCGAGCCCGGCCCGGGCGAGGTGGTCATCGAGGTTCGAGCGGCCGGCCTCAACTACCGCGACGTCATGATGGCCGCCGGCCAGCTGCCTCCCGGCGCGGAGAGCCCGGCCCCGGGCGACACCAGCCTCGGGCTCGAATGCGCCGGTGTCATCACCGCGGCGGGCCCCGGCACACCGCCCGATGAACTCAAGGCGGGAGACCGGGTCTTCGCCTTCGCTTCCGGCGCGATGGCCTCCCACGTGGTCGTCCCAGCGGGCGCGGTCGGCAAGATCCCCGATCACCTCTCCTTCACCGAAGCCGCCACGATGCCGGCGGTGTTCTTCACCGTGCACCACGGCCTGGAGCACCTGGCGCGCCTCGCCCCCGGCGAAACCGTACTGATCCACGGGGCCGCGGGCGGTGTCGGACTCGCTGCCCTCCAGTACGCGCGGCACATCGGGGCCCACGTCATCGCCACGGCCGGCACCCCCGCCAAACGTGCCCTGCTTCAGCTCCTGGGAGCCGCACACGTCCTCAACTCACGGACGCTCGCCTTCGCCGACCAGGTACGGGAGCTGACCGGCGGCCAGGGCGTCGACGTCATCCTCAACTCCCTCGCGGGCGAGGCCATCGCCCGCAACCTCGACATCCTCCGTCCCGGCGGGCGCTGCGTGGAGCTGGGCAAGCGTGACATCCACACCGGTGGCCGGCTCCCCCTCCACCCGTTCCGCAACAACCTCACGTTCCACGCCGTCGACGCCCACCAAATGCTCAGCAGGCAACCGGACCTGTCTGCCACGCATTTCGCCGAGATCACGGGGCGTACCCGGGACGGCGTCCTGCGGCCCGTGTTGCACCAGGTGTTCCCCGCGGCCCATGTCGCAGATGCCTTTGCCGTCATGCAGCACTCCCGGCACGTCGGCAAAGTCGTGATCTCCCTGGAGGACCCGCCGGACATCACCGTCAGCCACCCGGCCCTGACCTGCGACCCCACCGCAACGTACCTGGTCACCGGCGGTCTCAGCGGACTGGGCGCCACCACCGCCGAGTGGCTGGCCGACCGCGGGGCCCGCCACCTCGCGCTGCTCAGCCGCCGCGGCAACGCCTCACCCGAGGCAGCTGCCCTCCTCGACCGGCTGGCGGCGCGAGGAGTGACCGCCACGGCCTACGCGGCCAGCGTCACCTCCCCCGGCGCTCTCGGCAACGTCTTCGCGGACATCACTGCGACCGGACACCCCCTGCGCGGCATCGTCCACTCCGCGATGGCGATCGAAGACCACCTGCTCACCGACCTCCAAGACCACCACATCCGCGCCACGTTGGCCCCCAAGGTGCGCGGCACGGCCCTCCTCGACTCCATGACCCGGCAGCTGAACCTCGACTTCTTCGTCGTCTACTCCTCGATCGCAGCGCTAGTGGGCAACCGCGCCCAGGCCGCCTACGGCGCCGGCAACCTGACCATGGAAGGCGTCATCCGCTCCCGCCGGGCCGCTGGATGTCACGGTCTGTCCGTGGGCTGGGGTCTGATCGGCGAGGTCGGCGCGGCCGCCGACGAGGCGATCTCGACCACCTTGCAGAGAATGGGCCTTGACCCCATCGCCCCGCGGGAGGCCATGGCAGCGCTCGAAGACCTCCTGGCTCAGGACACCACCGTCGCCACGGTGGGGTACTTCGACTGGGTACGGCTCACCAGCCTCCTGCCCTCCCTGCGCGCCCCTCGGTTCGAGCTGCTCCGGCCCCCCGTTGACGAGAGCTCCGAAAAGGAGGGAGGGCTCTGGCGGACCCTCGCGGCCTGCACCGAAGAAGACCGGGCCACAGCCATCGCGGACCTGCTCACCCGCCTCATCGGCCGCGTCACCCACATCCCCGCCGACCGTCTGAACCGCAGCACCCGCCTGGACCGCCTCGGGCTGGACTCGCTCATGGCCACCGAACTCGTCGTCGCCCTCCAAAGCGAACTCAACTGCGAGGTCCCGGCCATGGAAGTCATCAACGCCGACAGCATCAACGACCTCGCCCAACGCATCATGCGCCTCCTCTCCACCGCCATGGAGACGGTGTGAACGGCCGGCGACGCCGCGCCGTCACCGCACGTCTTCGCACCCGTGCCCGTGACACGGCCGGCCTCCCCTGCCGCCTCCGTACGCCATGAACGCCCCGTCGGCCGCCTCACCCCACCGCGCCGCCGCCACCGCCGTACTCTGCCTGGGCCTGTTCGTGCTCGGCCTGGACCTGACCGTCCTCAACGTCGCCATCCCCGACCTTCAAGAGGACCTGTCGCCCCCGATGGCACAGGTGCAGTGGATCGTCGACGGGTACGCCCTCGTCCTGGGCGGCACCGTACTGGCGGCCGGAGCGGTCACGGACCGCATCGGCCGACGCCGGGCCTTCGTCCTGGGACTGGCGGTGTGCGGGGCGACATCCGTCCTGGGCGCGACCGCCACCGCCCCGGGACAGGTGGTCGCCGCCCGGGGCGGGATGGGTGCGGGCGCCGCGTTGATCATGCCCGCCACCCTGTCGGTCATCACCCACCTGTATCCCGAACCGGCCCTGCGCAGACGGGCCATCGCCATCTGGGCCGCCGTGGGCAGCGCCGGCGGTCTGACCGGGCCGGTGCTCGGCGGATGGCTCGTCGAACACTTCTCCTGGCGCGCAGGGTTCTGGATCAACCTCCCCGTCACAGCCGCCGCCATCATCCTTGCGGTCTACCTGGTACCGGAATCCCGGGCCCCGAACCCGGACCGCATCGACCTGATCGGCGCCGCACTCTCCTCCCTCGGCCTGCTCACGCTGGTCTGGGGCATCATCGAGGCGCCCACCCGCGGCTGGGCCAGCCCGCCCGCACTGGCCGCGTTCACCGCCGCACTCCTGCTGCTCGCCGCCTTCCTCGGCTGGCAGGCACGCTGCCGGGCACCCATGCTGCCGCTGCCGCTGCTCCGGGACCGCCGCATCAGCGCGGGCGCAGCGGCGCTTGCGCTGATGTCCTTCGCGCTGTTCGGCGCCTTGTTCGTCATGACGCTCTACCTGCAGGGCGTGCTCGGCTTCACCCCGTGGCAAGCGGGACTGCACACCTTGCCGCTGCCGGCAGCGCTGGGCTTCGGAGCGCTGACAGCGCTCCCCCTGCTCGCCCGCCGTGACGCGGTGCTCACCATCGCCCTCGGTCTGGCCCTGGTGACCGTGGCCTTCGCCGTTCTGGCCGGCACCGGCACCGACTCCGGCTATGCCCGACTCGCCGTCTTCCAGCTCATCGCCGGATTCGGCGCGGGCCTGGTGGCCGCGGCAGGCACCGAATCCGTCATGGGCGCCGTACCGCCGCGCCAGGCGGGCCTCGGCTCCGCGATCAACGACGCCACCCGCCAGGTCGGCTCCACCCTCGGGGTCGCCGTCCAGGGCTCCGTCCTCACCACCTTCTACACCTCCCGCCTGCACACGCTCACGGCCCGCGCCGACCTCCCGCCCGACACCCTCCGCATGCTCACCAGGAGTTCATCACCCAACGCCGCGACATTCGCCCGCGTCCCCGTCGGCGCCCGGCTCGAACTGCTCACGGCCGCCCGCCAGTCCTTCATCGACGCCACGGCGATCACCGCGACGACAGCGGGCGCCGTCACCCTGGCAGCCACAGCAGGGGCCGCCTACTGGCTCCTCCAGGGGTCCCGGTAGTACTCGCCGAGGAGTTGGCCGGAGGCCCGGTCGGTCACCGGTCGGTCACTGCCGAGTACGTGCCTTCCCAGTGTCCCGGGCGCTGTGCGCCGCGTTGCCTTGTTGCGCACTGCCGCGTTGCCCGGTGGCGCCCCTCAGCGTTTGCCTGCCGTAGACCTCTCTTGAAGGAAGTTTCGATATGCCCCTTCCAGCCCATATCGCCATGATCGGCACGCCTATGGCGAGCCATGTGCTGCCCAGCCTGGAGATCATCCGCGAGTTGGTGGCCCGCGGCCATCGCGTGACGTACGCCAACGCCGACCACATCGCCGAGCTGATTACCGACACCGGTGCGGAGCTGGTCCGCTTGACCTCCACTCTGCCGACCGCCGCCGGCGACTGGCCGCAGGATCCCATCGCCACCGCATCCCTCTTCCTCGATGAGGCGATGGCCGTACTGCCGCAGCTGCGCGCCGCGTACGACGACGCCCCCGCCGACCTCTACCTCTACGACATCGGCGCATACGCGGGCCGCGCGCTGGCCGAGGCGCAGGGCCGCGGCCACGTCCAGCTGTCACCGACGCATGTGGCCTGGGACGGTGCCGAGGAGGAGATGGATGCGGCGTTTGCCGGGCTACCCGGAGGCGCCGCCCACCGTGCGCGCTTCGCAGCCTGGCTGGACCGGTGCGGTGCGGTGACCACGAACGTGGAAGAGTTCACAGCTCGGCCGCGGCGGGTGCTGGCCTTGATCCCGCGCGCCCTGCAACCGCATGCGGACCGGGTCGACAGCAAGGCGGTGACGTTCGTCGGCCCGTGCTGCAGCACCGGTGAGAAGCAGGGCGGCTGGAAGCGGCCGACCGATGCGGAGAAGGTGCTGCTGGTGTCGCTGGGCGGCTCGGCCTACCCCAGGCAGCGGGAGATCTACCAGCAGTGTGTGGCGGCCTTCGCGGACCTTCCGGGCTGGCATGTGGTGCTGCAGATCGACAGCGGCAGCGATCCGGACGGGCTGGGGGAACGGATTCCTCCCCACTTCGAAGTGCTGCCGTGGGTGCCGCCGTCGGCGATCCTTGAGCAGGTGGACGCATGGGTGACACACACCGGTATGGGCAGCAGCGGTGAGGGCCTGTACGCCGGTGTGCCGATGATCGCGGTACCGCACGGGGCCGAGCAGTGCCTCTACGCCGACCGGCTCGTCGAACTGGGTGTCGCCCGTCGGATCGACTCCGCGGACGTCACGGCGGCGGCGCTGCGTACGGCCCTGATGGAACTCATCGGCGATCCACAGGTCGCCGCGCGCTCGGCATGGCTGTGGGCCGAGGTGCGCACCGAGGGCGGCATCCGTCGGGCCGTGGATCTGATCGAGGAGCAGCTGGCAGAGGAGCGAGTGGGCTGATAGCGCCGGGCAGGCGCCACGCGGGGCCGGCCGACCAAGGAGGCGGCGAGGAACGGCAGCCGGGCAATGGCGCGCCTTCCCCGCCCCCCGAGGGTTCGGCCCGCACAGCTTCGCAACGAGCTCATTCGCGATCACCAGGCCGCACGCGATCATCAGGCCGCACTTGTGAACGCCATATGAACTCAACTAGGCGGCCTGACCTGGGAGTTAATTCCTGGTTCGGCATCATCCAGAACCGACGTTCAGGTAGGTTTCCGCTGTCGCCGCCACACCGGGAACACCGGGTTCCCAGGGACTAGCGGCACGTAGGGACATCGTCTCTTGACGACAGCGACCGAGACTTTTCACGTCCGTCCGTACACCCCGCACTGCCAGGTCATCACCGACGAAGGTGATCACGCCGTCATCGGCATCTCTCCGGGGAACTCCTACTTCACCCATCAGCGAGTCCTCGGCCTCGCCGCCTGGGGAGTGGAGAACTTCCGCCAGGTCGATCTCATCTATACGGATCTGCATGTCGCCGACATGTACGAGGCGCTCGGATATCCGGCCGTCGACGCCCAGCGCAAGGCCGTGAAGAACCTGCGCGGTGTACGGGCAAAGGTGACCGCCGCCGTCGCCGCACTCGACCCGGACGGCACCAGGCTCCGCGGCCGCCCCATGTCCGCGCTGCTGGACAACCCCGCCTATCGGGTCATACGCGAGGGCCTCGACGATCGGCTGTCCACCGACCCGGCGTTCCGCGAGGTCTGCGATCAGCTCGTGACCCAGTTCCTCACCAGCAAGGTTCTCCACGGGCAGCAGCCCACCGACCGTCAGCGTCAGGTCTGCCTCGACTACATCTGCGCCGAAGCGCCGCTGTTCATCGACACCCCCGCAATCATGGGCGTCCCCTCGTCGCTCAACTGCTACCACCAGGCACTGCCGATGGCCGATCTCCTGTACTCCCGCGGGCATGGCCTGCGCGCCACACGCAACCAGGGCCACGCCGTGATCACCCCCGCCGGCACTCTCACCGAAGGACACGTCCAGTGACGACCGCCCCGACCCTGATCGACTTCCCGTTCTCCCCGCGCGGCGACCGCCTCCCCCCGGAGATCGAGCGGCTTCGTGCCACCCCGGTCACCCGGGTGCGCACCATCGCCGGGGACGAAGCCTGGCTCGTCTCCTCCTACGAGCTGTGCAGACAGGTGCTAGAAGACCCCCGCTTCAGTCTCAAGGACACCTCCGCCCCCGGAGTCCCCCGGCAGTACGCGCTGACCATCCCGCCCGAGGTGGTCAACAACATGGGCAACATCACCGGCGCCGGTCTGCGCAAGGCCGTACTCAAGGCGATCAACCCCAGGGCCGGCGGCCTGCCGGAGTGGATGACCGACCACGCCGCCCACCTGGTCGACGGCATCCTCAGCTACGGCCCGCCGGTCGACCTGCGCGGACGGTTCGCCAGCCCCTACGCCGAGCACCTCCACTGCCACATCCTCGGCATCCCCCGCGATGACGCACCACTGCTGGCGTCCAGCCTCGACATCGCGTTCATGAACTCGGCGTGCCCCATCGCCGGGGCGCGCCTGAACTGGGACCGGGACATCGCCTATATGACCGGGCGGCTCAACGACCCCGCCACCGACGGGCTCATGGCCGAACTCGCCGCCCTCCGCGGTGACCCCGACTATGCACACCTCACCGACGAGATGCTCGCCACCGTCGGCGTCACCATGTTCGGCGCCGGAGTCATCTCCACCATGGGCGCCTTGACCATGGCCGTGTTCACGCTCCTTCAGAACCCCGAGGTGTGGGAGCAGCTGTGCGCGGAGCCGGGCAAGATACCGGCCGCCGTGGACGAGCTGCTGCGTGTGAACCTCTCCATCGCCGACGGACTGCCCCGCCTGGCCATGGACGACATGCAGCTCGGCGACACCGAGATCAAGAAGGGCGAACTCGTCCTCGTCCTGGTCGAGGCCGCCAACACCGACGAGAGCGTGTTCCCCGACCCGCACACCATCGACATCGACCGGCCCAACGCGGCCGCTCACCTCTCGTTCGGCTACGGCGGGCACTACTGCCCCGCCGTACCGCTCGGCAAGAAGCACATCGAGACGGCGATCGAGACCCTTACCACCCGCATACCCAGCCTGCACCTGGCCGTCCCCATCGACCAACTCGTCTGGCGCACCCGCTTTATGAAGCGCATCCCGGAGCGCCTGCCGGTCGCCTGGTAGGAACGGCAGTGCCGGTGGTAGGAACAGCAGTGCCGGCGTGAGCCGGCGCCCGGCACCACACGATGGTCCCGACCTGAGAGAGGTCGGGACCATCGCTCTTATGGAAATCGCGGGACGACTCAGCAGCCGCGGATCGAACAGGCCGGGTCCCGTCCCAGCAGGGCTTTCTGCCACACGCATCAGTCGGCGCGGCCCGTCGCAGCCACCGTCACGCCCAGGCCGATCATCGCAAAGCCGCCCGCCCCGCCGATCATCGACAGACGTCGGTCCGAGCGGGCGAACCAGGCACGGGCCGCCGAGGCACCCAGGCCCCACAGCGTGTCCGTGACCAGGCCGATCGTGACCGGGACCAGGCCCAACAGCATCATCTGGAGGGGAACACGGCCCGCCGAGTGGTCCACGAACTGCGGCAGCACCGCCGCGAAGAAGACAATGCCCTTCGGATTGGTGACGCCCACGAAGATCCCGTCCAGGATCGTGCGCAGATCGCCGTGCCGCTCACCCGCCGGGGCCGCCATGTCCGCCGCGCGCATGTCTTTGCGGCGCCGGAACGCCTGCACACCCAGGTAGACGAGGTACGCCGCGCCGGCCAGCTTCACGCCCATGAACACTGCCGCCGAGCTCTCCACCAGCGTGCCAAGGCCCCACGCCATAGCGATCACCAGGACGTACGAACCGACCAAGTTGCCGACGACCGTCGCCAGCGCCGTGCGCCGGCCGTGGGCAAGAGCTCTGCCGATCACGAACAGCACACTCGGCCCCGGAACAACGATCACCAGCAGCGACATCGCCGCGAACGCGAGAATGCTCTCCAAGGACACCATGTGTCCGTCACCTCCTGGAGTGGTAAGGGCGCCGGTCATGACCCTGTGTGTGACAGGTGCGCGGATGGCGCAGCCGCCTCGCGATGCCTGATGTTGACGGCCGAGGCCTTGGCCACTGCCATGGGGTTCAAGAAACGCAGCGGACCGATCAGGCGGGATCCAAACAGATGCATGTGCCGCGCCACCGACTCATCGCGCGTTGCCGCCGAATACATCAGCCGTTCCAAGGGATTGAACGGACGGGCCTTGGCGTAGTCGGCGGCCAGAAATTGGTGACCGCTCAGCCGGCGCCGGTGTCTGCGTGCGTACAGCGCGAGCGACCTGTCGAGGTCGCCCCGACCGGTCGCGGCCGAGGCGACCGCCGCTGCCAGCCATTGCGCGGACTGCAGAGCCCACCCGCATCCCACTCCCCACAGGGGATCGCTGGTCAGGGCGGCGTCGCCGATGAGCGCGACGCCCGGTGCGGTCGGCTTGCGGCTGTGGAGCGGGTAGTTGACAGTGCCGGTGATCTTCGTGATGCGCTCGGCGGAGTCGATGGGCGGCGCCTCGGGCAGGGCGCGGACGAATTCGAAGAAGCTGCCCTCCAGGTCTTCCCGGAAGGCCGGCAGCCGCTTCTTGTCCGGGAGCACCGCGAGGACCGTCACCCCGTCGTCGTTCGGAAACGCGTACGCCATGTCGGGCTCGAGGAACCAGGCGTGAGCGACCCCGCCGTGCAGCGGAAGGTTGCGGAAGTGCGCGAAATAGCCGAACCGCGCGTTCTCGTACAGCCGAGCAGGCACCCCGGCGAACGTCGCTACGGCCGAGTCCTTGCCGTCGGCGCCGACCACCAGGCGGGCCCGGATCTCGCGCTCGCCCTGTGGTGTCGACGCGCACACCCCCACGGTTCGCCCGGCTTCCCGGACCAGCCTGGTCACCTGGTGGCCGAGGAGCAGATCGACGCCAGGGGTCTCGGCCGCCTGGGACCTGATCATCGGGTCGAGGGTGCTGCGCCGGATGTTGTACCCGTACGGCAGCTCGGGGCCCGCCGGCGCGGCCCGCGGCTCGATCCAACCCCAGCGGGTGTACCAGCGGGCCTTGTTGCGAACGGCCCCCGCCTTCTCCAGAGCGGGGATGAGGCCGAGTTCGTCCAGCACCGGGTAGGCGTTGGCCGTGAGGGAGTGGGTGCACAGCACCTTGTACGCATCGGGGTCCGAGCGGCGTTCCAGCAGTGCGACGCGGACACCGCGTCGAGCGAGCAAGATCGCCGCGGCGCTGCCGGCGAGGCTGGCTCCGCTGATGACGACGTCGTAGTCGTATCCCGCGCTCTCAGGCTTGGTCATGCGCTGATCGCCCCCTTTGGAGTGTGGTGCCGTTCATGGGAGTGGTGCAGTGCAACTGCTGTCAGGTGCATGAATAGTTGTCAAGAGTTGTGGATCGCCGATTACCGGTGAGGCCCTTGCATTGGGCAGGATGGGCGCCATGACCGAGATCCACACCCCCCGCCTCCTGCTCCGTCGCTGGAGTGACGACGACCTTGCGCCCATGGCGGACATCAATGCGGACCCGCGGGTCATGCGCTGGGTGGACGACGGCTCGGTGCGCGACCTGGACCACACGGCAGAGGCCATCGAGCGGTGGGAGGAGGAGTGGGACGAGGAGGGCTTCGGTCTCTTCGCCGTCGAGCTGCTGGCCTCGGGTGAACTGGCCGGCTTCACCGGGCTGTCCGTACCCGAGTTCCTGCCGGAGGTGATGCCCGCCGTGGCGATCAGCTGGCGGCTCGGCGCACAGTTCTGGGGCCAGGGATACGCGTCCGAAGCCGCCCAAGCCACACTGGAGTTCGCTCTGCAGGACCGTGGCCTCGACCACGTCATCAGCATCAGCCGGGCGGGCGACGACGCCTCCGAGAACGTCATCCGCAAGCTCGGCATGGTGCTGGAGCGCGAGACGACACACCCGCTGTACGGCTTTCCGCTGCGCGTGCACACCATCGATCTCACCGAGTACCAGGCGTAAACAAGCCAGTCGTAGCCCAGCCCCGTGGCGGTATGGGAGCTCTGGCCGGTTTGACCTGCCGGCACCTCGTGTGATTCCCCTCACTCGGAGGGTCGGCCCCACCTCCGTACGCGGCCGCCCATGTACGCGCTGCACGCACAACAGCCGCTACGGGGCGTGGAGGTGACTTCCCATCATGGACGTCACCTCCATCCATACGGCTCGTCGCGTCTCACTGACATCTGATCGCTTGCGCATAAATGCTGGATAAGTTGTGCCGGTGCGCAGACCGGGACGTTGGGCCGGGCGGACCGGAAGGGGTCTGCTGTGCGCTTCCGCGTGCCTGCTCCTGGGTGCTGGGAGCCATGTCTCCGCTGGTGGGCGACTGCCCGGCGCGGGCGCGCTGGGTTTCCTGTTCGCCGTCCTGACCGTCCAGGGCGCGGTGCTCTTCGGTGGGCGGCGGCGACGCTTCGATGTGACGACGCTGACGCTGGGCGGGACTCAGTTCGCCCTCCACCTCGCGTTCCATCACCTCTCGATGCTCGACGGCGGCCACGCCATGCCCGTCGGGCATTCGGCACACCACATGGCCGGGAGCATGACCGGGAGCATGACCGGCCCGCACATGGACGGCATGGGCCCGGCGGACATGGCGGCCGGTGGCGGGCATGCGTTGTCACCGGCCATGTCCCTGGCCCACGCGGTCGCCACGCTCGGGACCGCGCTGTGCGTCATCTACGGAGAGCGGGTACTGCGAGGGCTGGCGGCCCTGGTCGTACCGGACGTCTGCTTCCAGGCTCCCCGGGCGCTCCCCTTCACCCCGCGCCTTCGGCCGGTCCTCCCCTCGTCGGCGCGCCCCCGGTTCGGTGTGCTGCTCGCACGTTCCCGACCCCGGCGGGGCCCTCCCCCAGCGGCCCTGGCCTGACGGGCCCCTCTCGCCGTTCTCTCGCGCCGCCTGTGCAGCGGCGCCGATGAGGCATGCGCAGGGCGGAGTCGGACCGGGGCACTCGCGTCATCAACACCGCCACCCCGGCGGATTCCCCCTTCACGGCTTCGCGGCGCCTCCGGCACGTCCGGTATGTCCGGCACATCCGGCACGTTCGGTACATCCGGCACGTCCGGCGGATGCCGCCCTCTGAGGAACGTGCATGTCTTCCATAACCGAAGAACCACCACAAAACGACCACGACCAGATCGACGCCCCACCGGCCGAGGACGCCGCCGCGGTCGGCCTCGCCGTCGCCGTCGCCGAACCCGAGCCCACCCCCGCGCCGGAATCCCGGCCCGGCCGCTCCTGGCAGGGCGTGCGGGCCCTGCTCGTCCGGCTGCACTTCTACGCCGGCGTGCTCGTCGCCCCCTTCCTGCTGGTGGCCGCCCTGACCGGGCTGGCCTACACCTTCACTCCGCAGCTCGACCAGCTGGTCTACGGCGACCAGCTGCGCGTCGAGCGGGTGGGTGACAAGCCGCGTCCGCTGGCGGACCAGATAGCCGCCGCGCGGGACGCGCACCCGGAGGGCAGCCTGGCCTCCGTCATCACCCCGCCCGGTCCGGAGGACACCACGCGAGTGGTGCTGTCGGTGCCGGAGCTCGGTGAGAAGCAGCGCACCGTGTTCGTCGACCCGTACACCGCCGAGGTGCAGGGCGAGCTGACCACGTCATGGGGCGCGACCCCGCTCACCACCTGGCTCGACGAACTCCACCGCGATCTGCACCTGGGGGAAACCGGGCGCCTCTACGCAGAGGTCGCCGCAAGCTGGCTGTGGGTGATCGTCGTGGGGGGCCTCATGCTCTGGCTCGGACGCAGCCGGGGGCAGCGGGCCAAGTCCGTACGCGGCGTGCTGCTGCCGGACCGTTCTGCCCGTGGCGTGCGTCGCACCCGGAGCTGGCACGCGGCCACCGGTGTGTGGCTGGCTCTCGGTCTGCTTTTCCTCAGCGCTACCGGCCTGACCTGGTCGAAGTATGCGGGTGAGCGGTTCGGGCAGATGCTGGACGCGGTCAGGGGCCACGCCCCGGAACTGGACACCTCGCTTCCCGGCGCGAAGCCGTCCGCAGAAGACGGGGGCGCGTCCGCAGAAGACGGGGGCGGGGAGCACGCGGGGCACGGCGCCGCCCACGAGACCGCCTCGGCGGATCCGGCCGACTTCGACGCGGCCCTGGCGGTTGCCCGGGACGCCGGGCTGGGCGGCAAGGTAGAGGTGACGCCTCCCGCCGACAGTGCCGGCGCGTGGACCGTGGCGCAGAAGGACAACGTGTGGCCGGTGCACTACGACCAGGTCGCCGTGGACGCGGAGAAGGGCGAGGTCACCTCGCGCAGCCGGTGGGCGGACTATCCGCTGCTGGCCAAGCTCAGCAAGCTCGGTGTGCAGGGGCATATGGGGGTGCTGTTCGGGATCGCCAACCAGATCGTGCTGGCCCTGGTCGCCCTCGGCCTCACCACCGTGACCATCTGGGGCTACCGCATGTGGTGGCAGCGCCGCCCCACCCGCGACGACCGCAAGGCGGTACTCGGTAAGGCCCCGGCCCGCGGGGTGTGGCGCGGGCTGCCGCTGCCCGTGCTCATCTTGGGCATACCGGCCGTCGTCGCTCTCGGCTGGGCGCTGCCCGTCCTGGGCGTCACCCTGGCCGGGTTCCTCGTCCTGGACGCGGTGGCCGGTCTCGTCCGACGGAGCCGGGCGGCATGACGTGAGCGGGAGGGCGCGCCTCGCACGCGCCCTCCCGCTGCTCGTCAGGCACCGGGGAGACCGGCGGGCGCGGGTCTGCCCGGCCGCCCTCCGGGACGTGGCCGCGGTGGAGCGCAACACCCGCCGCACGATGGGCAAACGGCCCTCGGGGCGGCCGGCACAAGTGGTCGATGAGCTGGTCGAGACCGTGGCGGGCACCCGCCATCTGCGGGAACAGACCGCTTTGCGGCTGTCGGGGATCCGCGTACCCCGGCATCAACCGATCGGTTGATGCCCCTTCGAGCGCGATGGGCGATGCCCGCGGGAGCCGTACGCGGCGATGCTCGGAGCATGTCAGTCATCGAGGTCAGCGACCTGCGCAAGGTCTACGGCGAGCGGGCCGTGGTCGACGGGGTGTCCTTCTCCGTCGAGGAGGGCGAGATCTTCGGGATCCTCGGCCCCAACGGCGCCGGCAAGACCACCACCGTCGAATGCATCGAGGGACTCCGCATCCCCGACGCCGGATCCGTCAAGGTCGCCGGGCTCGACCCGAACACCGACCACGACCGGGTCACCCAACTCCTCGGCGCCCAGCTCCAGGAGAGCGAGCTGCAGGCCAAGCTCACCGTCCAGGAGGCACTCGAGCTGTACAGCGCCTTCTACGACCGGCCCGCCGACTGGCGGCCCCTGGCCCTGCGCCTCGGTCTCACCGACAAGCTCGGCACCCGCTTCGGCAAGCTGAGCGGCGGCCAGAAGCAGCGCCTGTTCATCGCGCTCGCGCTGGTCGGCGGCCCCAGGGTCGTCGTACTCGACGAGCTCACGACGGGGCTCGACCCACGCGCCCGCCGGGACACCTGGCAGCTGATCGAGGAGGTGCGCGCAAGCGGTGTAACCGTGCTCCTGGTCACCCACTTCATGGAGGAGGCGCAGCGGCTCTGCGACCGAATCGCCGTGATCGACCAGGGCCGGATCGCCGCCCTCGACACCCCGGCGGGCCTGATCAGCAGGTCCGCGAGCTCGACGGTCATCTCCTTCACGCCGTCGCGCCCGCTCGACCCCCGCGAACTGGCCGAGCTGCCCGCCGCCGTCTCCGTCTCGACGGGCGACAAGGACGGCCGGGTCTCCATCAACGGCACCGACGAGACCGTGAACGCGGTCATCACGTTGCTCGCCCGCCATCACATCACCGCCCATCAACTCCGAGTGTCCGACGCGACGTTGGACGACGCGTTTCTGGACCTGACGGGAGCCACGGCATGAGCACAGCCACCGCCACCACCACCGCGACCGGCCGCCCCGCCGCGGCCCGTGCCGTCTTGAAGGCCGAGGCACGGCTCTTCCGCCGCGAGCCCGCCGGGCTATTCTGGATCATGGTCTTCCCGACGTTGCTGCTCGTGGTGCTCGGCTCCATCCCGAGCTTCCGCGAGACCAACGCCTCCCTCGGCGGTATCCGCCTCGTCGACGCGTACGTCCCCGTGGCGGTCCTGCTCGCCATGATCATGGCCGGACTGCAGGCCATGCCGCCGGTCATCACCGGCTACCGCGAACGCGGCATCCTGCGCCGGATGTCCGCCACCCCGGTGCGGCCCGGTGCGCTCCTCGGCGCACAGATGGGGCTGCACGGCGCGGCCACCCTGGTGTCCACGGCACTGATCCTGCTCGTGGGCCGCCTGGCCTTCGGCGTACCACTGCCGCGGCAGATCTTCGGTTACGTCCTGGCCCTCGCCCTCGCCGTCCTGGTGACACTCGCCCTGGGCGCCCTGGTGTCGGCGCTCTCCCGCACCCAGAAGATCGCGACCGCCTTCGGCTCGATCGTCTTCTTTCCGATGATGTTCAGCGCGGGCGTCTGGCTGCCGGTGCAGGCGATGCCCGACACCCTGGCCCGCATCGTCGAGCTGCTGCCGTTCGGCGCCGCCGCGCAGGCCCTGGGCGAGGCCGCGTTGGGCGACTGGCCATCCTGGTCCCACCTCGGTCTACTCGCCCTGTGGACCGCGGTGCTCTCCACGGCCGCGGCCCGCTGGTTCCGCTGGGAGTGAGGGGTGGCGGGACGGGTGGCGGGGCAGCGGGCGTGACGATTGGCATGACGAGTGGCGTGACAGGTGGCGTACAGGACACTGAGGCCATGCTGAGCCACACAGGGGCGGGGCGGACGCGTAACGAGTCCGTCCGGGGTGCGCCGACCGGGGACGCGGGGGCAGAGCCCGAGAACCGGCCGATGGGACTGCTCGCCGTCGGTCCCGCCGCGCCCACTCCGCCCGCCGCGCCCGCTTCACCCGCCGAGCCCGCTTCCCCCGCCGTCCCCACCGACCTGCGGGCCGTGCAGGCCCATGCCGAAGTAGAGCAGCGCTGGGGGTCCTTCCTGCGCTGGGGCCCCTACGCCTTCCTCGGCGTGGGCACCCTTCTGTCGGCCGCCACCGCCGCCCCGCTGATGAGCACGGGTGAGCGGTACGCCGCCGCGGCCCTCGTGCCCGCGGCCCTCGCGCTCCAGCTGTGGTGGAGCCGGGCGAACCGCCGGCACACCGGTCCGTCCGTCGCAGGCACCCTCTACTACGGCCTGCGCTGGGGCCTCGCCTTCACCCTTACCTGGCTCAACCCGCTCTTCGCCTTCTACGCCGTGATGGGCTACTTCGGTGCCGAACGGCTGCTGCCCCGGCGCCTGGTGCGCACCGGCCTGGTCGCGACCGCCGTCATCATGGCGGGATCCAACTCCGGTGGCCTGCCGCCGCACGGACAGACAGGCTGGTTGCTGTTCGGCGGTGTACTCGCCGCCCACATCGGACTGCTCTATGTCTTCAGCCATCTCACCGCCCAGGAAGAGGAGCGCACCCGCGTCCAGGCCGACACCATCGCCGAGCTGGAGGACACCAACGCCCGGCTGCAGCAGGCCCTCGACGAGAACGCGGCCCTGCACGCCCAACTTCTCGTCCAGGCGAGGGAGGCCGGTGTCAGCGACGAGCGGCGCCGGCTCGCTGCCGAGATCCACGACACCATCGCGCAGGGCCTGACCGGCATCATCGCCCAGCTCCAGGTCGTCGCGAACGCCACCGACCCGGACCTCGCCCGGGACCACCTGGACCGCGCCGCCGACCTGGCCCGGCACAGCCTCGGCGAGGCCCGCCGCTCCGTACAGAACCTCGGACCGTCCGCCCTGGAGCACCATGCCCTGCCGGAGGCCCTGCAAGCGACCGTCACCGAATGGGCCGGGCGGGTGGGCGTCCGCGCCGAGTTCACCGTCACCGGTACCGCCGAACCGCTGCACGAAGAGATCGAGGGAACCTTGGTCCGCATCGCCCAGGAGGCCCTGTCCAACACGGCCCGGCACGCCCGGGCGACCCGCGTCGGCGTCACCCTCTCCTACATGGACGACGAGGTCGCCCTCGACGTACGCGACGACGGCCACGGCTTCGACCCGCTCGCCATCCCGCCCCGCACCGGCACCGGCGGCTTCGGCCTCGACGGCATGCGGGCCCGCGCGGAACGCGTCGCGGGCACCGTGGACGTCGAGTCGGAACCGGGGCACGGGACGGCGATCTCGGCCCGCGTACCGTTGGTGCGCCACAACTGACAAGGACCGGACGCTTTGATCACCCTCCTCATCGTCGACGACCACCCCGTCGTACGCGACGGACTGCGCGGCATGTTCGAGTCGGCCACCGGCTTCCGCGTCCTGGGCGAGGCCGCCGACGGCGTCGCGGCCGTCGACCTGGCCGAGCAACTCGACCCGGACGTCGTCCTGATGGACCTGCGGATGCCGGGCGGTGGCGGTGTCGACGCGATCACCGAGCTGACCCGCCGGGGCGCCCGCGCCAAGGTCCTGGTCCTGACGACGTACGACACCGACTCGGACACGCTCCCCGCGATCGAGGCCGGCGCCACCGGCTATCTCCTCAAGGACGCGCCACGCGAGGAGCTGTTCACGGCGGTACGGGCGGCAGCGGAGGGCCGCACCGTACTGTCCCCGGCGGTGGCGTCCCGCCTGGTGACGGCCGTACGCACGCCCGCGGCCCCCGCCGGCACGGCGCTGTCCGCCCGGGAGCGGGAGGTGCTGGCACTCGTCGCCAAAGGGACCTCGAACCGGGAGATCGCCCGGGTACTGTTCATCAGCGAGGCGACGGTGAAGACGCATCTCACCCATACGTACGGCAAGTTGGGCGTGAACGACCGTGCGGCGGCGGTGGCGGTGGCCTACGACCGGGGGATCCTCGGCTAGCCCCGCAGGATCTGCGTCCGCCCCGCACCGCAGCGCCGGCGCGATGCAGCCATCGGCAGCCGGCCAGCCACGACACGACTTTCGGCCATCCGGCACCTTTACAGTCGGAGAATGACGACCTCAAGCAGGAGAACGAGTCACTGAAGAAGCAGCTCGAAGAAATGCGAACGATCAGCAGGGGACCGGTCTGGCAAACGAGCGAAGTCAGACCGCTTTGAGACGTGGCTGATGCCTGGTGTCCGGGCTGTGAGCAGGGCCATATGCCCGGGGATGCTTGTCTGCGAGCATGCGCTGATGGGATCGGGAGGCGAGCATGCTCGGCTATGGACCGCAGCCGGCAGTTCGCGGGTGGATCTGCTGGCTGCTCGTTTCGAGCGCTTCGCCTTCGACCGGCACAGCCACGAGGAGCTGGCCGTCGGCGTCATCGAACAGGGCGCAGAGGGGCTGCACATGGCCGGCGGCAAGGTCGTGGTTCCGGCCGGGCAGCTGGTGGTCCTCAATCCCGGGCAGGTGCACACCGGTTTCGCCGCCGACGAGTCCGGCTGGCGGTACCGGATGTTCTACTTCGACACGGCGCTCGTCGACGAGTTGGCCCGCGAGCGCCTGGGCGCTGCGGCTGTCTGGTTTCCGGATACGGCCGTGCGGGACGCCACGCTGTTCGCCCGGCTGCGTCACGTCCACCGGGAGCAGGAGCACGCGGGCGATCCCTTGACCGCGGAGTCCCTGCTGCTCGGCGGCCTGGGCTCGTTGCTGCGTCGGCACGCCCGTACCGGCCGGGTGTCCGCCGTCGGCACGCGGCAGGATGTGCGCCGCGGTCCGGATCTGGCCCGGCAGCTGCTGCACGACCGCTGGACCGAACCGGTCACCGTCGCGGAGCTCAGCGCGGCAGCAAACATGCCGCGGGCCTCGCTCATTGCCGCCTTCCGCCAGGCGTACGGGCTGCCGCCGCACGCCTACCTGCTGCGGCTGCGCGCCAACCGAGCCCGCCGCCTGCTGCTGGCCGGGCAGCGGCCGGCCGAAGTGGCGGCCGCTACGGGCTTCGCCGATCAGTCGCACCTGACCCGCATCTGCAAGCGCTACTTCGGGGTCACCCCGGGGGCCATCCGCGCCTGACCGTCAGAGTGCGGCGTCGTCCCGCGACTTCCGTGGCCGTGATCGTCGTGCCGCGACTTCCGTGGCCGTGATCGTCGTGCCGCGACTCCCGTGGCCGTGATCGTCGTCCCGCGACTTTTGTTCAAGACCGCCGCCGGTCGTGCCGCGAGGCTGTGCCTCAGCCGTGCAACGAGAACACGAAAGGCGGCTGGAACGATGGTGTGGGCGATAGCGGTGTCCCCTCTCGTCATGGTGCTGGGGATGATCACGGGGTTGCGCCGGCCGGCGCACTGGGCAGCGCTCGCGGGCGTCGCTCTGGCGGCGGTCCTGATCTGGTGGCTGCCGGACTTCGCGCTGCCAGAAGGCGCGTTGACGGCAGCGGCCGGGGGAGCCGGTCTGCTGGTGCTGAACGCCGCCGCGGTGATGCTGCCCGGTGTCTACCTCAGCCAGGTGCTCACTCGCCGGGAGGTACACCGGTCGCTGCAGGAGTGGGTGCGCGGGCTACCACTGCCCGGCCCCGCGAAGGTCGCCCTGGTGGTGGCGGGCATCGCCCCCACGGTGGAGGCGCTCACCGGCTTCGGGGTCTCACTACTGGTCACCGTGCCGGTGCTGCTCGCTCTCACGCCGCCCGCGACCGCGCTGCGGCAGGCGATGCTCGGCATGAACATCATGCCGTGGGGCACCCTCGGCCTCGCCACGGTCATCGGCGCCGCGCTCATCGGCACGGACACGGCCGCGCTGGGCACCGCCACCGCGGTCACCAGCAGCCTGGTCTTCCCCCTGGTGACCGTCTGGGCGGCGCTGCTGGCCCGCCCGCAACACCGGCTCCGTACCGCCGTCGTGGCCGCGGGCGCGGGCGCGGCGCTCTCGCTCGGGCTGCTGCTGCTCAACCGGGCGGGTGTGGTCCAACCGGCCGGTGTCCTGGCCGGGCTGCTCACCACGGCGGTGGGGCTGGCGCTGTGCGCCGTCCGCCGGGCACCTTCCGGCGTGGGGACCGAGCCCGCCGGTCGGCTGTTCCCACCGCGCGCGGTCCTGCATGCGTACGGCCTCGTCCTCGGCGGCATCGTCGTCACCCGTGCGGCTGCAGCGCTCGGCGTTCCGCCCTTGGAGCTGCACGCGGGCAACGCAAGCTTCGCGCTGCTGTCCTCGCCGGGCCTGCCCCTGCTGGCCGCCGCCCTGCTGCTGGACCGGGGCCGGCTGCGCGGCTCGGACGCCCGGGCCGCGCTGATCCGCGCCGGCCGACCACTGCTCGCCCTGACCGGGTTCGTCGCCCTCGGCCGGCTGATGGCGGACAGCGGCATGATCGGGGAGATGGGCGCGGCGGTCGCCGCGGCGCCGCCGCTGGTCATCGCGCTTGCCTCCCCCGCGCTCGGCATGCTCAGCGGCTTCATCACCGGCTCCAACGTCGGCGGCAACGCGCTGATGATGCCGCTCCAGGAGCGGCTGGCCCCGCACGGCGACGGCCTCGACGTATGGTTCGCGGCCCTGCAGAACAGCGCGGCGGGCCATGCCGTCTTCACCTCGCTCCCCATGATCATGCTGATCCTGGCGGTGGCCGGCGAATCCGCGAAGCGCGCGGGTGTCGTGGAGCACGGCCTGCTGCGCTTCGGCCTGCGAGTGGCAGCTGCGGTATACGCCGCCCTGGCGGCGACGGCCGTCGCCCTGGTCTCGTTCGCGTGATCCCCGGACGGTACTGCGGCGAGCCACGACCAAGCGCAACGCGATGAAGGAGACACCGTGAAGAACGAACTCGGCACAGTGGAAGCCTTATGGCGCTACCCGGTCAAGTCGATGCTCGGCGAACCGGTGTCCTCTACAGCGGTGGCCGAACACGGACTGGCGGGAGACCGGTGTCTCGCGGTCGTCGACCGGGGCTCGGGGAAGGTCGCCAGCGCGAAGAATCCGCGGCTGTGGAGGGACCTGCTCAAGTGCACTGCGACTCTTGAGCAGGGTCATCCGCGTATCGAATTGCCGGACGGCAAGCTGGTCTGGAGCAACGACACCGACATCGACGACGTCCTGTCGGCCGCCCTCGGCCGGGCCGTCACACTGACCGACACGCTGCCGTCGCAGGGCATGCTCGACCGCTCCGTACCGGAGCAGGTGCTCCGAGAAGGGCTCGACGCCGAGGTCCGGGCGGACGTCCTGCAGGTCGGCTCGCTGGCGCCCGCCGGCACATTCTTCGACTTCGCCCCCCTCCACCTGATGAGCACCTCCACCCTGCGCCAAGTGGCCGCGCTCAGCCCCCGTGGGACCGTAGAAGCAGAGCGCTACCGCCCCAACATCGTCATCAAGACGGACGGTGTGGGCTTCACCGACCATGCCTGGGTGGGCAGGGAACTGAGCATCGGCGACCGGCTCACCCTCCGCGTAGTGGCCTCCACCCCCCGCTGCGCCGTCCCGACACTCGCGCACGGCGCACTGCCTCCGGACAAGGCCGCCCTGCGCAGCCTCGCCGAACACCACCGCATCATCGCGATGCCCGGACGCCGCCCCGAGCCGTGCGCCGGCGTCTACGCCCAGGTGATCCGGCCGGGGCACATCGAACGGGGCGACGTAGTGCGCCTTTCGTACGACGCCGTGGCGGGCGCACGGTGACCTCGGCGGCGCTCCGCGCGCCCCACAGGAGTGGCCGGCCCGGCCTGCCGTGGCGGGCACGCCGACTCGTGTGATGCGGGCGCGGCTCG
This sequence comes from Streptomyces sp. NPDC002446, assembly GCF_053595675.1. NCBI lineage: Bacteria > Bacillati > Actinomycetota > Actinomycetes > Kitasatosporales > Streptomycetaceae > Streptomyces > Streptomyces sp. NPDC002446. The sequence goes on along the minus strand of NZ_JBSFYC010000002.1, from coordinate 216,630 downwards.
GACCATGGGAGTGTGGGATGGAATCCGGATTTCGGCGGGGCCGAGCCGATGGACGTGCTCGAGGTAGTGCCGACGGCCCGGACTGCGGTGGCGTGGCTGCCGCCGCAGGAGCTCTGGCCGGCGATTCAGGAGATCCGCTGGGAGCATGATCCGCAGGTACGGCGGTGGCCGCCACATGTGAATCTGCTGTTCGGCTTCGTACCGGAGGACGAGTTCGCACGGGCTGTGCCGCTGCTTTCCGCGGGGGCGGCGGAGTGCGCGGCGTTCACGGCGCGTCTGGTCGGCGTTCGGTACTTCCGGCACCGGCATGACGCGACGGTGTGGCTCGATCCGGCCGCGGCAGGCCTGGAGCCGTGGACCCGTCTGCACCGGGAGCTGGGGCTGCGGTTCCCCCTCTGCCGTGGGCGTGGCGGTCGCTTCACTCCACATCTGTCCCTCGGCCGCACTCGGCATCCGCGGCCGCTGGCCGCCGTGTGCGCCGGCCGGCTCGGCGCATTGTCGGCTGTGGTGGAGGAGGTGGCCCTGCTCTCCCGGCGCGGCGAGGGCCCCATGCGGCCCCGAGCCGTGATCACGCTGGGCACGGGTGAGGTCCACCGACTGCTGGAGTAGTTGGGCCGTGTCCGGTGGGTTGTGTGGCTGACGCAGACGACTAACTACCTTCGGCCCGTGCCCCGTTGCGGGCTCAGCTACGCGGCCCGGTCGGCGCCGGGGCTCGGTGGATGCCGACCGATGCGCTGGGGAGGCGGAGGGTCGCGGTCAACGAGACCGCCAGGGCGCAGGCCATGACGGAGTAGGCGGCCCGGTAGTCACCGGTGGTGTCGGTGAGGAGGCCGGTGACGTAGGGGCCCGCGAAGCTGGCGAGGCTGCTTGCCGCGTTGACACTGGCGATGGCGGTCGCCGCGTGGGAGCCGGACAGGACCATGGTGCACCGGCTCCAGAAGGCAGGAATCGCGGTCAGAATTCCTGTCACCGCCACGGTCAGTGCGGCCAGCACGAGGACGGGTGAGGGTGAGAGTGCCGCCGCGCCCGTCGCGGCTGCGGCAGCCGCGACGGGCGCGGCGAGGAGATATGTCCGAGGGCCCACCCGGTCGCCGTGGCGGCTCCACGCGAGCATGACGATGGCTGTGGCCACGGACGGCAGAGCCGCGAGCGCGGATGCGGCGGACGCCCCGGCGCCGGGGAAGAGAGCGGTGGTGACCTTGGGCAGGAAGAACTGCAGGGCGTACGCGGCGAAGCTCGGGCCCGCATGCACCACGGTGAAGTGCGCGACGTGACCGAACGTGATCCGGTCCGCCGACGAGGGCGGGGCGTCCTGGGCCAAAAGGGCTTCGAGTTCGCCGCGTTGGGGCGCCGTCAACCAGGACGCATCGCGTGGTGTGTCGGGCAGCAGGCGCAAGGCAGCGACGCCCAGGACGACAGCGGGCGCGGCCTCGATCAGGAACATCGCCCGCCAGCCGCTGAGACCGAAGAGGGCAACGTGGTCGACGAGCAGGCCAGAGGCCGGCAACCCGACGATGTTGGAGACGGGGATGGCGAGCAAGAACAGAGCCAGGGCGCGGGTGCGCTGCCGGCAAGGGAACCAGGCGGTCAGGTAGGCGACGACGCCGGGGAAGAATCCGGCCTCGGTCATCCCCAGCGCGAACCGGGCCAGATAGAGGCTGTGCGCGTCGGTGACGAACGCGGTGGCGGCCGAGCACACACCCCAGGCGGTGATCACACAGCACAGCCAGCGCCGGGCACCGAACCGCTTCAACGCCACCGCCGCCGGGACCTGGAAGAGCACATAACCCACGAAGAAGATCCCGGCGGCAGTGCCGTAGGCGGTGGCGCTCAGCCCCAGATCCGCGTTCATCGTCAATGCGGCGACGCCGATGTTCGCGCGGTCAAGGAAGTTGACGACATACAGCACGAACAGCAGCGGCAGCAGTCTGCGTGCCACCACGCGCACCACGCCTGTGCCACCAGCCGTTGCCGCCCTGTCAGCCCTGGTCTCCGTGCCCATCGCCATCGGCCGCCTCCGTGCCAGTGGTCCCGTCGTGCCTCGTTCAATGAACGCGCCGGAGGGAGATCAGTTGTGCGGCGCGTGGGACGGCGGGTGCTCGACAACCCGAACGGGGCAGCCGCCTGGCCCACCGGTGGCGGACCTCTCCCCGCGTCCCCCGCTCCGGCCCCCGCTCCCCCTGCCCAACCGCACGTTATCGGCCACCTCGATCAAGGAGCGCGCAGCGGCGGTGCTTGCGCATGACACCACATCAGCCAGCCCAAAAGGGCAAACGTCGCGGCATATTGGACATAACGACCACTCTGTCCGGTGACGCAAATGCATCGGTGCACTTCCGGCCACCTCGACCAACATCATTAAGCGCTGCTTCACTTGCGCGGCGGGAGCCCATCATCGCCCGATCGGGGCATTTCAGGGGCTCCCTCTTGACGTATGCACGTATGCGCCAGACGGAAGGGACCGGAGCGGATGTCGACCGCAGTGCACCGGCAGCAGCCGGAGCAGCCCGAGCAGACAGCAGGCCGGGCACAGCTCAGTCTGGGGATCGCCGCCGCGCGGAACCTCGCGACCACCACCAAGACCGTGCCGCAGATGCAGGGCCTCAGCTCGCGGTGGCTGCTGCGGGCGCTGCCCTGGGTGGAGGTCAAAGGCGGCACGTACCGGGTCAACCGGCGGCTGGCGTATGAGGTCGGCGACGGCCGGGTGACGTTCGTCCAGGAAGGGGCCGCGGTCAAGGTCGTCCCCGCCGAGCTGGGCGAACTGCCGCTGCTGCGCGGGTACGACGACGCCGAGGTGCTGCGGGCGCTGGCCGAGCGGTGCGAGCAGCGGGAGTACGCATCCGGCCAGGTGATCGCCGAGCGGGGTCGGACACTCGACGAGGTCCACCTGATCGCCCGCGGCAAGGTGGAGAAGCTCGCCCCTGGCGCGTACGGCGATGAGTCCCGGCGCGGCGTGCTGGCGGACGGCGGGTTCTTCGGCGGGCAGGCTGTGGCCGAGGAGCCGGGCACGTGGGAGTTCACGGCGCGCGCGATGACGGCGTGCACGGTGCTGGCGCTGCCGCGGGCCGCGTACGAGGAGGTGGCGGGCCGCAACGAAGGGCTGCGGGCGCACGTCCGGCGGCGCCAGGCCGACAAGGCGCGGCCGCAGAACAAGAAGGGCGAGGCGGCCATCGCCCTCGCCTCCGGGCACCTGGGCGAGCCCGTGCTGCCGGGCACGTTCGTCGACTACGAGCTCCAGCCCCGCGAGTACGAGCTGAGCGTGGCGCAGACGATCCTGCGGGTGCACAGCAGGGTCGCGGACCTCTACAACGACCCGATGGACCAGGTCGAGCAGCAGCTGCGGCTGACGATCGAGGCGCTGCGTGAGCGCCAGGAGTCCGAGCTCGTCAACAACCCCGAGTTCGGGCTGCTGCACAACGCCGACTACAGCCAGCGCATCTCCACCCACTCCGGCCCACCCACCCCGGACGACATGGACGAGCTGCTCAGCATGCGGCGCGGGACCAAGGTGTTCTTCGCCCACCCCCGGGCCATCTCGGCCTTCGGTCGTGAGTGCAACAAGCGGGGCCTTGCCTTCGACACCGCCGAGGTCGATGGCCATCCCGTGCCGGCGTGGCGGGGCGTGCCCTTCCTCCCCTGCGGCAAGATCCCCGTCTCGGAGGCCGGTACCTCGGCGATCCTCGCGATGCGGCTGGGCGAGGAGGGGCAGGGAGTGGTCGGGCTGCGCCAGACCGGGATCCCCGACGAGTACGAGCCCGGGCTGAACGTCCGGTTCATGGGCATCAACGAGCAGGCGATCATCTCCTACCTGGTCAGCACGTACTACTCGGCGGCCGTTCTCGTGCCCGATGCGCTCGGCGTCCTGGAGAACGTCGATGTGTTCGGCACGCCGGCCTGAGGCCTGAGGAGTCTCCGTGTCGCTGCTGTCCCGTATGACCGCGCCCGCGGCCCGCCACGACGTGGCGCGGCTGGTGGCCACGCTGCTCACCCCTGTCCCCCACCAGAGCGTCCGCCCGGCGGCACCGAAACGGCTGCCCGGAACCGGTGGCGGCCTCCCGGAGAGGTTCGCCCTGCCCCCGACCGGGCCGACGGGGCTGGGCACCTCGGCCGCCCGTATCGCGCCCAGGCGCAAGGACGTTGGGGGCGTCGCCGTCGACGCCGGGGACACCGCCGTCCCGGACCTGTACTGCCCGCCCGCGCTCCGCGTCGACCCGGCGCTCGCCAACGAGGTCAACGCACGCCTGGTGGCGTGGGCCGAGGAGATCGGCCTCTACGCCGGCCGGCTCGACCGCGTCCGCGCGGCGGACTTCGGGCGCCTGATGATGCTGGCCCACCCCGACACCGACGACCCTGACCGGCTACTGGCGGCAGGCAAGTGTGCGCTGGCGGAGTGGGCCACGGACGACTACTACTGCGACGACGAGACGATGGGTTCCGCGACGGCGCTGCTCGGCGCGCAGCTCGGGGTCGCGTACGCGGCCGTCGACCCCGCCCACCCGCCGCTCGGTTACGTTCCCGCCGTCGAGAAGGCCATGCGGGACGACCCGGTGCGGACCGCCCTGCGCACCGGCTTCGCGCACCTGGCCCGGTACGCGGACCCGTCCCAACTGGCCCGGGTGCACCACGAAGTGGCCGTCCTGTTCGTGGGCTACTGCCAGGAGGGTTCCTGGCGCACTCAGGGCCGGATGCCCGCCGTCTGGGAGTACCTGGCGCACCGTCAGATCAACAGCTTCCTGCCGTGCATCGCGATGACCGACATGGTGGGCGGCTACGCGCTGCCCGCCGCCGAGTACTCCGATCCACGGGTGCGCCGCGCCGTGACCATGGCCTCCACGGCCGCCACTCTCGTCAACGACCTGTACTCGATGGCGAAGGAACGCCACTCGGAGAGCGTGGAGTTCAACCTGCCGACCGTGATCGCCGAGGAGGAGCGGTGCTCGCCGCGCGAGGCGGTCGAGCGGAGTGCGGCGATCCACGACGAGCTGGTGCGCACCTTCGAGACGGAGGCCGCGACCCTGGCCCTGACCGGCTCGCCCCAGCTGCGCCGCTTCCTCGCGGGGGTGTGGGCCTGGCTGGGCGGCAACCGCGCATGGCACAGCGGCAGCCCCCGCTACACCTCACCGACTTCCTGACCTCCGCACACTGCAAGGAGCCCCACCCATGACCACCACGCCTGCCGCCTCCGTTCCCGTCCTGCGCACGGCTTACCAGAAGTCCGTGGCGGACTACTGGAACCGCGAGAAGGACCCGGTCAACCTGCGCCTGGGCGACGTCGACGGCCTCTACCACCACCACTACGGCCTCGGCGACTACGACCCCTCCGTCCTGGAGGGCCCCGAGGACACCCGCGACGAGCGCATCATCGCCGAACTGCACCGCCTGGAGTCGGCCCAGGCCGATGTCCTGCTCGACCACCTCGGCCCCATAGCCCCGGAGCACCGTCTGCTGGACGCCGGCTGCGGCCGCGGCGGCACCAGCATCATGGCCAACGCCCGCTTCGGCTGCCAGGTGGACGGTGTGTCCATCTCCGAGACCCAGGTCGAGTTCGCCAACGGCCAGGCCCGCAAGCGGGGCGTCGACGACAAGGTGCGCTACCACTTCCGCAACATGCTGGACACGGGCCTGCCGACCGCCGCCTTCCAGGGCATCTGGAACAACGAGTCCACCATGTACGTGGACCTGTTCGACCTCTTCGCCGAGCACGCCCGCCAGCTCGCCTTCGGCGGCCGCTACGTCGTCATCACCGGCTGCTACAACGACGTGACGGGTGGCCGCTCCAAGGCCGTCAGCCGCATCGACGAGCACTACACGTGCAACATCCACCCGCGCAGCGCCTACTTCCGGGCCATGGCGGCCAACGGCCTCGTCCCGATGAACGTCGTCGACCTGACGGCCGCGACGATTCCGTACTGGGAGCTGCGGGCCGAGTCCTCGCTGGCCACCGGCGTCGAGGACCCGTTCCTCACCGCCTACAAGGAGGGCAGCTTCCACTACCTGCTGATTGCGGCGGACCGGGTCTGAGAGAGCGTCTGGCCCAGGTTGGCCGACGGTGGGTCACAAGGACCTCCGGTGTGGTGCAGTACGAGACGGCTCCACCACACCGGAGGTCTTCGCCGCGGTCCCCGTACTTCACCGACCGCCAGACCCGAGGACTTCGCTCAGGCCGCCGACAGGCGGGCGACGGTGTCGGCGAAGGACCGGGCCAGCGGCGAGAGCGTGTCCCAGCAACGTACCGCCCAGCCCGCGGTGAGGTTGGGCAGGGCGGGTATGGGGACCAGGCGCAGGTCGGGATGGCCGGGGCCGCGCCAACCGGGGAGGGCGGGGACGACCGCATGACCGAGGCCCAGCTCGGCCAGGAGGATCGCGGTGTCCCAGTCGGCGACGCTGGTGTCGAAGACGGGCCTGACCCCCGATTCCGCCAGCCAGGAGTCGAGATGTGACCGGGATGTCGCGTTCTCGGGGAGCCCGATGAGATGTACGCCTTCCAGGTCGGCCGGCTCGATGAGCGACCTGGCCGCCAAGGGGGCATCGGCTCTGACGGCCAGCACCCAGGGAAGCTCGACGACCGGTCGCTGCTCGATGCCGCGGACCGGGTCGCCGAGGGTGATCCATGCGAGGTCGACGCCGCCCACTGCGAGCGTCTCAAAGCAGCTGCGGCTGGAGTACTCGGTCTGAAACTCAAGGCTGACCTGGGGAAAGCGCCGGCGGAAGTCGACGACGCCGGCGGACATGAAGTGCCGGACCGTGGTGGCCCCGGTGGTGATCCGCACCGAGCCGCCATCGCCGCGTACCAGATCTTCGAGCCGGCGCAGGGCGTGGTCGATGCTTCCGAGGCCGTCGGCGACCGCCGCGCGAAGAACGTGTCCGGCCTGCGTCGGCACAACGCCCCGAGGGTGCCGTTCCAACAGGCTCAGCCCCAGCTCCCGTTCGAGCCGTTTCACATGCTGGCTGACCGCCGACTGCGTACACGACAGGTCGCGGGCGACCGCACTCAGCGAGCCGGACTGGCACACGGCGGCGAAGACACGGAGATCGTCAAGAGTCATGGTCATCAAAGGTAATGCTTGGGTGTCACCAAGGAAATCCGAGGATTGACTTGGGTTTTCAGGGTGCTTCATGATCACTGCAGGGCCCAGGGCGGCAACCCGCCCGTGCCTTCGCAACGGTCCGGACGTGAGGCGAAGGCACGGGCGGGTGCCGACCCGCCACGTGCCGAGAGGAACTGATCCCTTGTCCACTTCCCCCTCCACCACCGCTCGCGCCGTCGCGCTGCTGCGCGAGTGCGGCGCCGAAGACCTCGCTCACCCGGGCGGCACTCTCCTCGCCCACCTGCTACGCGTACGGGAACGACTCGCCGCATGGGGCGCTCGCCCCGCCCTCCAACTCGCCGGCCTGTGCCACGCGTTCTACGGCACCGACGGCTTCGCCACCGCCCTGCTTCCCCTCGACCGCCGCGATCAACTGGCCGCCGTCATCGGCACCGAGGCCGAAGCCCTGGTGTACCTCTACGCCAGTTGCGACCGCGGCGCCTCCTACCCCGCGCTCGCCGACGGCGACGCCGACGCCGACGCCGCTTTCCGCGACCGGTTCACCGGCCGTACCTTCACTCCGGATCTCGGGCTGCGACGGGACTTCGCCGAACTGTCCGCCGCCAACGAACTCGACATCGCCCATGTCGATCACGCCTTCCGCCGGACCCGGGGTCCCGACCTCCTCGCCCTGTTCACCCGCTTCCGGCCGCTCCTGAGCGGCTCCGCCTGGAAGGACTGCCACGCCATGCTCACTCCCCGGACCGTGGCGGTGCTCGGCCCGGGCGGCGTCGGCGGCCTCCTTGGCGCGCTGTTGTCCCGTGCCGGGCACCGGGTGATCTGCGTGGCGGGAGAGGCGACCGCACAGGCACTGCGCCGGGACGGTCTTCAGGTACGCAGCGCACAGTTCGGTGACTTCACCGCGCCGGTGGAGGCGGACACCGAGCTGCGCGAGCCGGTCGATCTGTGTCTGGTGACCGTCAAGCACACCGCCCTCGATGCGGCGCTGGAGCGGATCCCGCCCGGCATGCTCGGCGACGGCCTCGTGCTGCCGCTGCTCAACGGCATCGAGCACCCGGCCGCGCTGCGCCGGCGCTACGGCACGCGGAGGGTCACCCCCGGCGTGATCCGGGTCGAGTCAACTCGCGTCGCACCAGGTCGAGTTGAGCACGGCAGCCCGTTCATCGAGATCGACCTGACCGGACCGGAAGAGCAGCAGGACACACTGGAAGCACTGGCCGCGATGCTCCAGGCCGCCGGAGTGCGTACCCGTGTGGCCGAGGACGAGGCCGCCGCGCTCTGGGCCAAGCTGGCGTTCCTCGCGCCCTTCGCGCTGCTCACCACCCGCTACGGACTCACCATCGGCGACGTACGGACCGAACGGCGCGAGGAGCTGGTGGCACTCGTCGAGGAGGCAGCCTCCGTCGGCCGGGCCTGCGGAGCGCCCACCGATCCCGCCGGGGCCCTGGCGCTGTACGACGCCTTCCCGCCGGGCGCCAAGTCGTCGATGCAGCGCGACGCCGAGGCGGGCCGTCCGCTGGAGCTGGACGCGGTCGGCGGCGCACTGCTGCGGGCGGCCGCACGGCACCACATCGCCGTGCCGGTCGCGAACCGGCTGATGACCGAGCTGACGACCGGCTGATGATCGAGCTGACGGCCGGCTGACCACCAGCGTTCGGGCCGGTGTCGTGTTGGGCCGGTGTCCAGCCAGGCCTGAGGGCGCGGCACAGCTCACCCAGGTGGCGGTTCGCCCGTCTCCGCCTGGACAGCCGCCTCCGTCGAGCCGCCGTGCCCATTCGGCCCACAAGAGCAGCGCGAAAAGATGCCGTGTGCGTCACCTACGGCAAGGATGCGTAGTACGCGCAACCATCTCCGGTGCGTTCTCCCCGCTCCCCGCACCCCCAACGGGGGGCGGGGAGATACCGGCGCGTGAAGGGCCGGGGGCTGGCAACAGAGGGGCACCTCGTCATGACGGAAGAGCCACCGACCCCAGACGCCTCCGCATCCGCCCGCCGGCTGCAACGTCTCTTGAAGCCCGACACGGCCGGCGAAGAGCAGGAGCAGCCGGACGACACCGAGGGCACGGCCGCAGAAGGCAAGGACGCCAGACGTCCACTTCGCGGCCTCGGCTCGGAAGAGAACACGGAGCACACCGAATGAGCCGGGCATTCGATCGTCGACCCGGTCAGCCCATCCGCTCCGTGGCGCCGACACCCTCGGCGGGCACCTCGTCCGGCAGACGGGTCACGGCACCGACGTCTCTCTGAGCCATTGAGGCGCCCGGCCCTCCTCGGCCTCGGCACCATCGCCCAGCAGGGTGCACCGTCCGGGCGCAGGCGGCCGACTCCGACTCACCAGAGCGCCATGTCCGCTATGCGTGGATATCATGCCAAGTGTGATCAAGCCTGGACGGCTGCACCTCCGACGTCGCCACGGCCGGGGGCCACTCACTCTGCTGTCTCCGGTGATCCTGACCGTTGTCATCGCCGGCCTGGCGTACGCCACTCCCCCAGAACTGGCTTTCAGCCGGCTCCTGCCCGCAGCGCCGGCCCTCGCCGCCGCCATGTGGCCCGTGCTTCCCACGGTCCTGCTGGGGACGGTCTGCCTTCTTCTCATGATCGGCCTCGGGATCGTGTTCCCCGGCCTGGGGACGTGGTGGACGGCGGCGGGGATCGTCGCTGTCACCGTGGCGGCCGCGTACGGAAGCCATGTCCGGCTCCGGCGGGAGCAGACCCTGTTCCAGGTCCGACTCGTCGCCAACGCGGCGCAGCAGGTGGTCCTGAGCCCGATGCCGCGCCGCTTCGGGGGCGTCCAGATCGAGGCGCTGTACCTCGCGGCCGCGGCGGAGGCCAGTATCGGCGGCGACTTCTACGAGGTGGTCGACACGAAGTACGGGGTCCGGCTGCTCATCGGCGATGTGCGGGGCAAGGGGCTGCCGGCGGTGGGCTCGGCCGCGGCGATGGTCAACTCCTTCCGGGAGGCGGCCTACGACGAGGCCGACCTGGTCAATATCGCCCGCCGCCTGGAAGCCAGCAGTACCCGTTACAACGCCGCCTTTCCCCCCGAGGGCATGATGGAGCGCTTCGCCACCGCGCTTCTCGCCGAGATCCCCCACGAGGGCGGCAGTATCGGAATCCTCAACTGCGGACATCCCCCGCCGCTGCTCCTGAACCGCGGGGAGGTCCGCGCCCTGGAGCCCACCGCTCCCTCACCGCTTCTCAACCTCGCGGAGCTGATCGGTGATCACTACAGCATCGACACCTTCGGCTTCGCCCCTGGCGACCTGCTGCTCCTCTATACCGACGGTGTCGCCGAGGCGCGCGACCGCGACGGCGAGTTCTTCCCGGTGGCGGCCTGGTTGCGCCGGCAGACCCCGGGGCAACCCGGCGAACTGCTCAACGCTCTGCACCACGACCTCCTCCACTACAGCAGAGGACGCCTCGACGACGACATCGCCGCCCTCGCCGTGCGCTGGTGCGCCTCTCCGGAGCCGCTTGACGGTCAGCGGGACCAGCCCGCTTAGCCCTCCGACAACCGGCCGTCTCTTCACGGCACCGAAGGCCGACGCGTACGCCACCTCTCCGTTCACTCGTGAGGGGTAGCCGGGCGTCGGGTGCCGCCCTGCCGGGAGCTGCGACTGGCACGCTGTGGTGGCATGACCACTACCAGCAACAACGCACTCATCGAGGAGTTCCGGCGGATGGACGCCGACGGCGACGGGGTCGTCGACCTCACCGACTTCCTGCGTGCGCCACGCAAGCTCCTCGCCAGCCTCGGCGTCCCCGAGGACGCGCCCAAGGCCCAGGCTCTCATTCGGGCCAACGAGACCCAGTGGGCCTCCTTCCTCTCGCTGGGCGACGCCGACGGCGACGGCGCCCTGACCGCCGACGAGTACGTGACCACCCGCACCTCGCCCGAATTCCGCTCCCCGAACCGTCCGGGCAAGGGAGAGGTCTGCCAGACCCTCTTCGCCGTCCTCGACGGTGATGACGACGGCACCATCAGCCAGGACGAGTTTCTCCGCGCGGCCGACTTCCTGTGCATGCCGCAGCACGACGCGTCGGGCTACTTCGCGGCCCTCGACAGCGACAACGACGGACAGCTGAGCAGCAAGGAATTCCTGAAGGCGGTCAAGCGCTTCTACACGAGCTGAATCAGCCGCAGACAGTCCGTGGAGGCCACCCGTCGCGGGTGGCCTCCACACTGACGGAAGCATGTAGCCCCGTCGGAGGCTTTCCCGTTTGCTTCTGCAGGTTGCGCGGTACTCATTGCATGCTCTACCGCCAGGGGAGCAGCGAAGAGGTCCTTTGCGACCAGAAATTTCCGGAGGCATGCGTGACTCAGGTGCACTCCGACCCATCAGGTCAGCCCGGAGGAGCTGTCCGACCACTACGCGAAGATCGCGCGTGCCCATTTCGACCTGCACAACGCACGCGGCCGGCTGGACTTCGGGGACCCGTCGGAGCCGGTAGAGCTGCTTGCGGCGACCGCACAAGCCTCCGCGACGAGGTACGACGCCCAGACCAGTCTCTTCGGCGGCCTGGGCTTCGCATTCCTCACGAACGTCAAGTCGCCGACGGCGATCGAATCAACCGTAAACGTCAACTGGTGGGGCATGAGCGGCGAATACATCGGCTCGTTCGCCGGAGGCGGTATCTCCGGCGGCCTTGGCGTGGCCGGCGGGAAGGGGCAGATCGTACGCGCCTGACGGCACCGCACGCACTCCATTGGCGACGCGGAAGACCCGCCCCGCGGAGGGGCGGCGGCGCGCCCTCGCGCTGGTCTGCGGCGCGGCCATAACGTATGGGTGCAGGCTGCCGGCACGCCCGTTGGAGAGCACCGACATGGCACCACCCGTCACCGATGCGCTCATACGCGACCTGCTCGGCGCTCCCCTGCCGCAGGCGCTGGCCGCGAGCGGACTGACCGGACCGCCGGACGGCCACCTTCCGGTGATCGGGGTGTTCTCCCGCCGCCCGCTGCTGTCCCTGCCGCTCTCCCGCCCCGACGAGGCCCGGGCCGCGGTGGCGGATGCGCGGGACGCCGCGCGGTCATGGGGACGTATCTCCGCCACACAGCAGGCAGGTTGGAGCTGTCGACTGCAACGGGCGCTGGCGGTGCGCCATGCGGCGCTGCGGATCGTCCTCCAGGACGCATCAGGTCTCGGGCCCGCCGATGCCGAGGCCGAACTCCGCGGTGTTCGGGGGACATTGCTGCAGCATGCCGCCGCGGCGAGCCAGCAGCGGGCACCCTGGCGGCGCCCCCGCCCCGGCACGTCGTCCCCCTCCCCACCGCAGCGTCCCACCGTGGCCATGTCGCACGTGGACGGTGCCCGCCCCCTCGTGTCGCTGCTCGAAGGGGCCCTGCCGGCTCTGCTGACGGGAGTGGCCGTGGTCTCCGAGGTCGACCACCGCACCGCGGTCAGCGCCCTGGCCGTGCTTGCGGCGGCCCGGGAGGCCGGGCTGCCGCGCGGGATGTGGGCGGTGGTGGTGGACCGGCGGGCGGCCGACCTGCGGTGCGTACTGGCTGAGCATGTCGACCGGGTGGTACCGCAGTGCTGTGCGTGGGACCCCTGGCGCCCGCCGCCGCCCGGACTCCTGGTGCTCCGACACGACGGAGACACACGGGCCGCCGCACGGGCCACCGTCCGGTCCTGCTTCGCCCGCGCCGGACGCCGCTGCGCGGCCACCCCACTGGTCGCGGTGCACGAAGCCCGCCTCACCGCCTTCCTGGACCACCTCGCACGGGAGACCGCGCGCTTCCGCCCGGTCACCGCACTGCCGCACCGGCAGTGGCGGGCCCGTCTGGCCGCATGGACCGAGACCGCGATCGGCGCCGGGGCACGGCCGGTCCGGGCGGGGGCGGCCTCCGGTCGGGCCTCACCGTCGGTGCCGGACCCGATCATTCTGATGGCGGCACCGCTCGGTGTGGAGGGGCTGCCGAGGCCGTCCGTCGGGCCGGTTGCGCTGCTCGTCCGGTTCTCGGCCTGGGCGGAGGTTCTCCACCTCGCCCGGCGCACCGGGCCGCACCTGGGCGTCTTCACCCGCACCCGGCTCACGCAACTGGCCCCGCAGTTCGCCGGGCTGGCCGCCACCCGTATCCGGCTCAACGCGGCGCCCGAAGCCGGCCTGCCGCCCCGCCTGGCCCACGCCGACCTCGGCGACCTCGGCGTGTGATGCCTGCCAGCGGCGACTCGATCCGCCGGGGGCCTGGGCCGGGCCAGGAGCCTCCCCTTCCTTGGGAAAACGCGCACGGACCGGGCCGACGGTCGGCCCGGTCCATGGGTCCATGCAGCTGACAGCGGTCGGTATCAGTACTGGATGGTGTGGTTGTAGAGGATGTTCCGGGCTGTCGAGCCGCTGTCCAGGCCGTAGTCGGGCCGGTCGTCGACGAAGTACTCGCGGAAGCTGGACTGCCAGGTCCGGGACATCATGGTGTTGCTCTTCGTCCAGCCGCCGTCGACCTGGGACCACAGGTCGACCAGCGCGGTGGCAACGCGGGCCTCGCAGGCGTCGCCCGCGTCGATGCCGGTCGTGGTGCGGTCATTGGCGAGGTTCAGGGAACTGCCGTTGCCCCAGTAGTACGTGGTGTCGTTGAAGGTGTGGAACGCCACCGCGTTGGCGAAGCCCTCGGTCCAGCCGCAGCTGGTGGAGGAGGTGCGGTTGACGTAGTGGGGCGAGCAGTTGCTCACGTTCGGCCACCAGCCGTTGTAGAGCTTGCCCATGAGCGCGTGGCCCGCTTCGTGGACGGTGGTGTGCTCGGAGTCGGGGTCGTTGTCCGCGAGATGGATCTTGTCGTCGTTGGTGGTCCAGTACGTGCCGTCGGTGGAGCCGGGGTACCACTGGACGGTGATCGGGGTGCAGTGGCCGTCCTGCTGGCGGCTTGCCCAGCAGTTGGTCGTGGAACCGCGGTTCCACCACAGCTTGTTGAGGGTGTCGAGGGCGTGCCAGGCACGGCTCTGTCCCTCGTTGGCGTACACGTTGCCCAGGCTGGTGCTGCCCGAGATGTTGCTCAGCGAGTAGGTGGCGGTGGAGTAGAGGCGGCCGTTGCCGTCGACCACCGACCACATCCGGCCGGCCTGTGTCTGGAACTCCACCCAGGCCTGGGAGGTGACGGAGGCGCTGGGGGTGTAGCAGAGGTTGAACTTGCCGTCGCCGTTGCCGGTCATCCCCGTGGCGAGCTTCTGCGTGGCGCTGTTGGCGGTGGGCTTGCCCCACAGGGTGATGTTGGCGTTGCTGACCGGCTCGTCCCGGTTGGCCTTGCCGTTCCAACTGCCGCCCTCGGCGGACTGGAAGCGATTGCGGAAGGTGCCGCTGACACAGGTCTGGGCGTTGGACGCGGCCGCGGCGGTGGCGCGTGGGGAGGCCGGGGCTGAGGCAGCCGAGGCACGGGCAGAGACAGGGGCAGGGGCCTTGGGGGCGACCGGCCGTGCCTTGCGGGCACCGGACCCGGGGCGGTGGACCGGGGCCGCGTCGCCCTTGGTGACCGAGACGCCCTTGTCGGAGGAGCCGTTGGACGTGCCGACGGTGAGCTCCACCGAGTCGTGCCCGGCGCGCCGCGGGTCGGGATGGTCGATGTCGCTGATGTCCGCCTGGATCTGGGCGGGTCCGGCGGCGACGGCCTTGACCTTGAGCTTGACGGTGCGGGTGCCCGGGGTGAGGGCGAGTTCCTGGCTGGTGCGCTGGCCGAAGCTGTCCGTGGTGGGCGCGGCGAGGCCGGATTCCCCGCCGGTCATCCGGAGCGCGGGCGGCAGTTGGACGGACAGGCCGGCGCGCTTGACGTCGTCCTGCGCCTGGACGTCCACGGTGAGGGTGGCCTGCTCGCCGACAGCAGGAAGACGGTCGAGAGAAGCGGTGACGCCGAGACAGCTGAGCGGCGCCTCGGAGCTCTTCGCCGCGGGGCGGATCGTGCAGGTGCCGCCGGCCGGGGTGGTCGTGCCCGCGAACGCGGACGGCACGACGACGATGGCCAGACAGGCGCCGACGCCTGCCAGTGCGGTCAGAGCGGCGGGTTTGGTAACGCGTATTCGGGACATGGCATGCCTTTCTGCGGCGCGCACGGCCCCGGTCGGGCACGACCGGGTCCTGTGCACGCGGGCAGAGCTGTGAGGGGGGTAGGGCACTGCGCCCTGGGCACTGCAGCGATCAACCATCGGACCAACCTTTGGCCAGAGCAACACCCTAGGTAACAGTGGCCGAAACCATATACCTATGGCTTGCGCATGTCATCGCTCAATGCGGTGACGAATCGGACAGTCCTCGGTCGGCGGCGCGCTGATGCGTCGCCGAACTCGCCCTGCGTGCAGGTCAGTTGGCTCGTCGAGCGCAGTCGTAGAGGGTGAAGCTTCCGTCCGAGGTCCGGCCGTAGGCGCTTGGGGAGACGGGCGTGCAGTGTCGCTTCACCCAGGCCGATGCCGGTGTGGGCGGGCGGCGCGTGGTCAGCAGGGCGTAGCGCACTCGGTGGGCGGAGACCAGGTCGCTGAGCCGTTGTGCGGCCGGATAGGGGGTCAGGCCGGTGAAGCCGCCCATGACCAGAACGGGTTGGGAGGTGGCGCGCAGCAGCGGCTCGGCACCGTAGGCGGCCTGGGTGGCGAGCAGGTACTTCTCCCCGGAACGGTGCGCGGAAAGGTAGTTCAGCAATGCGGCGTCCCGCGCGGACGGCTTGTTCAAGGGGTATCGCCGGAACGTGGGCCGGTGGTGGGGCCGGTCGCGGTAGTCGGGTCCCACCGGCCCGGCCAGCGGCGACAGCGGTGAGCCGGCATACCGCGGGTCCAGGCAGGAGGTGGCCCAGACCGCCGGGGCGAGCAGTACGGACGCCAGAGAGGCCGCCAGGGCGCCGTACACCGCCCGTGGCGTGGTGCGTGGTCCGCGGGTGCACAGGCCGACGGTCCCGCACAGACCGAGCATCAGCACCATCGGCAGCAGCCAGGGCGCGAATTCGCTGTGCGAGCCCTCAATTCCCACCGCCCACAGCGCCGTGAGCCCGGTTGCGAGGGGCAGCGCCGCTCGGCGTCGGCCACCGGCGCGGTACTCGGCCCAGAAGAGGGCGACTCCGCCGCCGGTCAGCGCGGCGAGGGCCGGGGCCAGTACGGCGGTGTAGTAGCCGTGGTTGCCGTTGGAGTTGCTGAAGACCACGACGTGCACCACCAGCCAGCCTCCCCAGAGCAGGAACCCCGCCCGCGGCCCGTCGGTGCGCGGCTGTCCGTTGCGCCACCACACGCCCAGCGCCAAGGCCAGTACGGCGAGCGGCAGGAGCCAGGAGATCTGCGGGCCCACGTTCTGGTTGACCAGCATCGTCCAACCGGTGTTGTCGGTGGTGCGGCTGGCTGCGGTGCCGGCGACGGCGCCCAGCGCATGCGGGTCGTGGCCGAAGCGGCTCAGCCCGTTGTAGCCGAAGACCAGGGTGAAGGGGTTGTTGTTGGTGGTCGCGTCGATGTACGGACGGTTCGGTGCGGGGGTCGCCCACACCAGCAGCAGCCAGGAGCAGGAGACGACGAGGGCGGTTGCCCCGGCGAGCAGCAGCCGCCAGGCCCGGTTCCACCGTGAGCCGGGCGCCGCCATCTGGTACACCGCGGCGAAGACCGGCAGAACGAGCCACGCCTGGAGCATCTTGGCCTGGAAGGCCAGTCCCACCCATGTCCCGCAGATGAGCAGCGGCAGCAGCCGCCCGGTGGCGACGGCCTTCTGCAGCGATCCCGCGGCGAGGACCAGCAGCAGGACGAGCAGGGTGTCGGGGATGGTGTGCCGGTCGAGTACGACGGTGACCGGGGTGAGCGTGAGTACCAGCGCGGCGAGCAGCCCTGCCCGTGGGCCGGCCCAGGCACGGACGATCCGGTGCAGCGCCCAGACGGCCAGTACGCCTTCCAGTACCTGCGGCAGCACCGCCGCCCAGTTGTGCGGTCCGAAGAGCTTGATGGAGAGGGCCTGCGGCCACAGCGCACCGGGGATCTTGTCCACGGTGACCGAGCCGCTCGGGTCCAGCCCGCCGAAGACGAAGGCGTGCCAGTTCGCCGCCATCGACCGCGCGGCCGCGCTGTAGTACGGGTGTACCCCGGCTTGGTCGATGCCCCAGGCGTAGAGCACCGCGGCAGTGGCCAGGATCAGCAGAAGTGCGGGCAACTCCCGGTCACTGGTGATGCGTTGACGGAACCCGGTGGTGCGCCGGCGGCGGCCGCCGGGCTTCCGGGCGAGGGTGGTCGTGGCCATGGCGGGGTCTCTCATGGGACGTCGGGCTGGGGTGCGGGATCGTTCGTCGACTTCACGGGCGGCGGTCCCTACGCGACCTCGGCCGAGCTCTTCGATCGACGTGCGGATGGGCGCGGCGGACGCGGGCGGTACGGCGAGATCAGCCGATGGGCAGCGCCCCCAGCAGCAACCCGGCGACGAGCACCACATACGTGCCGAGGGTCACCGCGGTGGTGGAGATCACGGTGGCGGCCAACGGTTGGCGGACCAGCTGATACGCGATGAGGCCGGGCACGATGAAGCCCAGGGTCTGGGCGGTGTAAAGGAGCGGGAACTCGTGCTGCAGCGCGAGCAGCACCGTGGTCTGGAGCAGTACCGCGGACAGCACCACGGCCGCGAACAGCCGCTTCCCGTAGAGGATCACATGGCGCTGGAGGAGCTTGGTCGCGGCGAAGGTGAGAGCGGTGACGCCGATCACCATTGCGGCCCGGACCACATCGGTGACGAGGGTCAGCGCCAGCCAGCCGGGGGTGATCATGCCGCCGGGAGAGAGGTTGGTGGTCAGATAGCAGACCAGCGAGAAGACCAGGCCGAGGGCTATCCCCAGCGCGATGGTCTGCGGAGTGACGTTGACGGGGATCACAGCGGGTTCCTTGTCGGCTGGTACAGGGCGTCGGCATGGGCAGCGGCGGGGCTCGGGATGTGCGGGCCGGGCCGGCGGCGGTTCAGCGGCGCCACCCAGCTGTAGGGCTGCGGCTCGGGCGGGTGCGCGACCGGAAGCGGCTCGTCGGCGTCGTCAGCGGGCAACTTGCCGAGGTGCTCCAGGAACAGCTCGCCCTGGCCGTGGATGTTGCCGACGGCCACCAGCGAGGAATCCGGGCCCAGTTCGGCGAGGATGGCGCGGGTGAGCTCCTGTGCGTCGCGCCGGTCGCCGCCCAGGTCCACCACCCGACCTGACGACCAGCTCGGCGGGATGCCGTCGCGGGCGCTCTTGGTCGGATGCCCGATGAGCAGGACGGTCTCGGGCGCAAGGTCGGGGATGATCGCTCCCATCTGCCCATTGCGTTCGACCCGGTCCGGGCGGCAGTTGATGACCACGTTCAGCGGGCGGCGGATCGCACCGAGCTCCTCCAGCTGACGGACGTTCATCAACGTCGACTCGGGGTCGTTGGCGGCGAAGACATTGGCGAAGCGCAGCCGCTTGCCGGCGGGTGTGCGGTAGCGCTCGACGGAGAGCACGCCGGGGTCCGGCGGTGCGCCCCACATACCGCGCAGTGCGGTGGCCCGGTCCACCCCGAGCAGTTCGGCCACGGCCAGCGCGATGGCGACGTTCTCCTTGAAGGTGAACCAACTGAACCCGCGCAGCTCCTCATCGGTGACCGACTCCGGATCCACCACGAGAAGGCGGCACCTCCGTTTGGCCGCCTCCTCCTTGAGGATGTGCAGCCGCTCCCGCTCAGCGGTGACACAGACCCCGCCGACCGGCATCGACCGGGACAGGGAGCGGGCCACATCGTCCAACGTCGGCCCCATTTCGGCGAGATGGTCCTCGCGTACGTTGCACAGCACGCCGATGGTGGAACGGATCAGCTTCTCCTGGTTGATCTCCTGAAGCGCAGGCATCACCGCCATGCACTCGATCACCAGAGCGTCCGGCCGGTAGGCCGCAGCGCGCCGGACGATGCCGATCTGCTCGACGACGTTGGCGATGCCCAACTTGCGGTACACCGGTTCCTCGGTGGCATCCGGGTGGATGAACCGGGCAGCGGTGCCGGTGGTCTTGGCCACGGTGACCAGATCACCGCCGCGCAGCGCCCCCGCGCACAGCCGCGTGATCGAGCTCTTGCCGCGAATGCCGTTGACCAGCACCCGAGTGGGGATCTGCGCCAGCGCGGCGTAGTGGCGGCGCTGCTCCAGCACACCGGCGACGAGCAGCACGGCACAGCTCAACAGCAGCACAACATAGAGGAAAAGCACGTCAGTTGATCCTTCACTGCCGCGGCGAGCCGCCGCTCTGGAACGATGGGACAGGGGCAGCTGCCGCGTAGGCCCTCCCGCCGCCACGGTCCCGCTCCACCAGCGCCTGCCGGAGCAGTTCCAGGCTGCGCGTGACCGAGCCGCACTCGTCGTGGTGGACCGGGTACAACACCGTGCGACGGTCACCGGCGGCCAGCCGCTCCGCGCATCCGGTGACGGCGCGCAGCGGCCTGACCACCACGATGTGCAGCCAGCTCAGGCATGCGACGCCCACGGACAGGGCGAGCAGACCGGCCAGCATGGTGCGCGCTTGCAGCTGATAGGCCGCCAGTTTGAGCGCTGCGGCAGGCTCGGCGGAGACCACCCGCCAGCCGAGTCCGGCGACGGGCCCCTTCTGCGCCAGTGGCGCCGCGGCCGCGACCGACGGGCCCTCGCCCGGGGCGGTCCCCGCATGCAGTACGGCCGACGCCGGGCTGCCCGCGCTGCCAGGTGCTGCCTCGGTCCTGGCCGCCAGACGGGTGAGGCCCCGGTGGGGAAGAGGCTGGAAGGCCTGAAAGCCGACGCTCGCCGCAAGCACCCTGTGGCGCTCGTCGGTCAGCCACACACTGCCGAGCCCCTGTCGCGCCACCAGGGAGTTCAGCGCGTTCACGCCGATCTCGGCGACGACGACGGCCGGGACGGCGTCCTTGGTGTTCCCGGCCTTCCCGGCCGCCGGGATCTGGGCGTAGGCGGCGATCGCGGGGATCGTGCCCGACGTGTTGACCTGGGTGATTCCGTCGCCGGTTGGCGCACGGTCGAGGGTGCGCAGTGGCTGCTTGCCCACCCGCAGTACGACTGCTCCGGTGCGGTCCAGCACATACAGCGACCGGAACGTGGGGTGGTCGGCGTGTTCGCGCCGCAGCACCTCCGCCGCCCGCTCGCGTGACGCACCGGAGAGGGCTGACGCCGCCGCCGCGAGGTCGGTGCAGCTCCGGCCGAGGGACCGCCGCACCCGGTCAGCGGCGGCCTCGGTGCGCGCCTGCTGGTTGGCGACGGCGGCTGCCGGTGCGGCCTCGGCTGCCGGTACCCGGTTGAGCAGGAACAGCAGCGGCACTCCCCACGCGGCGATCACGAGTGCGCAGGCGAGGACCAGAGCCCGGCCACCGGGGCGGCGCCGCACCGGGCGCACGGGCTCCGGTCCCGTCTCGCCGAGCAGTTGGCGGCGTATCGACTCCAGCGCCCGGCCGATCCTGCCGGGCTCGCCGAACGCGGCAACCGGCACCGGCCGCGCCAGCCCTGCGCGATCCCCGGGCATTTCGCCTGCAGCCTTCGCCAGCCGGGCAGCGGACAGGTGCAGCCGCAGCAGCGGACGCTGCATGCTGGCCCACTGCACCAGGGTCACCAGCACGGCGATGACCACCAGCGCACCCGCGGCCACGAGGGCGAACCAGGTGTGGTCGGCTCCCTCCTTCGCCGGGGGCACATCCCTGACCGTGAGGACGGTCAGTTCCAGGCCGGAGGTGTCTCCCTTGCCGTCCGCCGCGGCGACCGATGCCCACCCCGTGACCCTGCGCAGCCCTTCGCGACCGTCACCGAGCACGCTGCCCGAGACGTCGCCGGTGTGGGGACCGCCGTTCGCGACGTTCGCCGCAGCGGCAGGCAGAGCCCGGTGGTCGGTGAGGGGTGCCAGGGCCGGGCCGGTGGTGGTGGCGGCTGCAAGCACCCTTCCCTTCCGGTCCACCAGTTGACCGGTGCGCCCCGCCCCGTACACCGCTGGAGCAGCGACCTTTTCCGAGACGACAAGCAGGAGTTCGCGCTCCGCAGCATCCTGACGTTCCGTCAGATCACCTGCCTGATCGTGGTTCTCGTCCTGCTTGCCGCCGTCCGGAGCGGCGACGGCCACCCTGGCGAAGAGCAGCAGCCGCGGTTCGCCACGGCCCGAAAGGACCAACCGGGGCGCGATGTTCGCGGTTCCGGGCCGCGCCAGCGCCGCCACATCCACCCCGGTCAGCGGCACCTTTTCGCCACTGGCGGCCAGCGGTCTGCCGGTGTGCGGGTCGAGCAGCACACCGCCGCCAGCAGGGTGCCCGGCCGGAAGGAGGGACCGCAGTAGGGCAGCCGGAGTGCTGCGGCCGGCGGGCGCGTCCGACGCCGCAGCGCGGCGCACTGCCGTGGCCCTTGCGTTGATGGAGGTCCCGACCGAGTCGGCGGCATCCTCGGCGATCTGGCGTTCCGCATCGCGTAAGGCCTGGGGGACGTCCTGTTCGTGAACGGTACCGAGACCGAGTGCGGTGAGCGCGGCAACTGCCAGCAGGGCGCAGAGCAGTGCGGCGATCGGCGGGCGGACGCCTCCGAGCAGCGGCATGTCGGCGCGGCGTCGGATGCGGTGCGGACGGGGCGCGCGGGCAACAGCGGGCAGGACAGTGTCCTCTCGGCGGGTGGGGAATGGCCGTGCGACAACTCGACCAGGATGAATACGGGGAGCACAGGATAATCACAAGCCTGTTCGTGCTGGGCCCTTGTATACCGGCTCACGGGAACTGCGCTCAACTCCCCTTGGGGGAAGTTGTTTCATCCAACTCCAGCCCCATGCCGGTCCTGGCGTAATTCCCAAGCCCCCTACCAACCAGGGCGATTGCCCGCAGGTTCCCTGTCCGCATTCGCCGCGTCACTTACAGTCGCAAGTCCGCTGAAGGCGCCCCTTGAAGCCGCCCCTTCTCAAGGAATCTGCAAACACGCAAGGGCAGTTGGCGAGGCTCGACGATCACGAACTGGCGCGTAACAAAAACACTCAGTGAAAACGATGAGCAACGCAGCGGAATTCTGGATCCGATGGCCACCATCCGGCGATGGCGTGAATCAGCCATCTCCCCCAGTGGCCTTCTGACCGGGGCAGGTGCCCGGCAGCCGCCGCGCCGAGGCACCGGAACAGCCGCCCGCGCAGGCCCTCCGGCGACTTGGGCCTTTGCTGCTGCGACTGGTTCCCCGAGGCCGCCGACCCGCCCGGATCCGACAACTACCACCGGCCGCATCAGGCCAATTCTCCAGCGCGTGCCCCGCATTGACACTCGACAGCGCTCGACTCGATGGCATACTCCACGAGCGCCGACAGGACGTTCTCAGCGCATATGAGTCCCGGAAAAGTCCGGTCGCAGATGCCCGGAATCGGAGGGGACACGAAGCCGACACCGTGCATTTCTGTACGCGTCAGCAGCGCCCATCCCACCAAGCGTCGCGGGTATAACTGCCCGCGAAATCACGTGGGTTGGCGCGGCCATGGCAAACTGCCTATACGATGCTCGCCAGCCGATCACTGGTCACACGGCGATCACCACCATGGAGGGGGCTGCCCATGAAACACGCACGAAGGCGCCAGAGCCGGTTGCGCACCCGGGTCGCCGGCACCACAGGACTACTGACCCTCGCCCTGGGCGCCGGGATCGCGCCGGCCACCGCCGCCGAGAAGACCACCACGACACCCATGACCACGGCAGCGGCCCTGGATACAGCGGCGCCCTCGGACACCGCGGCGCCCATCAACACCGCGCCGGCCCCGGGCCAGCTGACGCTCCCGGCCCCGTCCGGCCGCCATGGCGTCGGAATGGTCGACCTCCACCTGCGCGACACGAAACGGACGGACCCGTGGGTACCCGGGAACCAGCCGCGCGAGCTGATGGTCTCGGTGTGGTATCCGGCCACGGACACCGACCGCTATCCCGCCGCGCCCTGGCTGCAACCCGCCGCCGCCGCACACTTTTTGGCCCGCTCCCAGGTGCCGCCCGGAGCGGTGACCCTGCCCACCACTGCCGGGCACATCGGCGCACCGGTTGACCGCGGGGCCGGCAAACTACCGGTGCTGCTGTACTCGACCGGGCTCCACTCGCCCCGCGCGATGGGCACCGCACTCGCTCAGGACCTGGCCAGTCGCGGCTACATGGTCGTCACCATCGACCACACCCACGATGCCAGCGAGGTGGAGTTCCCCGGGGGCCGGGTTGAGGTGAACACCATGCCGCCGGGTTCCCACTCGTCCGACACGATCGCCGTCCGGGCGGCGGACACCCACTTCGTCATCAACCAGCTGGCGTCGCTCGCCCGCGGCCACAACCCGGACGTGGACCACAAGCCGCTCCCCCGCGGGCTGTCCAAGGCCGTGAACATCAACCGCATCGGGATGTTCGGCGCTTCCCTGGGCGGAGGTGCGGTCCCCGCGGCCATGCATGCGGACTCCAGGATCGACGCCGGCGCGAACCTGGACGGCCAGTTCTTCGGGCCCTCGACCACCCAGCCGCTCAAACGCCCCTTCCTGCTGTTCAGTTCCCAGAACCACAACCGCAACACCGACCGGAGCTGGGCGAAGTTCTGGGACCACCTGCACGGAGAACGCCTCGACCTGAAACTCCGCGGCTCCGGGCACAACTCCTTCGTCGACAACCAGGTCTTCTTCCCCCAGGCAGCAGGCGCGTTCCGACTGACCCCCGAGCAACTGGTACAGATCCTCGGCACGATCGACCCCAACCGCTCCATCGAGGTCCAACGCACCTACCTCGCGGCCTTCTTCGACAAGCATCTGCGCCACCGGCACGGCCGCCTGCTCGACGGCCCCTCGCGCCATTACCCGGAGATCGACTTCGTGCGCTGAAACACCGTTCCGGTGCGACCACACGATGGGGCGAGACCTATGGACACCCAGCGTGTTCAGAAAGTTACGATCGGCCTTCGTTGCTCTCTGCGTCGGGATGGTGTCAGGCATGTCCGAGGACGGTCACGGTCGCAGCCGGTTGGTCGGTCGCCTTGCCGAACGGGTAGGAGCCGAGGGCGCGATCAAGGACGCGTGCGGGAGCCGGGTAGCCGAGTCCGCGCTGTTGGTGGCGCTGCTGGGGGCGGAGCGCTCGCTCCCGCTCGTCCGGGACGAAGTGATCGGCTACCTGCGAGAGGCGCGGCCTGACGACGAGGGCAGCCAGATCCTGCGCGAGGCCGCTCTGGGGCACCCGGACATGCGCCGGGCGGAAGCCTTCCGCGCGACGTTCGGGCACAGCACCGGAAACCGCAAACAGCGGCTGCTGCGGACGGTGTTCGCCCTGTTCGGACTGGCCCCCTTCGACGACGGGCCCGCCGTCGAGTACCGGGGTCAGGCGATCTGGACCGAGCTGTCCCTGTGTGCCAGCAACATCCTGCACGACCACGCTCACGGCCGCGCCAACCCGACCGATCAGGCGTTCCTGGTGAGCAGGCTCGCCGGTGCGGTGCCCGCCCGGGTATGGCAGGGCAACGCGCTGGCGCATCTGATCGGGCTGCACGCGCTGCACACCTTCCAGCCGGGCGGCCCGCTCATGGCCAGCGGGGTGACCGCGGTGGCCGGTGCCCGGCGTCCCGATGGCGGCGTCCCGTTCGTCACTTCGCAGGACGTCTTCAACACGGCGCTGGCGGGAACCGCGCTGGCGGCGAGCGGGCACGCCCCGGAGCTGGTCGCCCGCATGGCCCATTGGATCGCCGACCGGCAATGGGCCGACGGCGGCTGGGGATACAGCACCGAGACCTCCCAGACCGACGTGGACGACACCGCCCGCTGCATGGAGTTTCTGCACGCCGTGAACCCCGGGCGCTACCAGGGCGTACTCCAGCGCGCGGGGAGCTACCTGACCGCCATGGCCGGGCCGGACGGCGGATTTCCCACCTATGTGCGTGGCCACGCGGCAGACATCGACATGACCGCGGGTGCCGTCATCGCGCTGAGCCCCCAGTGGACCCGACACGCCGAGCTGCTCGAAGCCGCGGTGCGCTATCTGCTCGATCACGGCCGGGACGACGGAACGTACGAGCGAAGCTGGACGGTGAGCGAGTCCAGCCTGCTCGGCCGGGTCCTCGACGCGCTGTCCCTGGTGCCCGAGTCCGGACTACGCGTCCAGCAGGCGATTCGGGCGGGCGTGCACCGCCTGTGCGCCACCCAGAACACCGACGGTGGCTGGGGGCAGCATCCCGGCGCGGACAGCGATGTCCTGTCCACCGCGCAGGCCATCGCGGCCGTCGCCCGCCACGGCCCCCGTCCGGTCGCCGACAGGGCGGCACGCTGGCTGCTGAGCCGGCAACACGATCACGGCGGGTTCACCTCGATCCCCGACCAGGTCGGCCCGCGCCCCCTGCCGTACGACTTCCCGGTCCTAGCGGACGTCCACGCGCTGCACGCCCTCAACACGGTCAGCGCGGGCACGTCCACTGAACCCCGGAACAGCGGGTCCGGTGAGCCCGCGAGTGAGCCCGGCGGGGCGGGGCGGCGACTGCCCGCGTTCTACTGCCCGTTCCCGCCCGCCGCCCATCCCTTGTCGGCGCAGGCGGACGCCCGATCCGTCGCGTGGATGCACGAGTACCAGCTGTGCGCCAACGACGACGAGCGCGCCCGTATGGCGCAAACCGGCTGCGGGCACCTCGCCGGCCGGATGACTCCGACCGGCCGCGCGGACCTGCTGCAGATCTTCTCCGACTACACCCTGTGGGCGTTCGCGTTCGACGACGAGTACTGCGACGAGGGCCCTCTCGGCGAGCGACCGGGCGAACTCGCCGACGCCGTCGTACGGATGCTGCGCTGCGCGGAGGTCCCGGAAGAGCCGGTGTACGGCGATGACCGGTACGGGATGAGCCTGCGGGATGTGCGGATGCGCCTCGACCTCGCGGCGTCCCCACTGCACGGCGGACGGTTCGTCGACGCGATGCGCGGCTACCTCCTCACCGAGGTCCGCAAGGCCGGGTTCGTGGCCCGCGGACAGCGCCCCGGGCTCGACGACTACACGCTGGTGCGCCTCTACAGCGGCGGGTCGATGGTCTTCACCGAGCTGGTCGCGGTGGTCAACGGCTGCCCACCGCCGCCGCACCTGGTCGAGGACCGACGGGTCCGCGCGATCACCGAGGTCGCCGCGACGCTCGTCGACTGGGAGACCGACGTCTTCTCCTACGCCAAGGAGAGAGCGCGGACCGGGGACGGCTTCAACCTCATCGACGCCATCCGCCAGGAGTACGGATGCGCCGAGGACGCGGCGTTCGACCGGGCGATGACCATGTGGGACCGGATCATGACACTGTTCATGAGGCTGCGTTCCCGGCTCACGGCCGAACTGCCGGAGCTCACCCCGTATGTCGAAGGACTCGCGCAGTACATCCGCGGTGTGCTCGACTGGTCACTGGAAACCGACCGCTACGTCTATGTCGACGGCCGCGGTGGCCACCGCGCCAACCGCCCAGGCGGCTGGCGCGACACCCCTCGTGACGATTCCCCCGCCCCGCTGCCCCTCCCCTCGATCGCCTGGTGGTGGCAGCACGCCCCAAGCCTCTCCTCCCCCACCTCCACAACCACCGTCCCCACCGGCCCGTCCGGCCTCGGCACCGCAGCCGCCCGGGTCTTTCGCCCTGGGGCACGTACTACTACCTGACGGGCCATCACATCCGATGCCGAACTCCGTACGTTCGCGTCGGAGTGAGCGGAGTGAGCTGCCTCGCCGATCCGCTGGCGAGCCCCGGTCTGTGCTGCTCTGCGGCTACTGAAGCGGGGTGCCCACGATAAGGAGCACGGCGGCAAGGTGGGCTATGACCCAGGACACCCGGTAGCTGATCGTGCGCCGATTCCTGGTCACGAGCAGGCGCTTGAAGGAGTCCTCCGCCCGTTCGAACTCGGCCGTGTCCGTCCACTGAACCCAGACGACCGGTAAGCAGAGCACGGAAGACGCGCCACTCGTCGCAAGCGCTGCGACGATCAGCGCCTTGCCGGTGGACGTGCCGTCCGGGACGACGGAGAGCACGATGGAGGCGGCCGCCATGAGGAGCGCGTCATAACCGAGGAGAACCTGAGCCTTCGCGTCGAGAACGCTGAGGCATGAGTAGAGGTACTCGTGCTCGTAGACCTCTTCCTTGCGTGGCTCCAGCCGACGGATGGCGGCCAGGTGCAGTGGCAGATGGTGTCCCCGGTAAATGCCTTGAAAGAGCCAGGACATCAGACGTCCGCTCAAGTTCCGCACAGCGCTGTCCCCCTTCAGCCGCTGTCTCCATTGAGCACGAATCCCGCGAAGAGCACAATGGGGGCATGGATCTCATTCGGGAACGGACCCTGCTCGACGTCGCGCTGGAGGAGGCCCGCGCCGGGCTGGAAGAGGGCGGCATCCCGATCGGGGCCGCGCTGTACGGCGCGGACGGTGCTCTGCTCGGGCGTGGGCGAAACCGGCGTGTGCAGGACGGCGACCCCTCCATGCACGCCGAGACGGCCGCTTTCCGGGCAGCCGGACGGCAGCGCACCTACAGCGGGACGACCATGGTCACGACGCTCTCCCCATGCTGGTACTGCTGCGGACTCGTGCGTCAGTTCGGCATCTCGCGTGTGGTGATCGGCGAGGCCCGGTCCTTCGACGGTGGCCAGGCATGGCTCGCGGAGCACGGTGTGCAGATCGTGGTGCTTGACGACGCAGAATGCGTGGCACTGATGCGCGACTTCGTCGCGGCCAGACCGGAACTCTGGCTGGAGGACATCGGGGAGTCGAAGCCGTAGCCGTAGCCGTAGTCGAAGGTCCGGAGGGGTGTGCGATGTGGTCCGTCAGTTGGCCGGCCTAAGGGTCGCGGACCGGCCTAACGGTCGCGGACCCGGGAATTCCGGGCGGGTCAGAACGCGAAGTGCTTGACCACCGCCAAGCCCCGCTCCGCCGACCTGCGGTAGAAGGCTCGCAGGTCCTCGTGGTACCGAGCCAGACACTCCCGCAGTTCCTCATCCGGTTGGGAGGAGGGCAGTTGCCGCCACTCCTGCCACCGGTCCGGGAACGACACCCCCTCCAGGTACGCCGCCGCGCGCGCCACCTCCGGCGGGTCGAGCACCACATGGCCCGGGCCGCCGCCGGAGTCCGGTATGTGCCGGCCACCGAAGACGGGGAGCTCCCGGTCGCCGCCCGACTCCGACCGGGGCCAGTAGAGCTCGTTCAGCTGAAAGAAGTCGCTCTCCAGCCACACTGCGTCCCCTGCCCGGACCCGTCGGCGCAGCTCGTCGAACTCCACGTCGAACAGGGCTTCACAATCCGACGCGTCCTCGGGCAGCTCATCGGCGAACGGCAAGCGGTCGCGAAGGTCGACCTGGTGCGCGTCCGCGTCGTCACCGAGCCGTCGCTTGGCCAGTGCCAGCATCCCGGCGCTGGTGTCGATGCCGGTGACGACGGCGCCGCGGTCGTGCAGTGCGGCGGACTAGTCATTCACCCGGGCCGGATCCGCAGACCGGGCGAGGCGCTCGGGCACATCGGTTACAGGTCGTTCCATCGTCGCAGGCTAGTAGTCACAAGATCCGCCGGGCAGGCCCTGGGCAGGGGGCGGCTGAGATGCGCGCTCATGCCCTCCTCGCCGGCGCCGCACGAGCCGGCCGGAGCACATCGACCTCACTGGGTGGAGACCTTGTGGACGGTGGTGTCGTCGGGGTTCAGTCGTCGACCGTCCGCGGACAGCACTTCCAGTGCGCGGAGGCGATGTCCCTGTCGGCGGTCGACCAACTGTGAGTGTGGTTCGCCGGGGGCGAAGAAGTTCTGTTCGCCCCACTGCCGCAGTGCCACGATGACGGGGAAGAGCGCCTCGCCCTTCGGGGTCAGTACGTACTCGCGGTAGGCGCTGCCGTCCGAGGCGGGGACGGATTCGAGGACTCCGCCGGCGACCAGGGTGCGCAGGCGTGCGGTGAGGATGTTCTTCGCCACGCCGAGGCTGCGCTGGAACTCCCCGAAGCGCCGGCTTCCGTCGAAGGCGTCCCGCACGATCAGCAGGGACCACCAGTCGCCGATCGCGTCCACCGACCGGGCGACGGGACATTCGCTGTCGTCGAAGCGTGTCCTGGTGACCATGTCGTCCCTCACTCTCACGATGGTTGCAACATGCTACCAAGTCGGGCTACCGTCGCCGTCATGATTGGTGGCAAGTTGAAACCAGTTTGCGGGGAGGAGTGCTGATGCACGGCAACGGTGAGGCTGTGGCACGACGGACCGAAGCCCGAAGCGGAGGAAGCGAGGGGAGCAAGGGAAGCGGGGCAAGCGAGGGAAGTGAGGGCAGCGGGGGAGATTCCGCGTTCGTCCTTTCCCGTGGTGTCGTCGTACTGTTCGCCGTCGCCTGCGGGGCCGCGGTGGCCAACGTCTACTTCTCCCAGCCGCTGCTGGTGACCATCGGCCATGACCTCGCCATGAGCCCGGCACTTGTCGGCAGCGTAGTCACCCTCACGCATGTCGGATACGGGCTAGGACTCTTCTTCCTCGTGCCGCTGGGCGACGTGGCCGACCGCAGACGGCTCGTCGTGGCCCAGCTGCTGCTCCTGGTGGTGGCGCTGGCCGTGGTGGCCGCCGCCCGGACGGCGGCGGTCCTGCTCGCGGGCATGGCCGCGACGGGGCTGCTCGCGGTCGTCACGCAGACGCTGGTGGCCTTCGCGGCATCACTGGCCCCTCCCGCCGGGCGCGGACGGGTCGTCGGTCTGGTCACCAGCGGCGTGGTCGTCGGAATCCTGCTCGCCCGCACCGCATCCGGCCTCATGGCCGACCTCGCGGGCTGGCGCTCCGTCTACCTCGCCTCGGCGTCGCTCACCGCACTGCTCGCCCTGGTGCTGTACCGAGTGCTGCCGCGCCACATACACGCTCCGCAGACGACCCTGCGCTACGGACAGCTTCTGCGCTCCACGATCACCCTGTTCGCACGGGAACGACTGCTGCGGCTCCGGGCCCTGTTCGGGCTGCTGATCTTCGCCGCCTTCAGCACCCTGTGGAGCAGCGTCGCGCTGCCGCTCAGCGCGGCCCCGTACTTCCTGCCGCACAGCGCGATCGGGGCGCTGGGACTGATCGGTGTCGCCGGCGCCCTGGCCGCGACCGCGGCGGGCCGCCTGAACGACCGCGGACTCTCCCGGCGGACCACCGGCCTCGCCCTGGCCCTGCTCGCCGCCTCGTGGTTGCCCTTGGCCTTCACCCGCAGCTCGCTGTGGGGCCTGGTCGTCGGGGTGATCCTGCTCGACCTCGCC
Source organism: Streptomyces sp. NPDC002446 (assembly GCF_053595675.1). NCBI lineage: Bacteria > Bacillati > Actinomycetota > Actinomycetes > Kitasatosporales > Streptomycetaceae > Streptomyces > Streptomyces sp. NPDC002446. Next base: position 186,457 of record NZ_JBSFYC010000002.1, on the reverse strand, counting down.
GTGCAGGCGGTCCATGTCACCAACCAGACCCTGATTTACGCGCTGCACCCGGACGCGGGCAGCCGGCTGATCGGCGGATACATGGTCTTCTACTCGATCGGCAGCGCCACCGGCGCCATCGCCGCGACCTCCCTCTACACGGTGGCGGGCTGGGGCGCCGTATGCGCACTGGGTGCGGCGTTCAGCTGCCTCGGGCTCGCGCTGTGGGCGCTGGTAGACACAGACGCACCTTCCGCATGATCAAACAGATCCTGGATGTTGTCGGGGTGTTCATGCCTCTATGCGCAGCCAGGTGTCGCCTGTGCGGAGCCAGAGGGAGCCGTCGCGGCCTTGGCCGCAGTGCATGACGACTCGACCGGGCACCCGAAGCCGGCGGCGGCTGGTCACTACCCAGGTGGTGCCGGTGAGCTCGGCACGTATGAGCTCGATGGAGCGCTTGTTGTGGTCGCGGCGGGTGAGTACTGCCCGGTTGCCGCGGACCGCGAATCCGTCCGGTTGGGGGACGGGGCTGGGATAGCTGGCCACTTCGCCGGTGGACGGAGTGATCCGTGTCAGGAAGGTGCCGCCTCTGCTGGTGCCGGAGTACCAGACGAGCCATACCTTTTCGTTCTCGGTCGCCGCGGTGCAGCCTTCCAGTGGGTGATCGGGCAGCCGTCCCTTGGGAGCCCAGGACGTCTGGCCCAGGGTGTTCCAGCCCGCGAGGCCCGCTCCTGACTCGGGGTGGCCGCCGTAGATGCCTTCGTCGCCGTAAGCGGTCCAGATGCCGCCGTGGACGTCGGTGATCAGGGCGGGGATGTCGTCGCCGACGCAGAACTCGGCTTCAGGTGTGCCCAAGGGGGAGAACACCACGGCGTTGGGCGTCCAGGGGCCCTCAGGCTCGTTCCGGAACGTACGGCCGCGCACCAGCAGGAACCGGGAGTCCGGGAGCAGGGCCAAGTGGCTGGGCCAAATCCGGATGTCCTTCACCAGGATGCGCCGCTCCCCCTGCCCCGTGCCAGTGCCAGTGCCAGTGACAGTGACCAACTCACCGTTGAATGGGACTGTTGGCTTCCAGCCGATCCACCCCTTGATGTAGCGGCTGCGGTCAAGGTATCGCCGGTGGACCAACAGGACCGCTAGCTCCCCGGCGGGCCCGACGCTCCACCAGAGGGCTCGGTGCCCCTGCACGGCATCGGCAGCGGGAAGTCGCCACACATGGTGTATCGCGGCATCGGAACGAGCCGTCATGGGGCGGAGGTTCATTGGCAGTCGCCTTTAGGACTCCGGAAGCTAGGCCCCGAAGAGCGCTACCTTACCTGGCCCTCGCCCAGTCCAACTCCAGTGGCCCACCCGCCATCACGCAGTCCACGTCTCGCCACACAAACATTCCGCAAGCGCACTGATCACGACTTCGCGACTTCGCACAGGCCTGGCAGCACATCTTTCCACGCATTCATGGATCTGGGCAGCGGACCGCTTCTCGATAGCGCTGTCGACGTGCTTTGCTGCATTGACGCTCGCTCTTGAGAAGGGATTTCGTCATGTCCGACAGGGGCGGGAGGCACACCGCCCGCGACTCCTGGTTCTACCCGAGTGTGCTCGACAGCGATCTCCAGGGAACGGACCTGCCTGAGGAGATCAGAGCCGAAACCCGGGCCTGCGCCTGGGAGTACATCCGCTGCGTGGTACCCGAGTTCACCAACTGGAACCGCTATGTCGCCCTCACACGAATCATCATCATCGGCATCGTTGCCGAATTCCACGGGGGCATGGTGGACATCATCAACGGCCGCCAGCCGTTGGGCTACGACCTCGACGAACTTCTGGACACGCTGTTCGAGGGAACCCCAGCCAACGAATCCATGGCTCGTGAGTACCGAACCTTCCTGGTGATCACCGCAGAGAAGGCCAGCGAGAATCGCAACTCGGAGCTGTTTCGTCGATATGTGAACGCTCTTGCTCAGTCGCCGAGGGACTGGTTCCGTCTACGGGACTGCGATGCGCTGGCCCGGTTTACGATGGCCGCAGCGCTCACCTGCAACGACCTGGACGACGAGTGGTTCAGCGAGGAGGAGTTCCACATCCTCACCGAGTTGGGCGACACCCTCTATGACGCGGTCGCCTACTACAAGCACCGCGCAGAGGGTGAGACGAACAGTACCTTCGCCTACGTCGGGGGTGACCTGCGCAGCGAGTGCTATCGACGATGCCGGGAAGTACTCTGGGCTCTGGACGCTGCCTGGGCACCCAGCCGTGCGCGACGGCACGCCGTCAATTTCCTTCGCTACTTCGGCGGCCCCATCCACATGATGATGCGACGGTACCGGTTTACCGAGGAAGACCTGACCATCGGGAGAGCCGAGACCGAACGGGTAGTGCGCCAAACCCGCGGGAACTTCAAACTCTGGTACCGCGTCGATGCCAACGACACAAGCCTTCCTGAGCACCACCTCGACGAGGTGGCGTCCCAACAAGACCGGCTGTTCTTTCCCGGCTTCCTCACGATGCTGGAGAATGCCCAGAGCCCTCGGTGTCCTCGCTGCCGCTATCGGACCTTCTATGGAGCCGAAGCGTCAGGAAGGTTCGGCGGAGTGGAACTCTGCCGCGAGTGCCGAGAAGAATGGCGGAACTACTTGATGACCTTCCCTGACCGGGCCGCTCAGGTACTCCCCATCACCCGGGGTCTTACGCCAGCACGGTAGACGCCGAACAGCGGGACGAGTTGACGCAGCGTCAGGTTGGTACGCCAGTAGGCGGCGGCCAGCAGGGCCCGGTCCTCCAGCGGCGGACTCCATGGCAGGCCTCGTCGGACCGCGTCTGCTTCCTGACCGCGCAGCGCGGTCACGAACTTACGGAAACAGCAGCTACGGGGCGGCCAAGGCATCGCGCAGTAGTTGCCGGACTCCGCGAACAGGCCGGTAACCGAACGCGTTTGCGGCGGCAGTCGAGTCGTACACCCGGTCCAGGCGATCGGGCACTGGCCACCCCTGGTCGCGGAATGCCTGGAAGACGTCCGGAACCCGTTCGGCGAGCACCGCGCCCGCATCGCGGGAAAGGGCGAGGCAGTCTTCTCGGTGAAATGGGTGCGGCCCGGAGATATTGAACCTGCCGGTCACGGTGGGGTGCGTCACGGCCAGGACACCTGCCGCTGCTACGTCGGCAGCGTCGACTGCCCGGTGCAGCAGGTGGCGGGCCCGCACAGGCAGTGGCTCCGGAAAGCATCGCGATATGCGCAGCGTGACCGAAGAAACGGCGCAGGCGGCGACCAGCTCCTCTGCAGCCAGTTTGGTCTCGTCGTAGATGTCCCTGGGAAGCGGCGTGAGCTGCTCGTCCACCCAGACCGCACGGTCGGTGGGCACCAGGGCGTGTCCGTACACACTCGTACTGCTGATGTAGAGAACCCGCCGGGCGCCGAGGCCGGCAGCATCGTCGAGCAGGCCCGCGGTCATACCGACGTTCACGGCTCGGAACTCTTCATCGGCCACGCGCCCGACGTGCGGGGCGTGCAGCGCGGCAGTATGGACCAGGACATCGGCCGACTGCAATGCGGCCAGCCGCACGGGCCGGTCTCGCAGGTCTCCGACGACACTCGTCCAGCGTCCGGGGACCCGGTCCACGCCGCGGACCACCCAGCCGGCTGCGTCGAGTGCCGCAGCCAGGGCCGATCCGACCAGGCCCGAACTTCCCGTCACCGCAACCAGCCCAGCAGCGGCTCTTTTCGTTGCCCCATGCATGCATGCGACTGTACGGCGTGGAACCGATCTCCTGAGATGCAACGGCTAAATAGGGAGGCGGAGTCAGCTCGCGGTCGCGGTTCGAATCCCCAGCGCGATCAGCACGGCTCCCGCCAGACGGCTCATCCCACATCGGAACCGAGGTGTGTCAATCGTTGTGCGCGCGGCGGCGACCACAGACGTCCAGAACAGCAACCACACCAGCACAACGGCCACATGCGCGGCCGCAAGCGCCGCGATCTGTGGCGCGATGGGGCGGCTGGAAGTGAGGAACTGCGGTACCAGGGTGAGATAGACCGACGCCGCCTTCGGATTGAGGACGTTGGACCACAGTCCCTGGCCAAAGCCCCCGAGCCGCGCCCACGGCAAGTGCCATCGCCTCGCTGCCGTTGGTTCGACGCTTCGCCGCGTTGAGCGCCACGTGGTCACGCCCAACCAGATGAGATAGATGCCGCCCAGGAGCTTCACCACCGTCAACGCCCGAGCCGACGACATGACCAGAGCCGACAAGCCAACCGCGCCAAACGTTGCATGCACCAAGAGTCCGCACGCTGAGCCAAATGCGGCGCGCACGCCATCGGACCGCGAACCCGCGATCACCTGCTGCGTGACGAGGATGAAACTGGTGCCGGGAATCAATGTGAGGGGTGTGACCGCGGCTACAAAGCCGAGTACCTGATGCCACTGCACACAACGAGCCTATGCAACGGGCACGCGCCAAGCCACGGGTTCCCCCGTCCTGTTCGGGGCAGGCCAGAGCGGGACCAACCGCGTCCGCGTCGACTAGAAGATCGTTTCCGGCCGACCTGGACCGCGGTAGCGGCGTCCGGTGGGCAGATCCGACTGCATGGCGAACTCGATCGGGACGGTGATCTGCTTCGCCGTCTCGACCAGGGAATCGGGCCACATCAGGCCGAAGACCGCGGCCGTGATCCTGGGCTCGGCCGCCACCAGCGGCACCCCGATCGCGGTGCCCAGGGCGAGGCCGACGTAGCCCACCGGGCCATCGGCGACGCGCTCCGGAAGTTCCTGAAGGGCGTCCAGGGTCGCCTGCCACTCGGGCACGGCGAGCTCCGCCAGGCGGGCGTTGTAACGGACGACGATCGGTCCTTCCGGCTCGCCCGCCGCCTGCGCCTTGCGCAGCTCGGCGATCTCCTGCTCGTCGCGCGCGCGGTGCGCGGCCGGTCGCCGTGGCCGGGCGCGTCGATGACGGCGACATGGAAGCCGCAGCCGGTTACGAGAAGGTGGGCGCGACCCGCCATCGCCGGATGCTTCTTGTGGGCGCCGCCGCCGTGGCCCATCAGGACCAGGGGCGCGCGATCGGCGCCGGAGGCCGGCGACCAGAGAACGCCGGGGACCTCGCCGACGGTGAAGTCGCGTTCGACCATGGAGCGGCCGGAGCCGGGAAGAGCCATTGGCACGGGGGAGACCGGCCCTTCCCGGCAGACACATCGTCAGCCGGCGACCGCTGCGGCGACCAGGGCCGAACGGCCCTCTCGCGGGCGGCGATCGGCCCTCGGTGGCCCCCGGTAGCCCTCGGTGGTCCCCGGTAGCCCTCGGTGGCCCTCGGTGACGGGGTCGGTCGGCCCTCTTTGTAGAGCCTTCGGATGGCCGGTCGGCGCCGGTGCGCGCCGGCGTTGCCGCGTTGATCACGTAGGCTGCCGAGCAGACGTACGGGATCTTTGGAGCAGCACGGTCATGTCCGAATCGCAGCAGTACGCACCGGCCGTGAGCGATCCGCACGGGCCGCAGCTCCGCGAGCCGGACCGGGTGCGCAGCCTGCTCGACGCCGTGATGAGCCTGGGGCGGGGGCTCGAACTCCCTCAGGTGCTCAGGGGCATCGTGGAGGCGGCGGTCACCCTCGCCGACGCGGAGTACGGGGCGCTTGGCGTGGTCGGGGACGGGCAGCTGTCGCAGTTCCTGCCCGTCGGGATGTCCGACGAGCTCATCGGGCTGATCGGCCGGACGCCGTGCGGTCGCGGCATCCTCGGGGAGTTGATCCGCAATCCGGCGCCGCTGCGGCTCAACGACCTCACCCAGCATCCGCACAGCCATGGCTTTCCGGCCAACCACCCCCCGATGCGGACCTTCCTCGGAGTGCCGGTCCGGGTCCGCGACGAGGTGTTCGGCAACCTCTACCTCACCGAGAAGCGCGGCGGCGGCTCGTTCGACGCGGACGACGAGGCCGTGTTGACCACGCTGTCCATCGCGGCGGGGGTGGCGATCGACAACGCCCGCATGTACCACGAGAGCCGCCGCCGCGAACGGTGGCTGGAGGCACTGAGTGAGATCACCCGCAGCCTGCTGTCCGGTACCGACGCCGACGAGGTGCTTCGGCTGATCGCGCAGCGCGCGCAGGACGTCGCCGGCGCGGACTCCGCGGCGGTCCTGCTGCCGGGTGCGGGTGGCCATGCGCCCTCGTCCGCGGAGGAGCTGACGGTGGCGGTGGCGTGCGGTACGGGCGCGAGCCGGATCCTCGGGCTGCGCGTGCCGGCCGACGGTTCACTGCCCGGGATGGCCGCCCGCAGCGGCCGGCCGGTGGTCAGTGCCGATCTACGGGCCGACCCACGGGCGTACCCGCTCGTCCCAGGGGCCTCCGGCGACGGAACCGTACACCGGACCGAGGAAGAGGAGCCGGACGGCGCCGCGCCGGACGGGGAGCCCACGCAGATGTACGGGCCGACGGTCGCCGTCCCGCTCCAGGTGGACACCGGCTGCGGCGCGCTGCGGCTGAGCCGCCTGGCCGGGCGGGCCGCCTTCGACGATGCCGAGGTCACACTGATATCGGGCTTCGCCGACCAGGCCGTGATCGCCCTGGAACTCGCCCGTCGGCGGGCCGAGTCGGAGGAGCTCACGGTGCTCCATGAACGTGACCGGATCGCCCGGGACCTGCACGACCTCGCCATCCAGCGGCTGTTCGCGACCGGCATCACCCTGCAGAGTGCGACCCGGCTGATCGACCGTCCGGAGGCCGCCGAACGGGTCGGCCGCGCGGTCAACGACCTGGACACCACCATCAAGATCATCAGGTCCACCATCTTCGGGCTGCGTACCACCGGGGACGGCAAGGACGGCCGTGGTCTGCGCCGGGACCTGACCGAGACCGTGCAGCGGGCGGCCGGCCCCCTCGGCTTCAGTCCGGCGCTGCGGATCGACGGCCCGGTGGACGCCGCGGTCCCCGACGACCTGGCCCCTCACCTCGTGGCGGTGACCGCGGAGGCCCTCAGCAACGCCGCCCGCCACGCCCACGCCCGCCACCTGGACGTGACGCTGTCGGTGACCGCGGACGCGGTGACGCTGACGGTGACGGACGACGGGGTGGGCGTGGGGGACGCACCGCACACCGGAGGTCTGGCCCACATGCGGGCCCGAGCCGACATGCACGGCGGCCGGCTGGCCGTCGAGAGGCCGGAGGGCGGTGGCACCCGCATCGTGTGGCGGGTGCCGCTGCCCGGCTGACCTGATGCCTTCCGGTGCCGGACGCGGTCACAACGCGGCAGCGTTCGCCCCGGTGTGACCGTGTCCGGGAGTGGCAGATCAGGCCCCCGAGGCTCCCGGTGCTGCGGTCACGCCCGTGGCCCCTTCAGCCGCTCGGCGACCATCGCCGCCTGGACCCGGCGGCCCACCCCCAACTTGGACAGGATCGCGGACACCCGGTTCTTGACCGTCTTCTCCGAGAGGAACAGCCGGTCAGCGATCTGACGATTCGTCAAACCATCGCCGATCAGGTCCAACACCTCCCGCTCGCGCGGTGAGAGCCGGCCGAGTTCGGAGGTCTCCGCCTCGGCCGGCTGCTCCCGGCCCGGGTCGCGCAGCCGCTCCATCACCCGCGTCGCGGTGCGCGGATCCAGCATCGACTGCCCTGCCGCCACCGTGCGGATCGCGTGCACCAGCGCGGTGCCGTCGATCTGCTTGAGCACATAGCCGGCCGCTCCGGCCATGATGGCGTCGAACAGCGCCTCGTCGTCGTCGAAGGACGTCAGCATCAGACAGGCCAGCTCCGGGACGCGGGCCCGCAACTCCCGGCAGACCTCGATCCCTTCGTGGTCGCTGTCGGGTCCGTCGCTGCCGCCCAGCCGGACGTCGAGCACGGCCACCTGCGGCCGGACCGCCGGCACCCGGGCGAGGGCCTGCCGGGCGTCGCCCGCCTCCCCGACGACCTCGATGTCCTCCTCCGCCTCCAGAAGGTCCCGCACTCCGCGGCGGACCACCTCGTGGTCGTCGAGGATGAAGACGCGCAGCGGCGTCGCGGGGGCGGCGACGGGCGCGGCGGCGGGCGCGGCGGGGGCAGGGGGAACGGGCTGCTGGTTCATGCACTCTCGCTCTGTGGTTCTCGCGGATCGGTGGGGCACAAGGGCCCCGGCCACGAGGTTCGTCGGGCCCGGAGGCCCGCGCAAGGGCCGAACGGCCCTGGGGACCGGGGCCCCTCGGGCACCGCACCGCATTGCGACACTGGCGCTCCCGTCAGGAGGTCGATTCCATGCAGCAGTCCTACCAGCCCGCACGTTCCGCTTCGTCCGTGCCGTCCGGACGGCCCGCCGCGGGTACCGTCGGCGGCGAGTACCACGCCCTGCTCGCCCGGCACGACGCCATGCGGCTGCGGCGGCGCATCCTCGGCCAGGGCCGGGCAACCGCGCCGGCCTTAACGCCCGCCGCCTACGACGGCGCCGCGGACCAGCGGCTGATCACCCAGTACCTCGACCTGGTCACGCCGTTCGGCGACCTGATCGCCCGCCTCTACGACGAGATGTTCGCCCGGTGGCCCTACCTGCGGTCGCTGTTCCCGGCGTCCATGGACTTCCAGCGGGCGCATCTGGCCCGCGCCTTCTGGTACCTGATCGAGAATCTGCACCGCCCCGCCGAGGTGGCCGCCTACTTCCGGCAGCTCGGCCATGACCACCGCAAGCTCGGGGTGCGGCCGGTGCACTACGAGGCGTTCGAGACGGCACTGTGTGCGGCGCTGCGGCGCACCGCCGGGCCCCGCTGGATCGAGGCGGTGGAGGAGGCGTGGGTGCGGATGGTGCGGTTCGCCGTCGCGTCGATGGTGGACGGCGCCGACGCCGCGCTCGCCGAACCCCCGTGCTGGCAGGGCACGGTAACCGCCCACGAACGGCGCCGCCCGGACCTCGCGGTGCTGCGGGTACGGCTGCACGAGCCGTACCCGTACCAGGCCGGCCAGTTCGCGGCGGTCGAGTGCCCACTGATCCCCCAGGCGTGGCGGCACTACTCCCCCGCGTCGGCGCCGGGGCCCGACGGCGAGGTGGAGTTCCACGTCCGGCGCACCGGCCCCGGCGGGGTCAGCGAGGCCCTGGTCAGCGGCACCGGGGTCGGCGACATCCTGCGGCTGGGCCCGGCGCACGGCACGATGACGCTCCGGGAGGAGGACCGCTCCCGCGATCTGCTGATGGTGGCGGGCGGCACGGGCTGGGCGCCGATCAAGGCGCTGCTGGAGGAGTGGGCGGGCCGTCGCTGCGGTACGGGCGGTCTTCCGCGGCGCGCGGCTGGCCGGGTCCACCTCTTCGTCGGCGCCCGCAGTCGCGCCGAGCTGTACGACGCCGCGGCGCTTGCCGAGTTGGCGGCACGCCACGAGCGGCTGCGGGTGGTCCGGGTGCTGGACGAGGACGCCGTCCCGGAGAACGACGGCCCGTCAGCCGGGTACGGCCCGTCGGCCGGGTACGGGCCGCTGGCCAGGTACGGTCCGCTGGCCGAGGCGGTGGCGCGAGACGGGCGGTGGTCACACCATCTCGCCTTCGTCAGTGGTCCGCCGGCCATGGTCGGTGCCACAGTCGCGCGGCTGACCGCGGCCGGTATGCCGACCGACCACATCCGCCACGACCCGGTGCCGGGGCCATTGGCCCCATCGGCCCCATTGGCCCCATCGGCCGGCGGCTGCGCGGCGTACACGGTGGACGGGGCGGACGGGGCGGACGGGGCGGTGTCCGGCGCGGAGGGGTGACCGCCGCGGAGGGGTAACGCACCAACCGGGCCCCTTAAAAGTTGCGCGGTCCGAGGCGGGCCGAACGGCCCCTGGCGGGTGGGCACCGGGGGCCTTCCACTGGCCGACGGCTCAGTGCGTCAGCAGTGTCACAAGGACAGGGAGCACACCGTGAACGACACCCCGGCCCGGCAGACCACCGGGACAGCCACCGACTCAGCCACCGACGCCACGCTGGTGGCCTGGGCCGACCGCGAGGCGTCCCGCCGCAGCACCGCACTGGACCGTGCCGAGGCCCTCCGCCTGTTGGGCAGCGTGTCGCTGGGCCGGATCGTCTTCACCCAGGACGCGCTGCCGGCCATCCGCCCCGTCAATCACCTCCTGCACCACGGCGAGGTGATCATCCGCACCCACGAGGGCGCGGCGCTGACCACCTTGGCCGAGCAGGCGGAGGACGAGGGGGTGGTCGTCGCCTACGAGGCCGACGTCATCGACCCGGCCACGCACTGCGGCTGGAGCGTGGTGGTGACCGGCTACTGCCACCTTGTGACCGATCCCGACGACCTGGCGCACTACCAGGCGTTGCTGCATCCCTGGACCGACCACCAGATGTCCTACGCGCTGCGGATCCGCCCGGACCTGGTCACGGGGTTGCGGCTGTCCCCCTAAGGGATTCCCGAGTACCGGGCGAAGTGCCCTGTACTGTCGCCGGGTTGCGGCCGAGGACGAGCGTCGCGGTCGGCTCCAGGGGGAGCTCCAGGCGGGTCACCGAGGCGTACCCGGCGTCGCGCAGCAGGTCCTCGGATCCGTCCAGCACCACACCATTCCCCCTACGGCCAACCTCACCCCCGGCTCAGGGGCTCTTCCGCGGCGCGGCAAGATGTCGTTCGAGCGGGGTGCGGTAGCAGGGGGTGACGCGGGTGCCGGCGAGGAAAGCGGTCAGGCGGCCGATTTCGGTGTCGATGGCGTTGCGGGCTTCGTGGCCGGGGTCGGTGAGGAGGTAGTGGTTGATGTGGCCGTGCGGGTGCTGGGTCCAGGCGCCGATGATGCGGCCGTTCCACCAGATCGTGGGGCCGATGTTGCCGTTGCGGTCGAAGAGGGCCTTGGTGTGTGCGGGGTCGAGGTACCAGTCGCGGTGGCGCCAGCCCATTGCCGTGGGGTCCAGGCCCGGCAGCAGGGCCGCCGCGGGCTCGGGGGCGTCGGGGAGGGTGGCGAGGTCCTCGGGCAGGAGGTAGCCGGTGCCGGCGTCGAGTTCGACGGCCTGTGCGCCGGTGGCGGCGAGGGCCTTGCGGGTGTCGGTGAGGTTCCAGCCGGTCCACCACTTCAGGTCCTCCACGGTGACGGGGCCGAATGAGGCGAGGTAGTGACGGGCCAGGGTGGTCTTGGCTTCAGGGGCGGGTATGTGCGGCAGGGGCTGGGCCGGGGCCCAGCGGAACTGTGCGGAGGTCCATGAGCCGGCCGGGCGGGCCCGGCGTATACGGCCCTCGGCGGCGAGCACACCGAGGATCGTTGCGCTGGCGCGTTGGCGTGACTCGTACGGCTTGCCGGGGGAGTTGATGATCTGCTCGCGCAAGTCGGGTACGTCAGAGGCCAGTTGGGCGGCGGTGGCGGCACGGCCCGCGGCGAGGACCGCCAGCGTGGCCTGCTCGGCGGCCGCGTAGCGCGGACCGTCCCAGCCGAGCGCCTCGCCGAGTCTCGCCTGGGCGTCGGCGCGGTGGCGGGAGAGGTCGCGGACGGTCGCGGCCTGGACCGCGGGGGCGAGTCGGGCAGGGACGACGAACATGGTGCGGCGCATGCATCGGATGCGCTCAAGGGCCGGGCGGCCGTGCGGGGTACCGGCCGGGGTGTCGTAGAGGGCCTGCTCGATGGCCGCGGGGGTGGGCTGGTGCATGCGGGCCGCGGCGGCGAGGAAGACGGTGGCGGGGTCGGTGGCGTGCAGACCGGTCAGGGCCGCGGCCACCTCCTCGGGCGTCTTCGCCCGGACGGACGGCGCGAGGAGGTGGCGGCAGGTGAGCCGGGCCCGCCGCTCGGCGGCGGTGATGCGGGGAAGGGAGGTCATGGGAGGGAGAGGGGGGTAGTGGGCAGGGCGCAGTGGGGGGTAATGGGCAGGGCGCAGTGGCTGTGGCGGGCCATGGCTCCGGCTCCGTGCGGGCGGTTCAGCGGACGACCTTGATGCCGAAGTGGGTGCCGAAGCCGAGGGCGAAGCCGATGGCGCTGTGCATGTGGGCGTACATCTCCATGCCGCGGGCGGCGACCAGGGGGCCCAGGTCGAGGATGTCGCTCCAGCCGTACGCCGTGAGCAGCTCGGTGACCTGCTTCTTGGCGTCGGCGTCCGCCCCGGCGAGGAACATGGTGTGGTCGCCGCCGCCGATGGCTTTCGGGTCGACGACGGTGGCCTGCTCCTGGGTGACGAACGCCTTGACGACCTTGGTGGCAGGCAGGGCCCGCTGGATCTGCTCGGCGAGGCTGTCGCTGTCGCACGGGTCGAGCTTCGGCATGACGCCCCAGGGCGTGGGCCACGGGTGCTCGATGTCGGGGTTGTAGAGGAACGGCACCGCGTAGTCGATGAGCGTCTTGCCGGCCAGCTGCTCGGTGGCGGCGGACAGGGCGGCGACCGCGTTGCGGCCGTCGATGCCGTTGATGACCAGCTCGCCGTGGGCGGCGGCGTCGGCGAAGGTGTGCAGCTCGATGCCAGGGTGCTCGGCGAGCCAGGGGCCCAGCGGCGGAGTGCCCATCATGTCCGGCTCGGTACGGGCCAGGGTGACCTCGGGGTCACGGGTGCCGACGTGGACCTCGTGGCCGAGTTCGGCGAGCTTGGCGATATGAGCGCGGGCGCCGCCGCCGGTGCCCAGAACAGCGATTTTCATGGAATTCTCCCGTTTTCTTCGTTCGGACGATTCCACACTAGGAGGACTTCAGGACAGCCTGTGTCCTTTGACCGGGGCAGAGTGGAAATCATGACGAGCGATATGACCGCCCGCATGCTGCGGCTCCTGTCCCTGCTGCAGACCCGGCGCGAATGGTCCGGCGCCGACCTGGCCGACCGCCTCACGGTGACCGTGCGCACCGTCCGCCGCGACATCGACCGGCTGCGCGAGCTGGGCTACCCCGTCGACAGCGCCCGCGGACACACCGGTGGCTACCGCCTGGTCTCCGGCACCGACCTGCCGCCCCTCCTCCTCGACGACGAGGAGGCCGTCGCCATCGCCGTCGCCCTGCGCACCGCCGCCGGCGGACTGACGGGCATCGAGGAGACGGCCCTGCGCGCCCTGGCCAAGCTCGAGCAGGTCCTCCCCCGCCGCCTGCGCGGCCAGGTCACCGCGCTGCAGACCTCGCTCACCGGCATCACCTGGGAGACCCGCGGGCCGCGCGCCGACCCCGCCCTCCTGGCCACCCTCGCCGTCGCCTGCCGCGACCACGAGATCCTCACCTTCGACTACACCACCCGCCAGGGCACCACCGCGCCGCGCCGGGTGGAACCACAGCACCTGGTCGCCTCGGGCGACCTCTGGTACCTCCTCGCCCACGACACCGACAAGGACGACTGGCGCATCTTCCGCCTCGACCGCATCACCGACCCCACACCTACCGGCCGACGAGTCCCGCCCCGCGAGATACCCGGCGGCGCCGACCCCGCCGGTTACGTCGCAGAGCGACTGTCGGCCGCCCCCACCCGCTACCGCGCCCTCGCCACCGTCCACGCCTGCGCCGACGACATCCGCTCCCGCACCCGGGGCCTGGCCACCCGCATCAAGGACCTGGACGAAACGACCTGCCGTGTCGACGCCTCCGACGACCACCTTCCGCGCATCGCCCAGACCCTGGCCGCCCTAGACACCGACTACACCCTCGACGCCGACCCCGAAGTCCTCAACCACCTCCGCACCACCGCCCACCGCACCCTGCGCGCTACGAACTGACGCCCAGGGGCCAGACACCGCGGGGCCGGCACGGCGGCCGCCGGAGGCGCGCATCTTGGCGCACTGAGTGAGATTGGCGTACGCGCCGACCCGCCGCCGCTACCACTGCCACTGCCACAACCACCGCCACCGCGTCGGCGGCCGTACGGACCGGCAGATAAACCACGCGGGCAGACGCTGTTCAACAGCGCCTGCCCGGCTCATCCCTTGGATTACGAGCTCCGGTCTGCGGCATCGACCTCTCATCCATTCATGCCGGAGCCTCTCCTTCCACTATCCTCCCGCGCCGCCTGGCAGAACAAGGCCCACCGGCTCCACCGGCGGCGGTCCGCTACGCCGTCGCTTCTCGGGCGCGGCACGGAGCTTCACGGAGCTGCACGGTCAGCGGACCATGTCCGCGGAACTGCGGCGGGTCCGCAGGTGGGCTCTTGCACGGTCGCCCGGAGCGATCGCGCGGATGCCATTCGTGTCGGCCGCCGGGGAACGTTGAGGGGAAAGTTGAGGGGAACGTTGAGCGCCCTATGCGATCTTCTCGGAGGCGTGCGACGCTGATCGAAAGTCGATCTATCTACATCATCGTTAGGGCTGATCACCATGGGCAGGAAGTCCGATGCGCAAGAGGCCCGCGAGCAGGTCGAGGCGAAGTTGAACGAGGAGCGGAAAAAGGCAGCGGAGCGCTCTGGCCGCTCAACGGCTGCCGACGACGAGGCCTGGAAGAAGAAGTTGCGCCAGCAGCAGGAAGAACAGGACCGGCGTGACACCTTCGACGAGAATTACGAAATCTGAGCGTGCCGCCCGCGTCACGACATCGGGGCAGTAGGCCCCGGCTCCGGCTCCGGCCAACCTCCTACCAGGAGTGGGCCAGAGTGGGCCTGGCGGGGCCGGTCGGCCCGAAGTCGAGCGGCTGATCGGCAAGCTGAAGGTCCACAGGGCTGTTACGACGCGCCGACGCGCTTCGACAAGCGGTCCTTCGTCTTTCAGGGCACGGTCACCGTTACAGCGATCCGATCAGCCTCTGGCTCCACTCATGAAGCTCAGCGCGGGAGTTGGGTCACGATGCCGGACCCAGCGGCGCGATGGTGGTGGCGGAAGGCGAAGGACCTGCCTTCCTCCAGGGCAACAGGCTCTTCCAGTACCACCGTCACCTCGGCCCCGTGAAGTGGCCGCACCACATCGGCGCCATGAAGCGTGACGGTGCCCCACACCGCAGCGGCTCCGATGTAGAAGTGAAGGCGATCACCGGAAACGACGTCCGCACTGCCCTGCTCCTCTGACAACAGCGTGATGTCTGCGGTGAACGCGGCGTGGGCGCTGACCGAGCCCGGCGTCACGAGCACCTGGCCCCGCTCGACCGCGTCCGCTGTGACGCCGCGCAACAGCACTGCGACGTTCATCCCCGCACACGCCTCGTCGATGCGCGCGTGGCCCTGGTCAATGTCCGCGACACAGGCGATGACGCGGCTGCCGGAGCCGACGATCTCCACCTCATCGCCCTTGCGCACCCTCCCGCGCTCGATGCGTCCAGTCAGCATGACCGCCCGCCCCTGCTGCAGGCAGAAGGCATCCTCGACACACATCAGGAACGGATTCCCCACCGCATCCGCCACCGACTGCCCCCTTGACCCCCTTGATCCACCCACGTTTCCCCGAGACCGCTATGTGACTGTGCTCGTCAGCCGCAGACGGGAGTCTGAGGCTAACAACCGCTGAACAGGCAGCCCGCGTTCCATCGCAACCTGACCGGGACCCACCGGACACGCCCCAGGGCACGGCAGCGGCAGCGCTCCCCCGCGGCCGCCGCCGCTCCAGCCAAGCCTGCGCACTAGCAAGACGGCCGCCGGGAGACTTTCGCCGCCTGTGCGGGACAGCATCGCGCTGACCGCGGCCGGCGGCTATACGGCGGCCGACGGCTATACGGCAGCTGGCGGCTATGCGGTACTGAGGCACTGAAGCCACGCCCAGGCGCGGCACGGCGTGCGAGGGCCCAAGAGTGCCGGTGGGCGGGCGGGACCGGCTGGGGGCCAGATGTCGGGCAGGGATCGGCTGGGGCCAGATACCGGGCGCACTTCTCGGCACACCGGGCACACGTCTCGGCACATTGTGCGTGATCTGCGTCATTTCGCCTGATAGCCCTGGCGCCTAGGCTGCCGGGCGCCCGGGACCGCGGGCGGGCCCGACTCCGCGTTTCCCGTGACGGCCCGCGACCCGCAGTTACCCCGTGGCGCGCCGAAGAAGGGACGCGTGCCGTTGTCCACCGATATCTCACCGGTCATAGCCTCCACCGCGCAGTGGCTGCTGCGCTCGTACCCCGTGACCGGCGGTGCCCTCGACGCCGCCCTTGCAGAGGCCCAGGCGCACCAGGCAGCCACGACCGCAGCATGGCTGCGCTACCCCACGGCAGCGGACGCGGCCGTCGTCGCTCTCGTCGGCCCCGGCGGCTCGGCCCGGCTGGACTGGATCACCGGGGCTGACACGTCCGGACCCGATGCATCAGAGGAACCGTGGCGCAGTTGGGTCGACGAGGTCGTGGCGAGCTGGGCCGCGTGTCTGCTGACCACGCCCGCGCTCGCCGACGAGGCGGTGGCCGCCCTCGCGAGGTCTGAGCATGCCGCCGGGGTGAGCCTCGACTTCCGCCGCCTGACCAGGCCCGACGACCGGGATCGCCGCGCGGCGGCACTACTGCGCCATCCGGACCTCCTCCGCCCCGTCGCCGATCTGCACCGCGCCGCGCTCGTACGGCATCTGCAAGGCGACCAGCTCAACACGCACCCCGCCTAGCTAGGGGCGACCGGTAGTCAAGGCGAGGCGAGTCCAGCCCTCCGGCCCTCCGGCCCGTACATTCCGTGACAACCGGCGCCCAAGGTCCGCCGCCGAACGTCGACCGCTCGGACGTTTGCGTGCGGGAAAGGCCAGCCGGAGACTGGGCACAGCGGCTGACGGCGTCGAGCACTGCGCGTCCTGCCGCGCGCACGGGGATCCTCCCGGAGCGCGTCTGAGCGCGTCTGAGCGCGCCTGGCAAGCCGATGTGACGCCTCGCCCGGCAACGTACGAACGTACGAGTCCTTGCCGACCCCGGTACGGCGAAGGAGGACAGGGTGCGGGCACTGACATGGCACGGCAAGCGGGACGTACGTATCGACACGGTTCCTGATCCGAAAATCGTCGATCCGACCGACGTCCTGGTCAAGATCACATCCACCGGCATCTGCGGGTCCGATCTCCACCTCTACGAGGTTCTGGGGCCCTATCTGGAACCCGGCGACATCCTCGGCCATGAGCCGATGGGAATCGTCGAAGAGGTGGGACCCGAGGTGACCGCGCTCGCTCCCGGCGACCGGGTGGTGGTGCCCTTCAACGTCTCCTGTGGCTCGTGCTGGATGTGCGACCGGGGGCTGCATTCACAGTGCGAGACCACCCAGGTCAGGGAACACGGCATGGGCGGGGCGCTGTTCGGCTACACCAAGCTCTACGGCCAGGTGCCGGGTGGTCAGGCGGAGTATCTACGGGTGCCGTTCGGCGACACCCTGCCCGTCAAGGTCCCGCACGGTCCCCCGGACGAGCGGTTCGTCTACCTGTCCGACGTCCTGCCCACCGCCTGGCAGGCGGTCGCCTACGCGGACCCGCCGCCCGATGCCCACGTCGTGGTGCTCGGACTGGGGCCGATCGGCGACATGGCCGCCCGGATCGCCCGGCATCGCGGGGCCCGGCAGGTGATCGGGGTGGATCTGGTGCCCGAGCGGCTGACCCGCGCCCGGGCACGCGGTGTACACACGCTGGACGTGGAGGTGCTCGGCGGGGACCTGGGTGACGAGGTCCGCCGGCTCACCGACGGGCGCGGCGCGGACGTGGTCATCGAGGCGGTCGGCATGGAGGCCCACGGGGCGCCCGTGGTGAAGGCCGCGCAACAGGTCGTCAGCCTGCTCCCGGATGCGCTCGCGGAGAAGCTGATGTCGCGCGTCGGAGTGGACCGGATGGCCGCCTTCCACACCGCCATCGACGTGGTCCGCCGGGGTGGGACGATCTCCGTGGTCGGGGTGTACGGCGGCGCGATGGACCCGCTGCCGCTGCTGACCATGTTCGACAAGCAGGTCCAGCTGCGCATGGGGCAGGCCAACGTCCGGCGCTGGGTGGACGACCTCCTCCCGCTACTCACCGACGAGGACCCGCTCGGCGTCGAGGGGTTTGCCACGCACCAGTTGCCGCTGAAGGACGGCCCGCAGGCCTACAAGACCTTCCAGACCAAGGAAGACGGCATGATCAAAACGCTGCTGCTGCCCTGACCGCCCGGCGACCTGCTGGTGCCCCGTGACGCTGCCACCGGGACGGCGCGGCCGTCGGCGCCGGGGAAGGCCACACCCGACCTGGGCTACCGCGGCCGCGGAATCGCCCCGGTCTACCTGGATCTGCGGCCCCGTGACGCCTTCGACTCCGGCGGTGAGCACAGCGGCCAGCGGCCAGCGGCCAGCCCATCCCGGCACGCCCTGGCTTTCGTGAACTACCTGAAGAGGAGGGGGAGTTACGCGCTCCACCGGTTCCACACCCCTTCCCGCACTAGTACTGCAACGGTGCTTTTCCTGATGGTTTGGCAGGTTCGGGTGGTGTGTGGCCGCGTCGTTGGTAGTGGCTGATGCGGGCTTGGTGCTGTCGTTGACGGCGCCAGTTGGACCAGTGCAGGCTCTCGCTGCCCGCACCACAATTACTGACGGCACACCGACAACTCACTTGCCATGCGGGATCTTTAAACCGCGCACACATGGTTCGCCTAGTCTCGGGGCATGGAGTGGACCGACCCGCGCGATATGGACGACGACGAGTACGCCGAGTACCTGCGCGAAGAAAAAACCCGAGACCACATCAGCGCCCACAACCAGGTGCTGGAGAAGTGGCTGGAACAGCAGCGCACCGGATTCCCCGCCTGGGCGAAGGAACGCGCCGGCCGCGGGCCGTGGGACTTCACCGTGGATTCTCTCCCCCGGCTCGAAGCGCTCATCCGGGACGCGTTCGACAGCCCCGCTCAGGCCCGCAAGGTGATGGACACGCCCCTGGTCGCGGTTGCGGCCTGGTACCTCGGTGAGGTCCACAACCGCGCCTTCGGCACCCAGTGGCAGCTCCACCCCTCCTTCGCCGACGACAACCCCCTCGACCACCGGCCACACATCACCCTGCCCTGGGAACGCCGGGAGGAATTCCACTACACCGACCCCGAGCACATCGAGGACGACGCGCGCCCGATCTACTCCCCCACCGAAATCTTGTGCAACCTCCCGGCCCGTCCTGCGGATCAGGGCCTCCTGCACCGCATCAGTAGCCGGTGGGAGGTACCCACCTCCTGCGACGATTCGCCCTGCCGCTACCACCCCAACAGTTAGCCGCTGCGCAAGGCACTAGGTGGGTGTCCGATGGGGCAGGCCCTAAGCCTTACCGGGGTTCCCCCTGTACTCCGCGCTCGCTCCCTGCCCGGCACAGATGCCGACCTGGGCTGGGCGACATCACGGACTCCGTGACCGGCTCCCAGCGGACCTTCGACGCGCTCGCGGCCTGCACTGCCCGGAGAAGCCGTGGAAATCCGGATCGCTCCCGGACCCCGCTCCCGGACCGCTCCCGGAGTGCCCTGAAGCTCGCCTGAGACCGAGCCCGGGTTAGGCCCGAGCGGCCGACGTCGGCTCCGGCACCCGCCCGCGGACTTCAGCAAGGGCGCCGAAGAGGGCAACGAGGCCCAGACCACGGAGGTCCACCGGACGGGCGCTATGAGGTCGGTGTCGCTCCAGATGGACCTCTGCGGCGCGCTGGGGCACGGATTCCGTGAGGACATGTGTAAAACACCCCGGGGCGGAAACCCGACCCGCCCCGGCTCAGGGAAGGAGCGCACCATGGCAGCCTGTGAGGTCTGCGGCAACGAGTACGAGATGGCCTTCGAAGTCCGCGTGGCCGGCGCCGCCCACACCTTCGACTGCTTCGAATGCGCAGCGCACAAGCTCGCACCCGTCTGCGAGAACTGCGGCTGCCGCATCCTCGGCCACGGTCACCAATCCGACGGCACGTTCTTCTGCAGCGCCCACTGCGCCCGTACCCAGGGACACATGGCGCTCGCCGACAGGGCCTGAGCAGCCCAGAAGGGGGCTGTTCTTGTTGCTCACAGGCGCTCCCATCAGAATCGATCGAGGCTGGTAGGAGCGACGGCCGACGGTGACGACACCGCTGCCACGGCTTTCACCCGAACGCCGACGGCGTGCCATCGTGATGGGTATGGCGACTGGAATGGACGTGGCCGTGCTCATCGGGCTGCAGGCGTCCGGGAAGTCCACCTTCTACGTGCAGCGCCTGTCCGGCCGGTACGAACGGGTCAGCAAGGACCTGTTTCCCCGGGGCGCCCGTAACAAGCAGCGGCGGCAGATGCGGCTGGTGGCGGAGTATCTGGCCGCCGGGCGCGCAGTGGCGGTGGACAACACCAACCCGTCCCCCCGAGAGTGGGCCCCGCTGGTGGAATTGGCTCACGCCTACGGTGCCACGGTGACGTCGTACTGGTTCCCTCCCGACGTGGCCGGCTCGCTGCGCCGCAACGCCGCGCGCCAGGGCCGTGCCCGCGTCCCGGACGTCGGCGTCTTGGCCACGCTGAAGCAGTTGCGCAAGCCATCTCCGGCGGACGGGTTCGACGCGGTATGGGAGGTGTGGTTCGACGGCCGGGGCGGCTTCGAGGTGCGCCGTGAGCCCCCGGGGCCCGCCGGGTAACCCGAGCGGATCGCGCACGACCAGAGTCCGGAGCCGGGGGCCGTGACGCCGAGGACGAGCGCGCCGTGCCCAGCCCTCGTCGGCGGGCCTCTCGCCCGGCAGCAGAGTGGCGAGCCCTGTCGGCCGCCGGCTGACAGTGCCACTACCCCACTACAACATTCGAGTCACGCGGCGTTGACGATGGAGTCATGGCGCCTGGTCGCTGTCCATGACGCCAACTGAGCTTCCCTGGTGCCGAATTGAGTCAAGGGAGAGGGCTTGCATGACTGACTCCTGACATGGCGTGTGGGGGAACGGGTAGGGGCCGACGACGGGGCCGACAGCAATCGCTAGGAGCCACAGCATGACGAGCAACGGCACCACGACGGCAGCGACGGCAGCGACGGCAGCGACGGCACGAACGTCCGCGAAGAGTGCGTCCACGGAGAGCCTCACCACGGCGCCCGCGGAGCCCTTGCCGTTGATCGAAGAGCCGCGGTGCGTCGCCCCGGCCGACGCACGGGACCTGTCGCGGCTGTTCCTCGAACGACTCGCCATCACTGAGGAAGGAACCCCGGAGTACCAGTACGCGCGCAGCACCCTCATCGAGATGAACCTCTCCCTGGTCCATTACGTAGCCCGGCGGTTCAAGAACCGCGGCGAGAGCGTCGAGGACGTTCTGCAGGTCGGAGCCGTCGGTCTGATCAAGGCGATCGACCGCTATGACGTGTGTCGGCACGTCGAGTTCACCACCCTGGCCGTCCCCTACATCCAGGGCGAGATCAAGCGCCACTTCCGGGATCAGACCTGGGACGTCCATGTGCCGCGACGGCTCCAGGAGCTCCGTACCGAGCTCGCCCGCACCCGCGATCGGCTGGCCGGGGAGGGCAACCATGAGCCCTCCCCGGCCGAACTCGCCACGCATCTGGGGCTGGAGGAGGACGAGGTCCGCGAAGGACTCGTGGCCTGTAACGGCTACGACGCCGATTCCATCGACAGGCCCCTTCAGGCGGGTGGAAGCAAGCAGCCGGGGCTCGTCGCCGATCTCGTCGGCGACGACGACCCGGCCCTGGAGCTCGCGGAGCACGTCCAAGCCCTCAAACCGCACCTCGCGCAGCTCAATGCCCGTGAACGCAAGCTCCTGCGACTGCGTTTCGGAGCGGAGATGACACAGGCCGAGATCGGGGAGGAACTCGGTGTCACCCAGATGCAGATATCGCGTCTGTTGAGCCGAGCGTGCAACAAACTGCGCGAGGGGCTCCTCATCGAGGAGTGAACTGAGGCGAGGCCAGGACGGCTGCAGCCCGGTGCCGTGCAGTGCAGGGGCAGGGCAGGGCAGGGCAGGGCAGGGCACCTCGCGCAGGGTTACCAGGGAATGCGCAAAGTCACCAATTCCTGGAGCTCATCTCAGCGATGCGCCTGGCGATGCGTTACAGCGATGCGTCAAGGGGTCGAGCAATTGAGCTCGATATCATGTAATGGCTCCCCTTGAGTGGCGAGGAGGAATTAGTGGCGAGGAGGAATTGGCGGCTTAGAAACGCCTCGCCTCCCTGCCGCTACACGCGACGCGGGACCGACTCACGTCGCTAGAGGCCCGCGCCGGGCCGTCACGGCAGCACCGTTCGCCAGGCGAACGGCACGGCCACTCACCGCGCACGGGGTGAGCCGGCGAAGGGAGGCACCATGACGATGGTGCCGCAAGGCGAAAGAGCCGCTTCCCGGGGTGGCGGGGGCTCTGGCAGCCTCTACGACATCCTCGACCTGATCTTGGACCGCGGCCTGGTCATCGACGTCTTCGTCCGGGTGTCGCTGATCGGCATCGAGATCCTCCAGATCGAAGCCCGCATCGTCGTGGCCAGCATCGACACCTATCTCCGTTTCGCGGAGGCCTGCAATCGCCTCGACCTGGAGGCCGGAGCCAAGAAGCCCGCGGGACTGCCGGACATGATCGGTGAGATCACGGAGGGCGGATCGAAGGGCAAAGCCAAAGGGGCGCTCAGCGGTGCTGCCGAAGCGGTGACCGACGCTCTCAAGGGCGTCGGCGCGGGCGACGACGAGTCCGACGAAAGGGAGGATGAAAGGAAGGGTGAAAGGAAGCAGGAGCCCGCGCGCGAGAAGGAGCCCGCGCGCAAGCGGGAGCGGCCACCCCAGCGGCCAGCCCGGCGCCGAAGGGAATGAGCGATGGCCGTTTACGTCTACTCGATCGTCGCCAGCACTCACCCCCAGCGCCTGGACGGCCTGGACGGCGTGGGCGACCCGCCCGGTGAGCTGCGTACGGTATCCGCCGGGTGGCTCTCCGCAGTCGTAAGCGACGCCCCCGACGACCTGCAGCCCAAACGCCGCGACCTCCTCGCCCACCAGGCCGTCCAGATCCGCCTGATGGCCGACGGCACGGTCCTGCCGTTGAGGTTCGGCTTCACCGCCACGGACGATGACGCCATACGCACGGTGCTGGAGGACGGCGCCGACGATTTCACCCAGCGACTGCGGGCCCTGGAGGGCTGCGCCGAGTACCACCTGAAGGCCGCTCAGGACGAGGATGCGTTGCTGCGCCAGATCCTTATGGAGTCCGATGACGCACGCGGACTCAACGAGCAGATCAAAAGCGGCAGCGGCGGTCCAGATCTGCCGGTCGCCCTTGGTGAACTGGTCGCCCAGGAGGTGCAAGCCCGCCAGGAGCGGCTCGCCGCCTCCGTCATCGAGACGCTGCGGGGACTGGCGCGGGAGGAACGCGTGTCAGAGCCGATCGGCAACGACTTCCTGAATGTGTCCTTCCTCGTGGACCGGGACCACGAGGAGCGCTTCCGCTCCGCCGAAAGGGAGCTCGTCGACGAGTTGGGCGACGACTTCGACCTGCGGCTGCACGGCCCGCTGCCCGCCTACAGCTTCGTTTGAGGCGATGGTCAGTCGCTGGAGAGGTTGGCGGCGGCCCGGCTATTTCCCGCGGCCGGTGATGTAGTCGCGCGCCCGGTCCACCAGCCCCAGGCCGGGGGCGAGCAGCTTGTTGACCGGTGGCGTGCTCGGGACGCTGGGGTGCGGGCGGGTCGGGGCCGTCGCCTTCGCGGCCCGGACCTTGTTTCCCAGCTCTTCCAGCACGTAGGAGTGGACTTCCTCGCGCAGCCGAAGGAACAGGTGGTTCTCCTCGTCATCGACGTGCGCGGTGACCTCGGTGTGCAGCTTCACCACCAGCCGGTCGAAGTCGGGGTCACCGGCGTCGCGCTGTTCGAGGTCCTTGAGCAGTTCTTCGACGCGGGCGTGGTCGGCGATCTCCTTGTCCGCCAGGGCATCCCCCTCTTCCATGTGCTCACGTACCGCGGGGTAGAGATGCTGCTCCTCCGCAACGAAATGCCGCACCAGCTCAATCGTCAACGCATCCACCAGGAGCTTGCGGCGCTCGCTGCCGACAGGCGCGTCATGGAACTGCTTGAAAAGCTCCGCGAACCCACGGTGATCCGCGGTCAGCTCCGTCATCACGTCCCCGCCATGCTCCACGGCACGCCACCTTTCACGTCGGGCCAGGGCCTGTCCGATGGGTCAGATGGGGGTCAGGGTCGGAAAGGCCCTGGCGGCCTCTCCGGCCGTCGCACCACGGGTTCCCGATCGTGGGCCGCAATAACACCCGTATGCGTGGTATTGCTCCCGCTGAAGGGCCGCCACGGGATGTACGCAGTACGCAGATCCTGGCCTGATCGTCTATACGCAGACCCTGGCCTGATCGTCGACTCGCGCGGCTCATCCCCTTGGACGACCGCGCCTGAGCCGGGCTTCGCAGGCGGTCACGGTGGGATGGGTCGAAAATGGCCACTCAGGCGCAGGAGGGATCACCTGGTCCCAGTTAGGGAGGTCGGTCATGGGCGGTTCGCTTGCGGAATCGCGGATGGTCGCGGTCTACCTCAATGATCACTTTGCCGGTGCCACGGCCGGTGTCGAGCTCTGCCGAAGCATGGCCCGGGCTCACCGCCGTACGGGCCTCGGCGGTGACTTGAAGAGCCTCGCCGCGGAGATCTCACTCGACCGGCAGGCACTTCTGCGCCTCATGGCCTCCCTCGGCGTTCCCGTCCGCCGATACAAGGTCTACGGAGCCTGGACGGGTGAGAAGTTAAGGCGACTGAAGCCCAATGGCCGCGTCCTCCGTCGTTCCGGTCTCAGCACGGTCGTCGAGCTGGAGGCGCTGCGTCTCGGTGTCGAGGGCAAGACACTCCTATGGCGCACTCTCCTGGACTGGGCGCCCCAGGAACCGCGCCTGGACGGCCGACGGCTCCACGAACTCCTGGACGGAGCGCGTCAGCAGACAGAGTTGCTGGATGGGCTGCATGCCAGGGCCACCAGGATGCTCCTGTCCGACCGGTCCAGTGAACGGAACGCGGAGACCGACCGGTGAGCCCGCCTCTGGCCACTGCGGCGGGCGCGCGGTCGACGCTGCCAGCGGCATCGCGTCGAAGGTGAGGGTCTCTCGAAGGTGAAGGCCTCTCGGAGGTGTGGAACCGTCGAGGGCGCGTCCCGGCCGGATCAAGGATCAAGGAGCCTGATCCGGCCGTTTGACGGTGTTCAGGCGCTGCTCACACCCGTGAGCGAGCCCAGGCAGGGCCCGGGGGTGGCGGTGGTTTTCCTCCATGCCTTCTGGGATAAATGATCATTTGATCACTCACAGAGACCTGCCCGAGGCGGGCGTCTCCCCAGCGGCGCGAACCGCGGCGGGGCGCGGGAGGAAGTGCCCAGGTGAGCAATAGGTATGGCCGCCCCGCACAGCGGCCCAGCAGGCGGGGAGCGGGGAACCCCCGGCCACGGCCCGTGGTTCTGGGCAGCCGTTCCACGGGGGCGGCAGGCCGGGGCCGGTCGATGTCCGCCGTACGCGGTGCTCGGGCGCGCGCCGCCGGTGCACCGGTCCCCTCCGGACTGCGGATGGCCGCCGCGTACGCGTGGCGGCTGCTGGCAGTCGGAGTAGCGGTGTACGGGGCGTTCACGGTGCTGGGCCGCTTCCAGCTCGTCGCGGTCGCGGTGTTCGTCGCCCTGGTGATCACCTCGGTGCTGCGCCCCCTGACCGATCTGATGGCCCGCCGACTGCCCCGAGCGTTGGCTGTGGTGATTTCCTTGCTGGGCAGCATCGTGGTGTTGTTGGCGCTGCTGGCGCTCGTGGGCAACGCGGTGGCCGGGGAATGGGACCGGCTCGTGGGAGAGTTCGGCGGGGGCATCAACCGGATCAAGCGATGGTTGGAAGGCCCTCCGTTGCACGTCAGCCATGCCGCGCTGGCCGACCTGCAAGAAAAGATCGTCTCCTTCCTGGCCTCGCACCGCTCCGCCCTGATCAGCGGCGCGCTCAGCGGAGCCGGCCGGGTCATCGAGCTGGTCACCGGGGGTGCGCTGGCGCTCTTCTGCTCGGTCTTCTTCATCCACTCGGGCGAACGGCTGTGGCTGTGGACCTGCGGCCAGGTGCCGGAGACCGCCCGTTCCCGGTGGCATGGTGCCGGGCGGGCGGCGTGGCACACCTTCGCCGGCTACACCCGCGGCATCATCATCGTGGCCGGCAGCAACGCCCTGCTCGTCGGACTCGCCCTGTTCCTGCTGGGGGTGCCGTTGGCCCTGCCACTTGCCCTGCTCGAGTTCATCGCCACCTTCGTCCCGCTGATCGGCTCGCCCATCGCACTGGCGGTGGCCACCATGGTGGCTCTGGCGGGTCGCGGCCCGCTCATCGCCCTGCTCGTACTGTCACTCATCGTCGTCATCGGCCAGCTCGAAGGCCATGTGCTGCACCCGCTCGTGTTGAGCTGGGCGGTGCGGCTCCATCCGGTCGTCGTCGCCATCTGCGTCATCGCCGGCAGCATCGTCGCGGGGGTCGTCGGTGCGGTCGTGGCCGTCCCCATGGTCTCGGTCGCCTGGTCCGTGATCCAGGCCCTCCGCGCCCCGGCCGCCGGTTCACCAGCGTGACGCCTCCCCTGTCCCCTTCCCCTGTTCCCTACGGGACGGCGAACGCGCGCCCCGCGCCCCGCGGCGTCGGAAAAGCTCTGGTTCAAGTTCAAACGTGTCGTATAGGCTGCGGCGATTTTTCAAAACGGCATGCCAACAGTGACGGCATGCTCAACAGTGGGGGATTTTCGGAATGCGCAAGGCATCGCAGGCCGTGGTGGGGGCGTTGGTCGCGATG
Source organism: Streptomyces sp. NPDC002446 (assembly GCF_053595675.1). Classification (NCBI taxonomy): domain Bacteria; kingdom Bacillati; phylum Actinomycetota; class Actinomycetes; order Kitasatosporales; family Streptomycetaceae; genus Streptomyces; species Streptomyces sp. NPDC002446. The sequence continues at coordinate 160,039 of NZ_JBSFYC010000002.1, read as the reverse complement.
AGCGTGCTCAGCGGCTGCTCGTTCGGCTGGGGCGGGGACGAGAAGAAGAAGGTCGCCGAGAAGAAGCTGGGCGACAAGGGCACGGCGTGCGAACTGCCGGTGCGCTTCACCCTCGCGACGTCCTGGAAGGCACAGGCCATCACGCGGGAGACGGTGGACCGGATGGGCCCGCTCGGCCACCAGGGGCCGCTCACACCCGCCTGCGAGCTCGACGCCAAGCCGGCCGGGCACATCGGATTCCTCACCGTGTGGTCCGGCACCAAGGGCGCTGCCGCGCCCGGCGGCAGCGCCCGCGCCCTGATGAAGAAGTTCGTCGCCGCCGAGAACTTCAAGAGCAACGTCAAGTTCCGCAAGGCCAAGGCCGGTGGCCTGCCCGCCACCGAGGCCAGCTACACCGTCACCGACCTGTCCGCCGGCGAGGTCAGGCCCGAGCGCGCGCTGGCCGTGATGACCAAGCACGGTGGCGTGGTCATCCACCTCGGAGGGCTCAACGCAGACGAGCACAAGGCGATGCTCCCGGCGTTCGAGCTGGCCAAGAAGACCCTCGGCCTGACCTCCTGACCTCCCGACCTCCTGAGCGACGCCGCCGCGCCCCGGGGCACGCCCCGAAGCCGCCCAGTCGACTCAGCCGGACGGATCGGACCCCTTACGACTTCCCGCGGCCGGTGACGAAGTCCCGGGCGCGGTCCACGAGGCCGACCCCCGGTGCAAGAAGCTTGTTCGCCGGCGGCCTGACGGGGGCGGAGGGGTGCGGACGGGTCGGAGCCATCTTCTTCGCCATACGGATCTTGTCGCCCAGCTTGTCCAGGGCCTCGGGGGAACAGGCCGCCCGCAGCTGGGGGAAGAGATTGGCCTCCTCGTCCTGCACATGGCTGGTGACCGATTCCTTGAGTGCCATGAACAGCTGGTCCATCTGCGGGTCGTCGGCGGAGCAGCCTTCGACCTTCTTGAGGATCTTCTCCACCTCCCCGTGGTCCTTGAGCTCCTTGTCCGCCATCACATCGCCGTTGTCCACATGCTCGCGCACCGACGGGTACAGGTACTGCTCCTCCGCGACGGAGTGCCGTACGAGCTCGATGGTGGCCTCATCGATGAGCCGCTTGCGTTCGGGGTGGCCGCTGGGCAGGGCCGCGATCCGCTCGAAGAGGTCCTTGACCTCGCGATGGTCCGTGGTCAGTTCTTCGATGATGTTGCCGCCATGCGTCATGCGCGCCTCCTGAAAAGCAGTGGTCCCAAGAGCCCGCGCAGTGGTGCGGCGGGCGTTCACCACGTGTTCCCGGGCTCGGCGCTCGCTTAACGGGGTAAGGCGGGCCTCGGCCCTGGTTGGCGCCCGACCATCACCCGTGCTGCGGCATGTCGGGGCACCCACACCGCAGGCCTGCTGCTGCCCGGCGGGCCGCGCCCGTTCCCGAAGCGCTGGGGCGAGGCAGGCGTGCGACGCTGGAGGGGGGCGAAGCCGTTGCGCTGTCGGGCCCGGGGCCGTCTGTCGCAGCGCCCTCGGAAAGGCAGACAGATCATGGAGCACGACGACGCCGACATCATCGAGGAGCTGACCGCCGACCACCGGGAAGCGGACAAGCTCTTCGAGCAGTTGTCCGAGGAAGCCCTCGGACGCACCGAGCGGAAGCTGCTGTTGGACGCCCTGACCATTGAGCTGGTCCGCCACTCGGTCGCCGAAGAGATGTATCTCTACCCCGCCGTGCGCGAACATCTGGAGAACGGCAGACGCTGGGCGGACAACGAGATCGCCGAACACAGCAGCATCGAGGAGCGGCTCAAAGACCTCGAAGGGCGCAATGCCGAAGACCGTGACCTCGACCGGCTCGTACGAGAACTGCGCGCCGAGGTCACGACGCACACGGAGGACCAGGAACGCGATCTCTTCCCCCGGGTGCGCGACCGCGTCCTCCCCTTCGTCCTGGAGAACCTCGGGAAGAAGGTCCGCGAGGCGAAGAGGGCCGCCCTCCCCCGTCGTCACCCCCAGGCGCCCGGCGTCGCGCCGCTGAGCAAGCTCCTGGCTCCTGGGGTGGGGCTGGTCGACCGCGTGCGCGACTACACCACGAGCCGCGGCCACCCCGTCACCAGCTGATCGGGGAGTGGGCCGACGGCCCCTGCGGGCCGGGCGCTGGCGGCTGCTTCTCAAGCCGTCTCACCACCGGTACCAGCGTCCGCGTCGGCCACCGGCACCGGTACCGGTGGAACGCATGAGAAAGCCGAGCAGCCAGAACGCCAATACGACAACGGCAGCTATCCACAGCGCCTTCAACGCGAAACCGGCGCCGAAGAGAATCAACGCGATAAGCAGGACGAGAAGCAGGGGGACCATTTCCTTCACCTCTTCTGAGTCGCTGAGTCGGTGGGTGGGGAATTGGTGCGGGTACTCTTACTCTTGGTCGCCTTGCCCGCTAACTTCCGCTGAAACACTGGGCTTTCAAAGGGCACGGGGCAGTTCCGCCGGAATCGGGGCGTGGCAGCAGTGAACCCAGCGGGCCCAGGTCGAGGTTGAGGTCGTCCATCGTCAGCCCGTAGGTGTCGCAGAGTTCCGACATGCGGTCCTGGAGGATCATGAGCGTCATGCCGATCCGTTCTTCCTGGTCGTCACTCAGGTCACCCTGGTCGACGCGGTGCAATGCGGTGCGCTCCATGAGTTGCCGGAGGAGCTCGACCACCGTCAACACCAGTTTGATGAGGTCCCGTTCAACCGTCTCCGGATCGGCTTTCATTCGCTGGGAAATTCCGACCGGCTTTGCCGCGGCCGTGTTTGTCTGCGGGGAGCGTGCCGGGGCGTTCCTCGTCATGGAGCATTCCTTGTCATGGAGCATTCCTTCCAGGGGACGATGAAAAGGATGAAAAGGAGGTGGGTGCGGGTCGTCGGGCGCAATTGACCGAATGACCGCACGCAGGTCGATACACACCAGATCCACGTCGGCGATGGACAGCACGATGTCTCCGGTGAGGACGACACCTCCGTTCAGGAGACGGTCCAGCAGATCGATGAGGGCGATCTGCCGACCCGCGAGTGACTCGAATGGCTCGAATCGCTCGGATCGCTCGGATGTCTCCAGTGACTCGAATGGCTCTTCCGTCACGTCAGGGGGCATCGGGGTCATCGGGGTCATCCCATGCTCCCGTCCGCCGGGGGTGACGTCGCGAAGGAGTACGGCGCCCAGGGGCCGGTGATCTCGATGCGTACGCCGATGGCGTCATCGGCCAGGCCGACCAGCGCCTGATGGAATTCCCGGATCCGGTCGGCGGGGACGAGATAGGCCTCGTTGGCGAGGTTCTCGCCCGTGCCGGGCGCCAGTTCACCTTGCTGCGTGCGATGCCGGGCCACGGCCCTCGCGAGGCTCGCCGCCCGGCTCCGTACGTCGCCGACGAGGCTGCCCGCCGCACGGTACGCCTCGCGATGTGTACGTTGCTGGGCCCGACGCCGCTGCAGATAGGCGCGGCCCGGGCTGGCCAGGGAGGATGCGGGGTCCGCGCCCGTTGCGTCAGGCGCCGCTGCGGCGGCGCGTGGGACCGCGTGGACCTTCACGCCCAGCTCGACGTGGCCTTCGAGCCGGGAGAGCAGCTCACCGAAAGCCGTACAGCGCTCCTGAAGCATCGACCGCACGCGGTCATCGTCGAGGTAGACCGTGGCCAGCCGCATGGGGAGTACGGTCGCGTCGGCGTGCGCGGCCTCGACGACCGCATGGTGCGTACGCGCCATGACCTCCAGGTCCGCCAGGTTCTCCAGCTGGGCCTTCATGCCGTCGGTGGTGAAGGTGTGCGCCGGAACGGAGGAGACCAGCGCGGCGAGGTCGCCGGCGACGACTGCCCGCACACGGCCGCCCCGCAGACCGGTGAGCTGCGAAGCCGCGGCGCCGAAGGACGGGGCGGCGCGGCCGACGGCGTAGACGTAGGAGGACCAGGGACCGGATTCCTGGGGGGCGGTGGGCTGGTGCGCGGGCTGCCCGGACGATGCGGCTGGGCCGTCCGCGACCGGCGTATGAGCGTTCACTGGCCCTCCTCCTGATCCAACCGGTTCGCCTGCTGATCCAGCCGGCTCTCCTCCTGGTCCAACCGGTTCACCTCCTGGTCCAACTGGTGCACCCCGGGTCCGTTGGGAGCTCCGATCGCCGCCCGCAGCTCGGCCAGCTCGGCACGGAGCTTCTTGTTCTCCTCGGCCAGTGGCGCATCGGCCGGCGGCTCACTGCCGGCGACCGACGGACGCCTTTCGGAGGCCCGCTGTGGTGTCCGGGCACGGGAGGACAGCGAGGGGTCGTACTCCCACCAGTCGATGCCCATCTCCTTCGCCTTGTCGACGGAGGCGACGAGAAGGCGGAGCTTGATGGTCAGCAACTCGATATCGAGCAGATTGATCTGGATGTCGCCGGCAATGACGACGCCCTTGTCCAGGACGCGTTCCAGGATGTCGGCCAGATTGGCGGAGGCTCCTTGACCGCTGTACGGGGCCGTGGGCCCCAAACGTCCGGCCAGCGAATCGGACATGTGTCAGCTCTCCTCCTTCGCGGGCTCCACGCGGGACGCGTTTGCTTCCAGCCACTCCAGCCGGTCCAGCAACTCGTCCTCGCGTACGTCGAATTCCTCGGCCCCGATATGGCCGGACAACAACTGCTCTTCCAGAATGCCCAGTTCCTCACGGACCGGCTCGGGGTCGTAATGCTCGCGCTCCGCGGCGAGCATCACCTGGTCAAGGACCCAGACCGTGCCCCGGAGCGGGGCCATCGGCAATGTCAGAAGCTGTGTGAAGAGGCCCATTCCGATCTCTCCGCGCGCCGCTTCAGACAAAGCTGTACGGCGGCAGCGGGCCGTACAAATGGAAACTGTAGGTCCGGCCGCGCCGCCGCGCCTCCTCGTCGACCGCATGGGCGAAGACGACCGCCTTCTCCCGCTCGACGAGGAACGACGCATTGAGGAAATGGTGCCTGGTCGGTTCGCCGGCCGCGGTGCGCACCGCGGACCGGGCGAGCCGGGTCACGATGTCGGTACGGGCCCGCTCCTGGCGGTCGTGGATCTCCTGCGAAATCAGCTCACCGAGCGCCACTTTGTCGTCGAACGCGCCGGGATTCTCCCGGGTGCGGTCGTTGAGCCGGCGTACCGCGGCGGACTCCTGGGCGATCTCGCGCACCAGGTCGTCCTCGTCGCGGGCGACCTTGAGGTGGTACTCCCGGCAGTCGGCCACCTCTTCCAGGCGCTGGGTGTAGGTGTCGTGGGCTTCCTCCAGCACGGAGGCGACCTGATCGTCGTCGGGGCCGACCAGCCCGAAGCGCATCGGCAACGAGGCGCCGTCGGCCATCAGCCGCTCCTGGACGTCCTGGTGGGCCACCACGTCCCGGCGCTTGGCCCGGAGCTCCGCCGGCGCGTCACTGACCACCGCGCACAGATCCTTCGTCCGGATGGTGCGCAGCTGCGCCGCGGGGTTGCCCACTCCGGTGATTCCGGACAGCCGCAGGGGGTGTTCGGCCCTGGTGATGGCGTAGACGTATGTCGTCATGGGTCAGTCCTCCTCACGGCGGCGGGCGGTACGACGTCCGGCGGCGGCGGACGCTTTGCGGGCCGGGCCTGGTTCTTCCTCCTGGGGTTCCCGGCCCTTGTGCAGGGACTCACTGACTGCCTCCACGGCGCCTGCCAGGGCGCCCTTGGACTTTCCCTTGGCGCCGTGCTCGGTCGCCTCACCCACCAGATCGGTGAGCTGGCTCGGCGCCTTACGGCCGGATTCCAGATCCAGGCGATTGCATGCCTCGGCGAAACGCAGATAGGTGTCCACGCTCGCGACGACCACACGCACATCGATTTTGAGTATTTCGATGCCGACGAGGGAGACCCGTACGAAGGCATCGATGACGAGCCCCCGGTCAAGGATCAGCTCAAGGACGTCATAGAGATTTCCCGAGCCGCTGCCGCTGGTCGGCGCGTTGGATTGTTGAACGACAGTCACGGTCGATCGTCCCTTCCAGTGGACTGGAGCGGGTCATGGAACCGGTCATGTCACGATTCACGCCATGCGCTGCCGGACGTCTGACAACTCAGGTGTCGACGCCGCACAACTCAGGTGTCGAGGTGGCCCCGCGCATATCGACGCACTCTCTCGTATTGCCGGAGCCGGCCCTGGGGGTCCAGATCAACGCGGTAGGAAGCCATCACACTCGTGGTGTCAGGGACCCTTTCGATCTCCACGACCTCCACGTTCGCCGACCAACCGTCGTGTGTGGGCTTGAGCGCCGAGACCGTGCCCGGCTCGCTTGAGAGCATCTCCGCAAGTTGCCGTGCGGCATGGCGCATTGCCGTCGAAGCCGCGATCCGCTCCGCCCTGCCGCTGTCCGCTGCGTTGCGCTCCTGGTCGTCCCCATCCTCTTCCTCGGTCGCCATGATCCCGCCTGTCGTACGTCGTGGGGTTGCCTTCTGTCGAAGGACGGTTGGCCGTCTGCTGGCGATAGAGGTTCGGGTGCCCCCGGGTCTCGGGCCTATGCGTGGCAACCGCGTGCGGGGCTGCATTTCGGGGGTGCCGTTTACCGGGGATGGGGACCTCGGCTTCAGCGGACGGGCCGACCCTGTGACGCCCTCGCCCGCGCTTGAGCGCCTCGACCGGGGGCTCATCGTGCGACCAGGGAGGCGATCTAGTTCAAACATAAACCTAATTCAGGCGATATCGAACAAAAGGCATAAAATGGTGGGGCGATCTGCATCGAGGGAGGTTGCTCTTCATGTCAACAGGGACTCTTCTGGCGATCGTCATCCCCGTGGCCGTAGTGCTGATTCTGATCGGTGTGGCCGTGGGGCTCTTCATGCGCCATCGCCACCTGCGCGAGCGCTTCGGACCGGAGTACGACCGGACGGTGGAAGGCGCCGACAGCCGTATAGCCGGTGAGCGGGAACTCAGGGCCCGCGAGAAGCGGCATGACGCGCTCGACATCAAACCCTTGGAAGAGGGGCGCCGGGAACGCTACCGGCACGACTGGGACGACGTGCAGCACGAATTCGTCGACCGGCCCGAGGAGGCCGTGCACGACGCGGACCGCCTGGTGACCTCGCTCATGCACGAACGGGGCTACCCCACGGAGGACTTCGAGCAACGTCTCAAAGACCTCTCCGTCGAGCACGGGCGCACTCTGAAGCACTACCGGGAAGCCCATGAAATCGACACCCTCAGCACGGAACACAAGGCGACCACGGAGCAGTTGCGAGGGGCCATGACGCACTACCGCGCCCTGTTCGACGAACTGCTCACCAACGGCGGACAGACTCGCCACGCGCGCGCCTGACCCGGGCCGCGAAAGACGCACCAGGAGGACCCATGCAACGCGACCCCACCTCGGACCCCATGAGCACGGGTCTGTCCACCGAAGACCTCGCCCAGCCGAAACAGGCCCCGCCGGACGAGGCACCGCCCGAGGCCGCTGCCATGACCGAGCGGACCCTGGAGGAGGAAGCCGGGCCGTCAGGTGGCGACGAAGCGCCCCCGCTCCTCTCAGGGGAAGACGACCAGACCTTCCGCGATCGCTGGGACAAGATCCAGAGCACCTTCGTGGACGACCCGCGCGACGCCGTTCGGTCGGCGGATGCCCTGGTCGCCGACGTCATGCAGACGCTGGCCACCACCTTCGCCGAACAGAAGCAAGGGCTGGAAGGCCAGTGGAAGCGCGGCGAGGAAGCCGACACCGAAGACCTGCGTAAGGCGCTCCAGCACTACCGGTCGTTCTTCAACCGTCTTCTCACCGCCTGAACGGGCCGCGACGGGAGAGAATCATGATCATTCTGGGCATCATCCTGCTGGTGATCGGCTTCTTCACCGGCATCTCCATCCTGTGGACCATCGGGATCATCCTTGCCGTGATCGGCGCCATACTGCTCCTGCTCGGCTCGCTCGGCCATGGCGTCGGCCGACGCCACTACTGGTAGGGCCCGCCTTCGCGCCCGAGAGAGCCGGGCGGTCGGGTGGCCTGGGCGATGAGCAGTGTTGCGTCGTCGTGCTCGTCACTGCGCAGAGCGTTGAGGAGCAGGTCGCATACCGATTCCAGGCTGGTCGGCGGATCGGCCAGGACGCGCAGCAGGGCAGCCAGGCGGTCATCGATCGGCTCATCGCGGGTTTCCACGAGGCCGTCGGTGTAGAGGACCAGCCGGTCCCCCGGGGAGAGCCGCAGTCGTGTGGTGTGGAAGGTGACGCCGCCGACCCCGAGGGGGGCGCCGGAGGGCAGGTCGAGCAGTACCGGTGACTGCCCGGCGCGCAGCAGGACCGGGGGGAGGTGCCCGGCCGTGGCGATGCGGCAGGCGGCCTGGTGCGGGTCGTAGTCCGCCACGACGCAGGTGGCGATGTCGTGTTCCAGGCCGGTGACGTTGGCGTCGACGTGCTGGAGGATGTGGGCGGGGTCCAGGCCGAGGGTCGCCAGGGTGCGGATGGCGGTACGCAGCTGTCCCATCGTGGCCGCCGCCGGGATGCCGCTGCCCATGACATCGCCGATGATCAGAGCGGTCCGCTCCCGGGAGGTGGGGATGACGTCGAACCAGTCGCCGCCGACAGAGCCGGCGGAGCGGGCGGGCCGGTAGCGGTAGGCGATCTCCAGGCCGCTGCGGGTGGGCGGCTGGTGGGGCAGCAGGTGGCGTTGGAGGGCTTCGGCTGCTTGGCGCTGGCTCTGATATCCGCGGGCGTTGTCGATGCAGACGGCGGCACGGGAGGCGAGTTCCTGCGCCAGGGAGAGATCGTCGTCGTCATATGGGTGGGAGGTGGTCGAGCGCTTCAGGTCGAGGGCGCCGATGACCTGGTCGTGCGCGATCAAGGGGACCACCAGGCGCGGATGCCGGGCAACGCCGTCCGGGACCGGGGAGGAGGCATCCGGCGGCACCGCCGGGGAGCTGCCCAGAGCACGTATGGGCTTGCCGGTCTCCAGGCACTGGACGACCAGTGGATCGGCGGCGTCCGGGACGGAGCTGCCGCAGGGCGCTGCTGCCGCCGGCGGAGCCGCGGCGGCGAGGTGGAACGCAGGGTGGTCCGCCGGGTGGGCGCATTCGGTGAAGCGGTCGAGAAGGGCGACGGTGGCGGCGTCGGCCAGCTCTGGTACGCAGACCTCGGCCAGTTCCCGGGCTGTGGTGTCCACCTCCAAGGTGGTGCCGACGCGCTTGGAGGCGTCCGCGATCAGGGCCAGCTGCCGCCGGGCGCGGGCGGCCTGCATGGCCGCGTAGTGCTGCTCGGTCACGTCGACGACCGACGTGGCCAGCCCCAGCACATTGCCGGCGGGATCTTCCAGGCAGTAGTACGACACCCGCCAGGCCCGCTCCCTCTCCGGGCTGTCCGGGGTACGGCCCGTGGTGAACTGGTCCAGCTCGGGTTTCCCGGTGGCGAGCACCTGCCGCATGGTGGCTTCGATGGCCTCGGTGTCCAAGAACGGCAGGACCTCTCGGACGTGACGGCCGATGTGCTCCGCAGCCGGCAGACCGTTGAGGCGCTCCAGAGCGGCATTGACGGTGACGAACCGCAACTCGGGGTCGAGCACGCCGACCCCGATCGGGGTCTGGGAGATCAGGCGCACCGACAGCGCCAGGTCACGCTCCACCCGCCGCAGGGTGGAGCGGTCACCGGCAAGGCCGAGGGCGAAGAACGTGCCGTGCTGGTCCTCCAGGCGCATATTGCGGAACTCCACCAGCCGCGTACTGCCGTCCTTGCACCTGATGGGCAGGACCCCTGCCCATGGCTCGCCGTCCTCGATGACCTCGGCGAACAGGTCGATCGCCAGGTCCAGATGCTCCTCGTCCACCAGAAAGCGGACCGCCAAGGCACCCAGTGCCTCGTGGGAGGCGTAGCCGAAGAGCTCCTCCGCCTGCGGACCCCACAGGACGATCCGCCCCTCGGAGTCCAGCACGACCACGGCCACGCCCAGGACGTCCAGCAGCCCGCCCGGGAGCGCCGGGCCCGCCTCCGCGGGCGTCGGTTCGGTACTCCAGAAACCGTCGCTCATCGGCAGTGCCTCCCTGCTCCAGGCGCCCGGCTACCTCACCATCGTCGCGCTGTTGCCGTCGTGTGTAGGGATGAACGTGGTCTCTTTCTCCAAGGGGCACTGGGGCCAGCTTCTCCGCCCGGTACTCCCCTGTCGCGCCCGACTGCTCCAAACAGAGCTGACGACGTCACCCGGGCCGCAGCACCCCAGGAAATGCGTTATTGCGCGTTGCGCAGTTGGAGAATGTAGGTCGCGGTGAGCGCAACGGCTCGGTCGTCGTCATGGGACAGCTCTGCGAGGGCACGTGTCGTGGTCGTCCCCGGGATCTCCGCGAGCGCCTGGGTCAGCCGTCGGCGTGCGGACGCTTCGAGGGTGCCGTGGGCGAGGCGGTCTACGAGCCTGGTGGCGATCCGGTCCGCCCATGCGGGATCACGTGCCAGCGCGCTCAGTGCATCGGCCGCATCGGCGTCGTTGGTCTCCTCGACGATCATGTCGATGAGCGTCGGAACCGCGTCGGGCACTCCACGCGCCCCGAGCGCCGGAGCCGCACACCTGCGGACCACGATGTCGGAGCTGGTGAGGGCGTCCCGCAGCAGTGCGGTCGCCGCACCGTTCGGAATCTCGGCGATGGCCTGGACGGCACGTTTCCGCACCTCGGCCACCGGTGAGCCCAGGCCCTCCGCCAGTAGCGCCAATCCGCTCTCGCCCGATCGCGCCAGAGCCCATCGAAGGGCTCCGGCGACGATCGGGTCCGTCTCGCTCAGCGCTGCCTCCACCAGCGCTTCCACTGGCACCGGAACCTCTTCGGCCGAGGACAGGGCCGCCCGCTGGCGCGTCCCCGCGCTCTTCGACCCCAGCGCATGGAGCAGTGCAACGGTCTGGAGGACGTCCTCCCAGCCGGCGGGTTCCGCGGCACCGATCCGACGGAGTCGCGTGAGCAGCTCCGTCTCCGCCGCGATGCGTTCTCGTGTCTGGCGGATGAGGTCGGCGACGAGCTCCGAGGGCGTGAAACCGGGATCTTCGAGCGCGCGCCCGACTTCACGCAGCGACAGCCCCAATGACCGCAGGCTCTCGATATGGAAGATCCGCCGGATGTCCTCGCTGGAGTACTCCCGGTAGCCGCCTTCGGTACGCCCCGTCGGCCGCACCAGGCCGAGCGAGTCGTAATGCCTGAGCATGCGGGCGCTGACCCCGGACCGTCGTGCCACATCACCGATCAACACTGCCTATCGCCCCTCCTGGCTGTTCGTGCCGAGGGCTACGATGCGCTTCGCCTCCTCGATCGCGAAATCGAATCCGGCATCCGGGTTGCGCCACAGCCGTTCCGTGGCGATCGCGTGCTGACGTATGCGAAGGGAGTGATCCGTCATCGCGGCACGCAGGGTCGGCATGATCACCTCACCGAGTGCGATCAGCGCCCGGCTGAGGCTCAACTGCGTCTCCCGCTCGCCGCGCCCGAGCTGTGTCGCCAACACCCCGGCCAGCTCGGGTTCTTCGCCTTCGGGCACGAGCACGACCGCCGCCCGCCAGGCGCTCCGCGCCACCTCGTCGTCGGCGTCGGTCAGCAGCGCCCGGGTGACCGCAGGCCACGCTTGCCGGTCCCCGATCTTGGACAGCGTGTGCAACGCCTGGCTTCGTGCCTGCGCACGCTCCGAGCGGAGTTCGTCGATGAGCTTCGGGACGGTCATTGACGGGGAGTGGCGGGTGAGTGCCCAGGTCAGCATTTCCCGCACATAGAATTCGGGGTCGATCGCGCATCGTTCGACGAGCTTGTCGATGAACCGCGGGTCGGGGGTCGTGCCGACCGCCAGCGCTGCCTGCAGCCGCACCGACGAGCTGCTGTTCTCCAGCCCCTGCAGAGCTCGCATCGTGTTCGTGTCCTCTCTCGGCATGGTCATCGGGAACCACCTCCTTGGCTGCAGTGAAGACGTTGTCACGGTGTCAAGGTCAAGCGGGCCATGCCGTGAGCGGGCCAGTCGTCCGTTGCCCACGGGGTCCCGCCGCCGCCTGCCTCCCCCGGGCCGCGGCGGCGGGCATCGTGGGTTAGGAGTCCAGCCAGGTGATCCCGTTGCCGCCGTCGTTGGCGATGGTCCGGGTCATGGCGTTGCCGTCCTTGGGGTAGTTCCCGTGCTTGGTGAAGTAGCCGAGGACGGAGTCGACCGAGGTCGCGTCGCACACCCCGTCGCCGCGGATGCAGAACCGTTCGACCGGAACGCCCGGGAACTCCTCCGGCCCGGCACCGGGTGAGGTGAACCCGAGTGCGCTCCAGCCCTTCGGTACGCGGGACGCGATTCCGGTGCCGGGCTGCATCGGGTCGGCGTACAGCATGCCGTTGACCTGCGAACGCGGGACGGCGGTCTCATTGTTGGCGATCTTCTGGAGCACCACGTCCGCGACCTGTGCACCTTGGGAGTAGCCGACGATCGTCAGGCGTGCGCTCGGGTCGCGGCGGTGGGTCTCCTCGGCGGCCGCCAGCAGATTCTTGTACCCCTCGTTCACGCTGGCGTCGTAGCTCGGTGCGCTCGGGTCCGGTTGGAACGCCTTGCTGCCCACCCACGGTCCGGCGCTCGCCGGGTAGCAGACCGGAACGACCTCGTCGCCCTCGTCCAGGTGCTGGTTCGCGAATCCATAGCTCGTGGTGCACCCGGGCGCGTCCGCCGCGGCGCCCGTGCCACCCACCTCGAGGTAGTAGTGGTGGACGTCGTCGGCCTGCGCGACGGTGGGTGCTACGACGGCGGTGCCGGCCACCATCGCCCCCGTCATGGCGGCGGTCCCCACCACCCGTGTCAGCCTGCTCATCTTCGCCATTGCCTGGGTCTCCCCCTCGGGTTGAGACGTACCTGCGTCGAACGGCGGTGACGCTAGCCACCGCCGTTGAAATCGCGCTGAAACGGCAATGAGTGCGCTGGTGGGGCGGCCGAGGGCCGGAGGGCCCGTGCGGTGCCGCCGGCCCTCGGAGATCATTTCGTGAGGGGTTGTCAGTCGTACGCCTTCAGGCACAGCAGCGTCGCGCCGTCGTCCACCTTCGTGGACCAGTACGTGTTGGGGTCGTACTGCCCGTGGCGGCAGACCTCGGTGCCGGCGCCCGCCGTGGCCCGGTAGATGTCCGTGACGACCAGGATCTCGTTGTACGCGGCCGGAACCCTGCGGTCCGTGCAGTTCGGGGAGGACAGCATCGCGATGCTGCTGACGTAGTTGCCGTCGTGCTTGGCGAGCAGACAGTCGCCCTGGTGGTACTGGCCGGTGAGGCAGAGCGCGGTCCGCTCGCCGCTGCTGGTGGAGTAGTACGACCAGGTGGCCTTGCCGACGCCGGACGCGCAGCCGCCGCTGGTGCCGGTGACTTTCACGCGCGTCCCGTAGCCGCAGGACGTCGTGTTCGGCTCCTCCTCGCTCCAGTCGTACCTGCTGTGACCGCCGTACCCGGTGTCGACGACGTCCAGACAGTCCCCGCCCGAGACGGCCTTGAAGGCGTCTTCGGTGGGGTCGGGCTCGGGGGAGCTGGTCTCCGGCTCGGGTTCGGGCTCGGACTCGGTGTCATCGGAGCCGCCGCTGGAGGAGCTGGACGAGCTGGAGGAGCTGTCGGTGTCGCTGTCACCGAGCGTGTCACTGCCCCCGAGGCTGCTGGTGCTGCCGCCGCCGCTGCTGGACAGGGTGAACCGCGGGGTGGGGCTGCTTGTCGGAGTGCCGTCGCCCTGCTTGTCCCAGGGCTGCCAGATCAGGACCCCGATGAAGAGGGCGACCAGGAGCAGGCCGCCGCCCCAGCCGTCCGAGGAACTCGACTGCTTGGCGGGCTTCTTGGCCGCTCCGGACTTCGGCGGGGCCGTGGGTGTCGATGTCGTGCCGGTGCTCTTGTTCTTGGTGGAGGTCTCCGTCCTCTCCCGCGCTATGCGCTCGCGTTCCTTGCGCTGCCTCTCCTTCCGCTCGCGCTCCTTCTGCTCCTTTGTCTTCCTCTCTTGCTCCTTGCGCTCCCGCTCCCTGCGTTCTGCCTCTTCCTTCCGCGCTTGTTCCCTGCGCCTTCGCTCCTCCTCTTCCTTACGCGCCAGCTCCCGCGCCTCCGCCTCCGCCTGCTCCTCGGCCTGCGCCCGCACCAAGGCGTCCCGCTGCTTGCGCAGCGCCTCCAGTTGCTCGCGCATCTCGCTGAACGCCTCATTCGAGCCCTCCGGGGCACCCTCGGACTTCATCTGCGTCGGCGCTTCGGCCGCATCGAAGTCCACCGTCCCGTCGCGCAGTTGGCGCCCCTGCTCGGCGTACTCCTCGATCAGCGCGGTCCACGCCGCCGGCAGCCACCGCTCGGTATCCCGGTCCGCCGCCACCTGGTCGAGGTCGGCGAGGATGTCCCGCAGTACGTCGGACGGCGCGGGACGCCTCCCGGGGTCGACCTCCAGCAACGGCAGGATCAGCGGTGCCAGCTCCGGCGGCAGCCCGCTCGTGTCGAGCTCGCCGCGCTGGACGAGGGCGAGGACCCCGATGGAGCGGTCGGTCTGCTCGTACGGCGGGCGGCCGACCGCGAGGAAGAAGAGCGTGGCACCCAGGGAGTACATGTCGGAGGCGGCGGTGGACCTCTTGCCGCACGCCTGCTCCGGCGAGGTGAACGCGAAGGTGCCGATGGTCGTCGTCGAGCTGGTGTGGTCGTGGGCGTGCGAGATGCCGAAGTCGATGAGGCGGGGGCCGTCATGGGGCAGCAGGATGTTCAGGGGTTTGATGTCCCGGTGGACGACCCCCAGGCCGTGCAGCTCGACCAGCGCCCGGGCAGCCGCGGCCGCGACCCGCCGTACCGCGTCGACAGGCAACGTCCCGGCGCTGACGACGAGTTCACCCAGGTTGGGGGCCGGTATGAACTCGATGGCGAGCCACGGGCGCTCCGCCTTCGCGTTGGCGTCGAGCACCGTGGCGGTGTACGCACTGTCGACCCGCCCCGCCAGCTCCACCTCGCGGGCGAACCGCTCCCGGTCCGGCCTGCTCACGATCCCCTCGGCGAGGAGCGTCTTGACCGCGACGAGCCCGTGGTCCACCACGGTTCCGGTAGGCCCGGCGGCGCTGGCGGGAGTCCCTGGTGCTTCCTGCCGGGCCAGATAGATACGGCCCATGCCGCCCGTGGCGATCCTCCGCAGCAGCCGGTAGGGGCCGAGCCGCCGCGGATCGTTGGATTCGAGTGAATAGAGCTTCATTCCGGCCATGAGGCATCACTCCCCATGTGCGTCCCCCGTCTGTGCTGTTGTCCGCATGCGCCCCGTGCGATCTGCGCGGCCGCGCCATTCTGCGGTCAAACCGTGTCATGGCAAAGGGAGTTGGGGAAGTCCGTGTGGCCGTAGCGGCCACGGCCGGCTGCGAAACCTGAAGCCGGGCTGCGTCTCCGTGCTGCGGATCCCGCCCTCAGTCAGTACTGCCGAACCGGGCTGCCAGATCACTGGGGAGGGCGTCCCGGTTCGTCCGGTTCACCTGGACGAGTTCGATGTCGGCGCGGTGCTTGAGGGCATCGGTGAACGGGTCGCTCTTCGCGTGGACGGTGGCGACGATATCGACGTCGGATGTGAACAGCCGCCGGATCACGTCCTGGAACGCGGTGCTTGCCAACTCCATACGCCCGAGCTCGTCGATCAGCACGAGGTCCCCGCGAGCCGGGTCCGCTGCTCTGAGCGCCGGCAGGGCGAGCCGCTCCATGACGCCCGGGTCGACGCCGTATCGACCCACCCGTGGCGGACCCGGGAGGTCGATGTGGGCGAGGATGGCCCGCCGACCGCTGTCCAGAGTCTCCAGCGCGAAACCGGTCCGGGTGCCGCCTTGCCGGATCTCCTCCGTGATGAAGCCGACGACCCTGCGAGGGAGCAGCAGCGCGGCCAGTCGGCGGACAACGGTCGTTTTGCCCACGCCGGGGCGTCCCTCCAGCAGGATTCTCGTCGGCATCTCGGCTCCCTCTCAGGTGTGTCGTACGAGGTTCCCGGTGCGCCGATCGCCGTACGCGGCCAATCGGGTGCTCTGCCCACGTGGACCGGTGCCGACCGGGCCGATCGGGGTAGAGCCGCGCGCATGACAGGAATTGAGCTCAGTAGTGTGGCGTTCAACGACCATGCGGCCATCCCCCGACGCCACAGCGGGGAGGGCGACGACGTCTCGCCGCCGCTGGCCTGGTCGGCGGTACCGGCGGAGGCGTCGGAGTTGGTCCTGCTCTGCGAGGACCCCGACGCACCGGGCGGGTCGTTCCTGCACTGGCTGGTCACCGGTATCGATCCGGAAAGTACCGGTGTGGCGGAGGGAGAGTCGCCTCCCGGCAGCCAGGAATGGCCCAATGGATTCGGCCGGGTGGGCTGGGGCGGTCCCATGCCTCCGCCGGGGCATGGCAGGCACCGCTACTTCTTCCGCCTGTGGGCCGTTTCGGAGTCGCCTGCCCTGCACGGCAAACCGACGGTCGACGCCGTGCATCGTGCCGTGCGAGACCAGGAGTTGGCGAGCGGCACGCTGGTGGGCACATACCAACGTTGAGCACGCTGGTGGGCACCTACCAACGTTGATCACCGTCGTGGGCGTCGTCCGCCGGAGCGGCGCGCCCTGGCCTGATCCCGAGGACGTCCCGGTCGGCCGATGAGTGGCCGACCGGGACATCGGCCTCAGGCCAGGTCGAACCGATCGAGGTTCATCACCTTGTCCCACGCTGCCACGAAGTCACGTACGAACTTCTCTCCCGCGTCCGCGGACGCATAGACCTCCGAAACGGCTCGGAGCTGGGAGTGCGAACCGAAGATGAGGTCGACGGCGGTGGCGGTCCACTTGGCCTCGCCCGTGGCGCGATCCCGGCCTTCGAAAACGTTGTCATCCGAGGCCGACGCCTTCCACTCCGTGTCCATGCCGAGCAGATTGACGAAGAAGTCATTGGTCAACGCCTCCGGCCGCTGTGTGAAGACGCCATGCGAGGATCCCGCGAAGCCGGTGTTCAGGGCGCGCATACCGCCGATCAGAACCGTCATCTCGGGAGCGGTCAGCGTCAACAGGCTGGCGCGGTCCAGCAGAAGCGTCTCCGGCGACAGCTTCTCTCCCGCCCGGAGGTAGTTGCGGAACCCGTCCGCCCTGGGTTCGAGTACGGCGAACGACTCCACGTCGGTCTGCTCCTGCGAGGCGTCCGTGCGCCCCGGTGCGAACGGGACGGTGATGTCGTACCCGGCGTTCTTCGCGGCCTGCTCGACGGCCGCGCATCCGCCCAGGACGATCAGGTCGGCGAGGGACACCTTCTTTCCGCCGGTCTGCGAGCCGTTGAAGTCCTGCCGGATCTGCTCGAGGGTCTGCACCACCTCGGTCACCTCGGGCAGGTCGTTGACCTCCCAGTCCCGTTGCGGCGCGAGTCGGATCCGTGCCCCGTTGGCCCCGCCACGCTTGTCGGTGCCGCGGAAGCTGGCGGCCGACGCCCAAGCGGTGGTGACCAGCTGGGAGACGGACGGACCCGAGGCGAGGATCCTTTCCTTGAGGGCAGCGATGTCCTCGTCCGCGATCAGTTCGTGATCGACCTCGGGGACGGGGTCCTGCCACAGCTGCGGCTCGGGAATCCACGGGCCGAGGTAGCGCGAGCGGGGTCCCATGTCGCGGTGCAGCAGCTTGTACCACGCCTTGGCGAACGCCACCGCGAGCTTGTCCGGGTTCTCGTGGAAGCTCTTCGCGATCGGCCCGTAGACCGGATCCAGCTTCAGCGCGAGGTCCGTCGTCAGCATCATGGGAGCGTGCTTCTTCGACGGGTCATGGGCATCGGGCACAGTGCCCTTGGCCGAGGGGTCCGTGGGAGTCCACTGCTTCGCGCCGGCCGGGCTCGTCGTCAGCTCCCAGTCGTAGCGGAACAGGTTGTCCAGATACCCGTTGTCCCACTTCGTCGGCTGTGCGGTCCATGCGCCCTCAAGCCCGCTGGTGAGCGTGTCGGCGCCCTTGCCGGTGCCGTGGGTGTTCCGCCAGCCGAGGCCCTGCTGTTCGAGGGGGCACGCCTCGGGTTCCGGGCCGATGTACGAGGGATCGACCGCGCCATGGCACTTGCCGAACGTGTGGCCGCCGACGATGAGCGCCACCGTCTCCTCGTCATTCATCGCCATCCGCCCGAATGTCTCACGGACGTCCCTGGCCGCGGCCATGGGATCCGGGTTGCCGTTGGGCCCCTCCGGATTGACGTAGATCAGTCCCATCTGCACGGCACCGAAAGGCGTGGCGAGTTCCCTGTCGCCGCTGTAGCGCTCGTCTCCGAGCCAGGTGTCCTCGGGCCCCCAGAAAATCTCCTCGGGTTCCCAGATGTCCTCTCGCCCGAAGCCGAACCCGAACGTCTTGAACCCCATCGATTCCATGGCGCAGTTGCCGGCGAAGACCAGCAGGTCGGCCCAGGAGATCTTCCGGCCGTACTTCTGCTTGACCGGCCAGAGCAGACGGCGCGCCTTGTCGAGGCTCGCGTTGTCCGGCCAGCTGTTGAGGGGGGCGAAGCGCTGAGCGCCGGCGCCGCCACCGCCCCGGCCGTCGGCGATGCGGTACGTGCCCGCGGCATGCCAGCTCATCCGGATGAAGAGCGGCCCGTAGTGGCCGTAGTCGGCGGGCCACCATTCCTGCGAGGTCGTCATCACCTCGAAGACGTCCTGCTTCAGCGCGTCGACATCGAGGTTCGCGAACTCTTCCGCGTAGGTGAAGTCCTCGTCCATCGGATTGGAGCGGGACGAGTGCTGGTGGAGAATCTGAAGGTCCAGCTGATTCGGCCACCAGTCCCGGTTCGAGCGGGGCCGAGTCGGTGTGGGGGCCGGGGAGGGGATTACTGGGTTCTCGCTTTCGCTGCCGGACACGTCCGTCCTTCTTCCTGTTTCGGTGCTTCCTTCTGCTGGCTGCTTGCTCGTGCCGTCGGTTGCTTTGTCGGCGTCGAGCACTGCGACCCGCGCTCGTCGCGCGCCATGGCGCCCGCCGGCTGGAAACGCCTGACCAGGCCCGCGGCAGTCAACGCGGGCCAGCGGCCGGCGAGAACCTTCCTCATGCACGACGCCGGTGATCGAGCCTGGGTCGGCGTCCGTATGGTCGCGCACCGCAGACCGCACTGCCACGAGAACACGCAGGGCACCGCCACGTAACAAGACTCGAAAGGCAGAGACGATCCGGTCGCCTGTACGAGGCGGGGGAGTCTACGAGGGAGCCGCCGCGGGGGCGTGCGGGGTGTTCGCCGGGGACGGTGTGACGAGTCCCGTCTCGTAGGCGCAGATCACCGCCTGGACGCGGTCCCGCAGCCCGAGCTTCATCAGGACATTGCTGACATGCGTCTTGACGGTGTGGTCGCTGACCACGAGGGTCGCGGCGATCTCGGCGTTCGACAGGCCCCGGGCGAGGAGTTCGAGGGTCTGCAGCTCGCGGGCGGTGAGGGCGTCGAGGCGGGGCGGGGTGAGAGCGCCGTGGGGCCGGGCGTGAGCGGTGTATTCGGCGATGATGCGGCGGGTGACGGAGGGAGCGAGCAGGGAGTCACCGGCGGCGGTGACGCGGACGGCGTGGACGAGGTCGTCGCGGCGGACGTCCTTGAGGAGGAATCCGGCGGCGCCCGCGCAGAGCGCGTCGTAGACGTAGTCGTCCTGGTCGAAGGTGGTCAGCATGACCACCCTGGTGGACAGTTCGGGGTCCGCGCAGACGGTGCGGGCGGCGGTGATGCCGTCGGTGCCCGGCATGCGGATGTCGAGGAGCAGGACGTCGGGGCGGTGGGCGCGGACGGCGTCGACGGCCTCGGCACCGTCGCCGGCCTCGGCGAGGACGGTGATGTCGGGCTGCGCGTCGAGAATCATGGCGAAGCCGGAGCGGACGAGCTCCTGGTCGTCGGCGATGACGACGGTGATGGCCATGCGGGTCCCCCTCCCAGGTCGGGCGGTGCATCGTAGCGCCTCGTGGTCCAGCGGGGTTACTGCAGGTGGGCGGCTTGCGGCGCCTGGGCGGCCGGGGTCACAGCGGGAGGCGGGCTCGCACCTCGACGCCCCCGGACGGGCGTCACAGCGGGAGGCGGGCTCGCACCTCGAAGCCCGGGTGGGCGTCGGCGCGGGGGCCGGCCGTCACCGTGCCGCCGTGGGCGGCCGCGCGCTCGCGGAGGCCGATGAGTCCGTGGCCGCCCTTCGGGCCGGTGCCGCGGCCGGTGCCGTCGTCCGTCACGGACACCGCCAACTCCCCCGCACGCCAGGCCAGGTGGACCGCCGCCCGCGTGGCCGTGGCGTGCTTCACCACGTTCGTCAGGGCCTCCTGGACGATCCGCACCGCCGTCACCTGGAGGTCTGCCGGAACGGACGGCCGGTCGCCGGTCTCCTCCAGCCGTACCCGCAGACCGGTCGCGGCGACCTGGTCGACGAGGATCCGCAGCTCGTCCAGGGTCGGCTGCGGGGCCCGGTCCGGGAGGTCGGCGTCCTTCAGGAGGCCCAGCATGCGCCGTAGCTGTGCCATCGCGTCGCGCCCGCTCTCGGCGATGGCCTCGAACGCCGCTTCGGCCCGCTCCGGCTTCGTACGCACCGCTACCGGCCCCGCCTCCGCCTGAACGATCATCAGGCTGACGGCGTGCGACAGCACATCGTGCATCTCGCGGGCGATCCGGGCCCGCTCCCGCTCGGCCGCCCGCTCCGCGTCGATCCGTTCGCGCTCCAGCACGGCGGCGAACTCCTCTACGGAGCGAGTGTGTTCGCGGCGGGCCCGCGACAGCATCCCCAGCGCATAGGCGCAGTAGAGGACAAACGTGCTGAAGAGGATCTCCCGGTCCGCGCCCTGCCCACCCCCGCCGGACTTGAGACCGACGACCACCAGCAGCGCCACCGGCAGAATCGCCACGAGCAGCGCGCGGCGCCGCCAGCGGCCGGACTGCGTGGCGATCGTGTAGATGAGCAGCAGGTCGGGGTAGGCGAGGGGCTGGCCCGGCCCGTCGTACACCTGGTAGGCCAGGTGCAGCGCGGTCGAGGCGAACAGGACGAGGAAGGGGGCCCGGCGCCGCCACACCAGCGGTACGTTCCCGGCCGTCATGAACAGGTAGCTAGCCGCATCGGCGGTGGGCAACGAGGGGGCGCGCTCGGTGACCCACGGGATGGTCATGGCGATCTGGACGACGAGGGCGATCGCGATGTCGACCGGGTAGGTGCTCTCGTCGCCGAGAAGCCGCCCGAGAAACCGCCCGAGGCGCGGTCCGAGGGGCGGTCCGAGGCGCGGTCCGAGGGGCCCGGGACACGGATGTGGCACAGGCCGCACGACAGGCACCGCCGCCTTCGCCACCCCCGCTTCCCTCTCTTCCCTCGCTTCCCTCACTTCCCCTGCTTCCCCTGGTCCCCCTGCTTCCCCCACCGTGCCGGTACTGCTCATGGCGGTCTTCCCCATCTCTTCCGCTCCCCTCCCCTCGTCCGGACCGGATCAGTATCCGGGGCCGGTCACCGGGCGAACGCGGCGGCCGCGATCTTCAACGTCAACGGGTTCTGTCCGTCGGCCTTGGCATCCTTCGACGTCGCGGAGAACGCCACCACCCGCTGCAGGTCACGGGTGCCCGCGACACCCGTGGTGTAGCCGTAGCGGGCGCCCGTCTTGCCGTACAGCCACTGGCCGGTGGGCAGCTTCATCATCCGGGTCAGGCCCATGGTGTACGCAGCGCGCGCATCGTTGGCCGGGTCCTCGTCACCGTCGTACATCGGCACGTCCGGCACCTGGAACATGTGCTCCAGCTGCGCCTTGGGGACGACCCTCCCGGCGAACAGCGCCGTCGTGAAGCGGGTCAGGTCCGCGGTGGAGGAGATGATGTCCCCGGCGGCCCAGCTCGCCGACATGTTCCACTCCGTCACATCGACGAGCCGTGTGCCGCCCCTGCCGTCCGGGAGCACCTGGTAGCCGCGGTTGTGGCGGCCCTTGAGGCGGGGGTCGGTGCCGGGCAGGGAGGTGTCCTTGAGGTGCAGCGGGCGCAGGATGCGGGCGGCGACCTCGTGCTCGTAGGACCGCCTGGTGGCGTGCTCGATCAGCAGGCCCAGCACTGTGTAGTTGATGTTCAGGTAGTGCTGCTTCGTGCCCGGGGCGAACTCCTGGCGGTTCTTCCCGGCCAGCTCGATCATCTGCCGCGGGGTCCGGCTCTCGTAGCGGTGCTCGATCTGGTCAGCGGTGTCGCCGCCGACCTCAGCGGCGGGGATGCCGCTGGTGTGGTTCAGCAGCTGGCCGACCGTCACCGGCTGGTAGGAGCCGGGCAGTAGACCGGGCAGCAGGCGCTGGACGGTGTCGTCCAGCCGCAGCCGGCCCTCGGCGACCAGTTGCAGGGCGACGGCGGCGGTGAACACCTTGGTGGTACTGCCGGCCCGGAAGCGGGCGTTGTCCAGTACTGGCCGCCCGGTGGTCAGGTCGCGTACACCGGATGCGCCTTTCCAGGAACCGGCGGTGCCGCTGACCCGGACCTGGGCGGAGGTCGCGATGTCGTCCGGCAGCCCGGAGATCGCGGCGCGCAGGGCCGCGGCGTTCGGGCCGGGCAGGGCGTCCGCCCGACCGGCCGGGGCGGACGCCACCGCGCCCGTCGCGGCCTTGGCGTGTGCGGGGATGGCGGTGGCGGTGGCGGCCGGGAGGACTTCGCCGAGCACGACGACGGCGGCGGTCAGGGCAGCGGCGGTGGCCGCGGTGGCGGTGAGGATACGGCGGCGGGGCAGTTCGCGCATGGCGGGCTCCGGAGTTCGGACGGCGGCGGCGGCCGCGTCGGGCTGCTGTGTGCCGTTCATCCTGGTCACCGGCCGGCATCGTGTGATCGCCCGCGGGAGCGGTCCTGCCTCTCCCCCGCGCGACGGAGCCGACCGGGCGGCTCACCCTCGCGAGGGAGCTGGGGCCTGTCCGACGGTCAGGGCCGGGCCCGCGGCGCGCTCCTGCTGGCCGACAGCCCCGGGGCACTGAGCCCCGGCGGCCTGTCCCTGATGGAGCGCCTCCTCAAGTCAGACGGCCCCGCGACCGGGCCCGGCCGTCGGGCGGGATCAGGAGACGGCGCCCTCGGACCAGGCCCGCTTGAGGATCTCGTCGACCGTCTCTTCGACGGTCTGCCGGGAGTTGTCGAGCCACAGCCCGATCCGGGACGTGTCGTCCCGGAGCACCTTGTCCAGGTCCTCGGGCTGCCAGTCGGGCCCGTAAGCGGTCTTGTTGCGCTTCTCCTCGCGCCGCGCCACGACCTCCGGGTCGGGTGCCAGCACGACGACGGCCAACGGGCGGCTCTTGATCATCTCGGTGATCTCCGCCAGGTGCTCGCCGATCAGGATGTCCTGCAGTACGGCGGTGAACCCGGCCTCGGCGTAGGCGTCCGCGGACGCGGCGGCCAGCCGGTACCGCAGGCGGAGCTGCGCGACCGCCTCCGGCGTGGGCTCGGCCGTCATGTGCTCCTGACCGTTGACGATCATTCGGCGGAACGAGTCACCGCGTACGTGCACCGAACGCGGCAGGCGCTCGGCGAGGGCCTGCGCGACGGTCGACTTACCCGCGGCCGAGATGCCCGAGACGACGATGACGCCGGGGGCCTCGTCAGCCGTGACGACGGCAGGGCTGGTGTTGTCGGTCATGGACGGAGGGGTTCCTCTCCAGTGCAGGGACATGGGTCATGCGTGCAACCCAGGCGGTCGCAGCGCGCGCAGCATCGTGCTGATCCGCCCGGGTGACTTCGGCGGAGGCGCCGTTTCCCGCTGGTACACCGCGGATACCCGACCAGAGCGGACGCTCCGGGCCGCAGAGGGCAGACACGCTGGAAGGGACACGGCCATCACCGCCGACGAGGACGTCACAGAGAACGCTACCGCCGCCATCCTGTACGGGATCACCGACCCCGAAGAGCGACTTGCCCTCCACCATGTGTCGTTGACGGCACCGGTGCTGAATCTGGCGGTCGCCGAGAACGTCCTCCTCTACGACTCGCTGAAGGAGAACGTCTTCAAGAACCCGGAGATCGGCCCGGAGGACATCCGCTACAAGAGGTCGTACGAGACGGACGAGCTGCGGCAGGACATCGCGCGACTGCTCAAGGAGACCATGTCGCCGGCCGTCGGGGCCGAGGACATCTACGCCACCGCGGGAGTCTCCGGAGCGCTGGAGTGCCTGGCCTTCGCCCTCGAACAAGGCAAGGTGCTCAAGCCGGGCGACCAGGTGCTGCTACCCGCCCCCTCCTGGCAGGGCTTCAAGTGGTGCTTCGAGCAACGGCCCGGCCTCCGGTGCGTGTTCGCCCCCCTGCCGACGACCGGCGACCACGCGTTCCAGCTGACGCTGAAGGCTCTCCAGGACGTGTACGGCAAGGCGAGTCCCCGCCCCAAGCTGCTGGTGCTGACCAACCCCAACAACCCGCTGGGCGTCAACTACAGCAAGGAGCTGCTGGAGAGCATCTACACCTGGGCGCTGAAGCAGACCGACATGCACATCATCTCGGACGAGATGTACGCCCACAGCCAGGTCGCCAAGTCCAAGCCCGGCTTCCACAGTGCGTTCGCCCTCGACCTCTACCCGCAGTACCAGGACCGCGTCCACGTCGTCTGGGGCCTGGCCAAGGACTTCGGCCTCTCGGGCTTCCGGGCGGGCTTCGTCCTCTCCCGCTCCACATACGTCCGCAACGCGATGCGGGGTGGCAAGGGGCTGAAGGAGATGTCGTGGTTCAGCCCGCTGGACTCGCTCAAGAACGTGGTCGTGGGGAAGCTGTTCCGTGCGGGTGCGGGTGCGGACAAGGGGCGCTGGTACCCGGAGCAGTTGATGCGCAGCGTGTATCCGGAGGCGCTGACCGCGAGTTACGAGGCGGTGAAGAAGGCGCTGAGCAATGCGGGCGTCCCCTTCCTGAGCAACAACACGGACAACTCGGCCCAGTTCTTCTTCCTCGATCTCCGGAAGTACCTCGGCAAGGTGCCGGGGATGGCGGACGGCGACGCATGGCTTCCGGTGTTCCCGGAGATCGACGACCGGGAGGAGAAGCTGCGTGCGTACCTGGAGAAGGAGGCGCAGGTGCAGCTGCTGCCGGGGCAGACGCTGTTCTGCCCGTCCGCCGGTTACTTCCGGCTGTGCTTCACCGCGTACGGCCGGGAGAAGGTCGTGCAGGCGGTGGACCGGATCGGCGCGGCGCTGAAGAAGCTCGGCTGAACGGGCGGAGGGACGGGCGGCTGAACGGGCGGAGGAACGTACTGACGCGGGCCGCCCGCCATGGACCGGTCCAGTCGAGTCCGGTCCATGGCGGGCGACGGAGGCTCAGCAGGTGACGACCTTGCCGTAGGAGCCCCTCCCCCAGTGCCAGGTCCATGCCTGGCCGTGCTGGTAGGTCAGGCACTGCGAGTCGGGCCCCCAGTCGATGACCACCTTCAGGTGCATGGCCCGGCCGCAGTCGTTGCCCACGGTCACCTTCTTCTCGTGCTTGATGACGTCCCGCCGGACGCAGGCCGGAGCGGTGCCCTGGATGCTTGCGCCCTCCGTGGCCTCGGTGGTGGCGCGGTCGCCGGGGCTCACCTGTGCGGGCGCGGCCATCGCGTTCCCGGCCGGCAGGGCGAGCCCACCGCCGAGCGCCGCCGCTGCGGCGGCGAATGCGAGACGCTTACGGAGCGCGTTCCTCATGACGCGGAGTCCTTTCCTCGGGTGCTCTGGCGTTCCCTGACGTGAGGGAGGGCGGCGGGCCACGCCGCCCGAGCTACGCCATCGAGCGTGCGGGGCAGACGACCGCGATGGCCATGCCCCTCGCCGATCTGCCGCACTCCTGGGACGTCCCACCCGCTGACCAGCGCGAACGGCCCCGGCCAGGACGCCAGCGTGGGACGCCGCGCGGCACCGACCCGGCTCCTGCCGCCACCGGACGCCACCCAGCCGATTCAGCCGATTCAGCCGATTGCGATGCGTAGGGGCCCGACCGCGCTGCGTATGCCCCCTATCGTGACTGTGACGGAGCCGATAGCGGGGTGGCCGCTCCTGTGCGCATGCTTCCCAGGGGGCAGCGAGAGAGCGAGAACGACGATGCCCATTCCCCGCAGGTCCATACCCTTGGCCGCCGGTGCACTGGCCGCCGCCACATTGGTGGTGACGGTCTGCGGCGCCGGTGGCGTCGCAGCGTCCCAGCCCGGCGACGCCAAGGGCATGAGCACGTCCGTCCCGGTGCTGCCCGCGCACTTCACGGAGCAGAAGGTCCGGTGGACGGCCTGTGGCGCGGACGTCACCCCGAAGGCCGTGCCCGGCGCGGAGTGCGGCTGGGTGGAGGTGCCTGTCGACTACGCCGCCCCGAACGGGGAGACCGTCAAGCTGCGCGTGTCGCGGGTGCGGGCCGAGGACCACGGTCGTCGGCTGGGGTCTCTGTTCTTCAACCCCGGCGGGCCCGGCGCGGGCGGTGCGTCCGACGTGGCCAACGGAAACTGGCAGGCCGGTGGACAGGCTCGCGCCCGCTACGACCTGGTCGGCTTCGACCCACGAGGCATAGCCGGGTCCGGGCAGATCACGTGCCCCGACGGCGTGGCGCAGGGGCCCGAGAACCCGCCGCGTACCGAACCGGAGGCCGAGAAGACGTTCGCCGACGCTGCTCGGCAGTCCCAGGCCTGCCGAAAGGCGAGCGGCGCTGTTTTCGCGCACATGGACAGTGCGAGCGTCGCGCGCGACCTGGATGTGCTGCGTACGGTCCTGGGGGACGCCAAGCTGAATTACACCGGCATCTCCTACGGCACCTTCATCGGCCAGCAGTACATGAAGCTGTTTCCCGAGAAGGTGGGCCGGATGGTGCTCGACGGTGTCGTCAACCCCGCCGCCGACATGCGGCAGGTGGCCCGGCTCGACATCAAGACCGCCGATGACGCGACGCGGCGATACGCCCAGCACCTCGTCGCCCGCGGGGATGCCCGGCTGGGAGCCACGACCGGGGAGATCCTGCGAAGGCTCACCGCGTTCGCCGAGAAGCTGGAGCAGAAGCCGCTGCGAGGGGCCGACGGCGAGGAATTCACCGACACCGCCCTGTCCTCATATCTGGGAACGGCCGTGACGGACGAGAAGAGCTGGAAGCCGCTGACCAAGGCGCTGGTGGCCGCCCTGGGCGGGGACGGGACCGCCTTCGAGCGCTTTGACACCGAGATGACCGGCGGGAGCGGTGGCCAGCAGCCGACACCGCAGGAGGAGCGGGCCGAGGAGAACGTGTCCTTGAGCATGCCGGCGGTGCTGTGCCTGGACTCCCCGTCCGCGCCGAAGTCCCCCAAGGAGATGCTCGACACCGCCGACGCGTTCGCCAGGCAGTCGCCGCTCTTCGGGCGCTACTACGCCTGGCAGATGATCGACTGCGCGACATGGCCGATCGCGCCCAAGGGTGCGGCCCAGCCGGTCAAGGCGCCCGGGGCGGCACCTGTGCTGCTGGTGTCGTACACCGAAGATCCGTACACGCCGCTGGCGAACGCGCAGGCCGTGCACCGGCAGTTGAACAACAGCTCACTGCTCGTACGCAAGGGCCAGGGGCACGGGGCGTACGCCTCGGAGCATCCGTCCACGTGCACCGACCGCGCCGTCGACACCTATCTCGTCGGGGGAAAGCTGCCGGACAAGACCGCCGCCTGCCCGCGCTGACAGGCGCCCGTCGATTTCCGGGCCGCGTGCCTACAGACCGGGCCGTGTGACTACAAACTGTGCGTGCAGCCTTGCTCGCCGTAATACCACTCGTACTGGCCCATGACCCACGGGTCCGCCGTGATCGTGAAGGTGCCGCGCGGGGCGGGACAGTGGAACGTCGTGGTGACGATGCCGCGGCCCGGCGGAGGCTCCGGCGCCATGGTGGCCGCGGAGGCGATGCCGGCGCCTCCGGCGCCGAACAGTGCGGTGACGAACGCTATCGCGATGATCTTCTTCATCATGACTCCCAGTCCCATCGCGTGCGGGAACTGCCTCTGAGGACGATACACGCAACCACCCAATTCGGAACAAGGGGAAAATTCACCCGATGTCCGGGATGGGTGTGGGCAACGGTGCGGCCAGGAGAGCGTGTGATGGGTGACGACCGCCGGTTGAACCGAACCCTCCGCCCGTCCGTACAGAGAGGTGCGGCGGCTCTGGTCTCGCGGGTCTGGTCTGCCGTGCCACCACCGGGGCCCGCACGGAAGGACCTGCGCGTTGTCACTCTCCACACACTCTCCTCAGCAGCCGAATGCGAACGCAGCGGCTACGGCGGATGCGGCAGCCACGGCCGAGGAGCCGATCACGGGCACGGGCCTGCCGCCGGAAGGCCCTCCGGAGCGGATCCCGGACGACACCTCCGCGGGTGACGACCCCGCTGGTGACGACCCCGCTGGTGGCGGCACCTGGCGCGACCGTCACCCGTCCATCGCGCGGACCCTCGCCTACGCCACCACAGCCCTCTCCGCCCTGTTGGTCGTCCTGGCTCTCCTCCTGCCGAATCAGCTCGCTCTCCTGACAGCCAGTCAGTTCGCGCGCATCCCGGTGGAGGGCATCTTCAGTGCCGCCCTGCTGCTCGCCCTCCCGCCGAAGGCGAGGCGGGTGGCGGCTGTCCTCGCCGGGGCCGGTCTCGGCCTGCTGACCGTGCTGAACCTCCTCGACATCGGCTTCAACGAGACGCTCGGCCGAGGGTTCAACCCGGTGTTCGACTGGGTCCTGTTCGACGATGGCGCGTCGTTCCTCCAGGACTCGATCGGCCGGGCGAAGGCGACCGGTGTCACGATCGGAGCCCTGGCCCTCGTTCTCGCCCTGCTCGTCCTCGTGACGCTGGCGGTCGTCCGGCTCAGCAACCTCATGGCCCGGCACAGCGCCACCGCGAGCTGCACCACCCTGGTGCTCGGGACCGTCTGGGTCGCCTGTACGGCGCTCGGCGTGCAGGTGGCCGGCGTGCCCGTCGCCGCGGAGAGCGCTGCCGGGCTCGTACAGAACCGTGCGGAGCAGGTGCGGGCGAGCCTGGCGGACGAGCAGGCGTTCGCGAAGGAGGCCGCCGCCGATGCGTACCGCGACACCCCGGGCGACCGGTTGCTGACCGGGCTGCGCGGCAAGGACGTCATCTTCACGTTCATCGAGAGTTACGGACGCAGCGCCATCGAGGACCCGTTGACGGCTCCGGGAGTCGACGCAGCCCTCGCAGACGGCACCAAACGGCTGCGCGCGGCCGGGTACTCCGCACGGAGCGGCTGGCTCACCTCGGCGACGTACGGCGGGAGCAGCTGGCTGGGCCACTCCACCTTCATGTCGGGCCTGTGGATCGACAACCAACAGCGCTACCGCACCCTCACCGCCGGCGACCGCCTGACCCTCACCGGCGCCTTCCAACGCACCGGCGGCTGGCGAACGGTCGGCATCATGCCGGGCCTGACCAAGGGCTGGCCGGAGGCGTCCTTCTACGGCCTCGACCATGTCTACGGCTCCCGGGACCTCGGCTACAAAGGCCCGAAATTCAGCTGGTCGACGATGCCCGACCAGTACGCCCTGTCGGCCTTCGAGCGCCTGGAGCACGGCAAGAACCACACCGGAGAGCGGGCCGGGCAGCGAGCCGGGCAGCACTCGAAGCCGCTGATGTCGTTCGTCGTCCTCACCTCCAGCCACAACCCCTGGGCGCCCCTGCCCAAGACGATCGGCTGGGACGAGATCGGTGACGGATCCGTCTACCACGCCGTCGAGAAGGCGGGCAGAAACCCCGTGGACGTCTGGAAGCACACCGGCCAAGTACGCACCGAGTACGGCAAGTCCATCCAGTACTCGCTGCACAGCCTCGTCTCGTACCTGCAGAAGTACGGCACCAAGAACACCGTCCTCGTCTTCCTCGGCGACCACCAGCCCGTCGCAAAGGTCTCCGGCGACCACGCGAGCCGTGACGTCCCGGTCACGCTCGTCGCCCACGACCCGGCCGTACTGAAGCGCATTTCCGGCTGGCACTGGACGCCCGGCCTCAAGCCCGGTCCGAAGGCACCGGTCTGGCGCATGGACACCTTCCGCGACCGCTTCCTGACCGCTTACGGCCCGCAGTCCGGTTCCGCTCCGTCCCGGCCCGGCCCATGACCGCGAGCCTGAAAGACGTCGGCGGTCGGGAGGCTGATCTCGAAGCGGCAGCCGGCGCCCGCGTTGCGGACCGAGGCCTGCCCCGCGTGTGCCTCGACGATGCCCCGTACGATCGCGAGGCCCAGCCCGGCGCCGGTGTCGTCCCGCGGTGTGCGGGCCTGACCGCCGCGCCACCCCGTGTCGAAGACCCTGGGCAGGTCCGGCTCCGGGATGCCGCCACAGCCGTCCTCGACCGCGACCACCACCCGGTCCTTCTCCCGGCGCGTGCTCACGGCGACCGTGCCGTCAGCCGGCGTCGCCCGGATGGCGTTGACCAGCAGATTGCCCAGCACCCGCGTGATGCCCTGTCCGTCGACCCGTACGGGGAGCGGCGCGACCCCGCCGTCCAGCAGCCGCACCCCCCGCTCCTCGGCCAGCGGCCGGGCCCCGGCCAGGGCGTCGTCCACCAGGTCGTAGACCGAGACCCTGGTCAGGGCAAGGGCGAGGGTTCCGCTCTGGATGCGGGAGAGCTCGAAGAGGTCGTCAACCATACCGGCGAGCCGCTCGACCTCCGTGCGGATCTGGGCGTGGTAGCGGCCCGGCTCCTCGACCACACCGTCCTCCAACGCCTCCGCCATGGCCCGCAGTCCCGCGAGCGGCGTTCGCAGGTCGTGCGAGATCCAGGCGACCAGCTCGCGGCGCGACGCGTCCAGCGCCCGCTCGCGCTCCCGCGACCGGGACAGCCGGGCACCGGCGTCTTCCAAGGCCGAGGCGAGGGCGGCGAGCTCGGCGGTGGGCGGGTCGGCCGGGGCGGTGAACCCGGCCTCACTGCCCACCGTACGGGCCGCCGCCGCGAGTTCCCTGCTGCCCGCGGCGATCCGGCGGCCGAACAGCAGCGCCGCGGCGAGCGAGACCACGCCCGCCACGGCCACCACGATCAGGACCACCCGGAGGTCGTGCCCGGACAAGAACATCTCCAGCGCCACGGCGACCGTGCCCGCGGCCATGGCGACGACGGCGAGGGCCGCCACCGCGAACATCGACACGACGACCGAGCCGCGTCGCAGCAGCCGTACGGCGGGGGCGGCCAGCAGCCCGGCGAGCAGGGCTCCCAGGGCCGCGAGGGCGACGATGAGCAGCATGTCCGTCACGGTCGTGGCTCACCCCTGCCGCTCTCCGCGCCGGTCCCGCCGTACGGGGCTTGGCCGTCATATGTGCCGTTGACGTCGTCACGGCCTTGTCCGTCACACGGATCGAAGCGGTATCCGGCACCCCACACGGTGGTGATCAGGCGCGGCGCCGCCGGGTCGTGCTCGACCTTCTCGCGCAGCCGCCGCACATGCACGGTCACCGTCGACAGATCGCCGAACTCCCATCCCCAGACCTCCCGCACCAGCTCCTCGCGGGAGAACACCCGGCCCGGATGGCGCAGCAGGAAGAGCAGCAGGTCGAACTCGCGGGAGGTCAGGGAAAGTTCGCGCCCGCCGCGTTCCACGCGCCGCGCCGCCGGGTCCGCGGACAGGTCACCGGCCCGCAGCAGCGCCGGCCGGGCCGCATCCGGCGGCGGTGCCTCCGCGCGCCGCAGTACGGAGCCCACGCGCAGGACGAGTTCGCGCGGGCTGAACGGCTTGGTCACATAGTCGTCGGCGCCCAGCTCCAGCCCCAGGATCCGGTCCGCCTCGTCGCCGCGCGCGGTGAGCATCACCACCGGCACCGGCGGTCCCCCGCCCGCGCGCAGCCCGCTGCAGACCTCCAACCCGTCCAGCCCCGGCAGCATCAGGTCGAGGACGACCAGATGCGGCCGGAAGACGGCGGCGCGATCCAGTGCGGTGAACCCGTCGGCGGCGTGCTCGACCGCGTAGCCGGCGCGGGCGAGATAGCCCGTGACGACCTCGGCGACGGTCGGATCGTCCTCGACGACGAGGACACGGCGGCCGGGAACGGCGGCGGAACGGGCGTCCGAGGGCGGGCTGTCCACGGCGTCAGCCCCCAGCCCGAGCGAGATCGGCGGCGCCGAAGGAGACCGAGAACCTCGCGCACCAGATCACGGCGGAGCGGAACTCCGAGGGATCCGTGCCGTCCGGGAGGGCGTAGTTCTGGTTGCCGAGGTTGCCCTTGAGCTTGCCCAGCTCGATGGCTCCGGCGCCGAGGCCCTTCTTCACCGCACCGGCGTGCCGGGGCGACAGGTAGACCCGTACGTCGGGGCCTTCCGAGGTCTTCAGGTCCTCCAGCCGCAGCACCTGGCCACCGTCCGCCAGCCGCACCGTACGGGCGATGCCGCTGGTGGCGTGCTCGTGGGAGACGAAGCGCCCCTCGGCGAGGTCCCGGGGCCGTGTGGACATCCCGGAGCCGTCCATCCCCGGCTTGCCCGCCTTCTGCATCGAGGGCGCGGAGACGCTCGGCAGCGCCTCGTCCACGGTGGTGCTGGTGAACGCCTTCCACGGCTGGAAGAGAAAGAGCCCGACGCCGGCGGCGAGCAGCAGCACGGCGAGAGCGGGCACGAGGGTACGGCGCGACAGCCGAAGACGGCGCGACACAAGGGCCTCCTGAGGTGCGGGCGGGGCGACCGGCGCCGCCCCGTCAATCATGCGCCCAGGAAATCAGCCCGGGCCCCGCCGGGGGTCCCCGCGGAGCCCGCCGTAAGACTCCGGTAATCACGGCCGGCGGCGCGGACGAGCGGCAGGCCCCGGTAGGCCCAACTCCCGTGCGGCGACCGTCCGGAAGTCGTGCGGCGGACGGCCGGTGACGCGGTGGACGGTGGCGGTGGTGCGGTCCTCGGCCCCTTGGGCGATGGCGCGGTCCATACCGGCCAGCATCTCGGCGAAGTCGAGCGGCATCAGTGCGGCCAGTCGGTCGCGCAGGGCGTCGTATGTCAGGGGGTGGTGGACCACGGGGCGGCCGGTGACCTCGGTGACGATCGTGGCGATGTCGTCGTGGCTGAGCGCTTGTGGTCCGGTCAGGAGCAGGTCGGTGTTGGGCGCGCGGTCGTTCGTCAGGGCGTGTACGGCGACCGCGGCGATGTCGTCGGCGTCCACGAAGCCGACCCGGCCGGTCCCGGCCGCGGTCCGGATGACGCCGTCGTTGCGGATGCTCTCGGCGTGGGCGTGGGTGCCGGTGAAGTTCTGCATGAACCAGGAGGGCCGCAGCACCGCCCACTGGTCGAACAGGCCGGGCAGTGCCTGGTGCACCGTCCCCACCGCCGGGCCGCCCTCGGGGATGGCCGACGAGCTGAGGAGTACCGCCCGGTGTACGCCGGCGGCGCGGGCCTGCCGGAGGAAGGGCAGCATGACCGCGGCCGGGTCCGGGTCGCCGACGGGCGGGACGAGGTAGACACGGTCGGCTTCGCTGAGGGCGTCGCCGAAGGTCGCCGGGTCGTACCAGTCGAAGCGCACCGGTTCCGCATCCGGGAGCGCGGTGGCGCGACGACTGGCGGCCCTCACGCGCTGACCTGCGGCGATCAGTTGCGCGGTGGTGCGGCTGCCCGTGGTACCGGTGGCGCCGACGACCAGGGTGGCGGCGGTTTCGGTGGCGGTCATCGGGCGCTGCTCCCCGTGAAGTTCATTGCGGGTTCGTGGACCGCGAGGGGGTTCCAGTAGTCGCGGTAGGAGGTGAAGTGCCCGTCCTGGACGGTCACGACGGCGATGTAGGTCATGTCGAAGGGGCTGCCCGTCGTGACCAGGCGGCCGACGCCGCGCATCTCGACCACGATGGTCGCCGGGTCGGTGGTGGTGTGGATGCGC
Source organism: Streptomyces sp. NPDC002446 (assembly GCF_053595675.1). Lineage (NCBI taxonomy): Bacteria > Bacillati > Actinomycetota > Actinomycetes > Kitasatosporales > Streptomycetaceae > Streptomyces > Streptomyces sp. NPDC002446. Next base: position 126,453 of record NZ_JBSFYC010000002.1, on the reverse strand, counting down.
AGGTCGGGGAAGTCGTGCAGGTCGATGTGGTCGGGGTAGTCGCGCATGTAGGCGGCGATGGCCGCCCGCCCCTCCAGCCGCTCGGGCCAGCCCCTCGGAGCGAAGGGGAATTCCATGACGCCGTGTTCGGCCCACAGGCCGACCCAGGCGGGAATGTCCTTGTCCAGGAGCAGGCGCAGGCCGTGGCGGTACAGCTCCGCCGGCGGAGTGGAGGTGTCTGCGGGCATGGGTCTCTCCGTCCCGTACGATACGGACCAGCGGTCCGCTTCTTCGGTTCGAAAGATACGGACCGCCGGTCCGCATCGCAACCCGGAGGAACCCACGCCATGCCCGAACGCAAGCCACGCAAGGACGCGGCCCGTAACCGGGCAGCCGTCTTCGCCGCCGCCGACACCCTCTTCTCCCAATGCGGCAGCCCCGAGGAAGTGACCATGGCCGATATCGCGGCTGCGGCCGGCGTCGGCAAGGCCACGCTCTTCCGCGCCTTCGGCGACCGCACCGGGCTGATCCGCGCGCTGTACGAGGCACGACTCGAACCGGTCAGGAACGCCGTCGAAGAGGGCCCGCCACCACTGGGGCCCGCCACCCCACCGCTTGAGCGCGTACCGGCCCTGCTCGACGCCGTCCTGTGCTTCAAGCTCGACAACCGCCACCTCGCGCTGGCCCTGGAGGGAACCGGCACGGACAGCCCCTATCGGACGGCCAACTACGAGCAGTGGCACGCCCTGCTCCGGGACCTGCTGGATCGCATCCCCGGTCTGACCGAAGGCGACTTCACCGCCCACGCGCTGCTCGCCGCCACCCGAGCCGATCTCGTCGCGTACCTGGCCGGGGAGAAGGGGGTGCCCCGCGACGAACTGCGCGAACAGCTGGCGGACTTCACCGCCGGAATCCTCGGCACCCACGCTCAACGAGGACCGGCCGCCGAACACTGACACCCGCCGGACGGGCACCCCCTGTGCCTCACCCGCCGGACGGGCACCGCCTGTGCCTCCCTCCACTCGCGAGGCACCCTGGGCCGACTTGGCCGCGCGGATCGTGCGCCGGCAGCCACGGCGGCGCGCTGCCACCGCCGTTCAGGTGGGAGCCGAGGGGTCATGCGGCGTGTTCAGCGCACAGGCACCCGACGCCCCGCTCGATCCACTCCCCGCCGGCCCACTCCGGATGCCGCTCCATCAGCAGCGCCCGGACCTCGGCGACGATGTCGCCTTCGCCCATGGCGGAGTCACGCCGCTGCCAGGTCTCGTCGCGCAGTTCGCGCAGGTAGTCGCGGACGTCGGCGAGCACCTGCGGGCCACCGAGGTCGCCATGGCCGGGAACCACCACCCGGGGGCCGGTGGCGGCCAGCCGGTCCAGCACCGACAGCCAGCGCACGCCGGAGACGTCCGTGTCATGCGGCGGAAACCACGGGAAGATGGCGAACTGCCCGGTCTCGACCAGATCCCCGGCGAACAGCACCCCGGCGTCCGGCACTTCGACCACCTGGTCGCCCTTCGTGTGGCCCCGTCCGGTGGCCCGCAGCCGCACGGTCCGGCCGCCGAGGTCCAGGTCGTACCCGCCGTCGTAGACCACGTCGGGGACCGGCACCCGGACACCGTCGAGGCGGCCGGCGACCGGCCCGCCGAAGCCGCGGAACATCTCCAGATAGCCCGGGCCCTTCCTCTTCAGGTCGTCCGCCTGTGCGCGGTTGACCAGGTACGTGGCCTGACCGGCGAATACGTGCGCGCCGTAGGCGTGCTCAGGGTGAAAGTGCGTCGTGGTCAGATACAGTCGGCGGCCCTTCGCCACCTCGGACGCGAAGGCGAGGACCTGCTCGGCGTTGGCGGTGCCGATGCCCGTCTCGACGACCAGTACGGCTTGCGTACCGCCGATGATGCCGATGTTGGGTACCAGCCCGATCCGTTGGTTCGGGATCACCAGCAGGCCGGGGGCGATCTCTTGGGCACCGGCCACCTGCACGGCGGGGTCCGTCATCAGTTCGTCAGTCATGCTCCGATACCACCGCCCGGGCACCGCAGCCGTCCAAGACCGGCTGGGTGGTCTCGATACCGGGCGGATATCGTCGCCGGTCATGGAGCTACGCACGCTGCGCTACTTCGTGGCCGTCGCCGAGGAACTCCACTTCGGCCGGGCCGCCGCCCGGCTGCACATGAGCCAGCCGCCGCTGAGCCGGGCGATCAGGCAGTTGGAGACCGACCTCGATGCCATGCTGTTGCGCCGCTCCGCCGCAGGCGTCACGCTCACCCCGGCGGGGGCGGCGCTGCTGGACGAGGCACGTGTCCTGCTCGACCGGGCCGACCGGGTACGCGTACGCGTGGCCGCGGCGGCCGGCGCCGCGACCCTCACCGTCGGCATCCTGGGCGACGGCACCGACCCGGGCGCAACGCGGCTGGCCGCCGCCTACCGCCGGCGGCACCCGGGCGTCGAGGTCCGCATCCGCGAGACCGACCTCACCGACCCGACCTGCGGGCTGCGCGCCGGACTGGTCGACATCGCCCTGACCCGCGGGCCGTTCGACGAGACCGGCCTGACGGTGCATGAGCTGCGCGCCGACCCCGTCGGCGCCGTGCTGCGCGCCGACGACCCGCTGGCCCGCCGCGACCGCCTGGAACTGGCCGACCTCGCCGACCGGCGCTGGTTCCAGTTCCCGGAGGGCACCGATCCGATCTGGCAGTCGTACTGGAACGGCGGCGAGCCCCGCGAGGGTCCGGTCGTGCGCGCCGTCCAGGAGTGCCTGCAGGCCGTGCTCTGGAACGGCACGGTGGGGATGGCCCCGCTCGGGCACAACCCACCCGACGAACTGGCCGTGGTACCGCTCACGGACATGGCGCCGAGCCGCGTGGTGGCGGCATGGAACGAGGGCGACACGAGCGCGCTGATCCGGTCGTTCACGCAGATCGCGACGGCCGCCTACCGCGACTGAACCTCCCACCGCACCAGGAAACACCGCTATCAGCGTCAACCTGCGCGGCCGCGAGCTGGTGCGTCTGGACCGCTCCTGCGGCTTCTGCCGGGCCTGTCACCAGATGAGGACTCCGCCTCCCATCGCGCTCGCTCGCCTGGCGGCATCCTCGATGATTGCCAACCGCACGGAGATCACGCCCCTGTGTTCCTCGATCGTTCGCACATCTTCCGTATCTGCAGCGATCCTCTCCAGGTTCTCGCGGAGCAGGAGGCACTCACGCAGGAATGCGGGGACCTGCTCGGGTTCGACCTGCAGGTCCGCCTCGGCTAGGACCGGCAGGAAGACGGCTCCGAGCGAGCGCACCACTTCCGCGCCCCACACGCGAGTGCGCCAGCTCTCGAAGCCCGCGGCGTCCGAGCATCCGTCCGGAACGTCCTGCACCTGCGGCTCACCGTCCGCACCGACAACGAAGACATCTACCGACAAGCTCATGAGCGCAGTGGAGCACAGCCTCGACCGGGCGGTCCAAGGGATTCACCGCCATCGGGGCTGCAGTCAGCACGCTCAGGCCGCGTATCTGCAGAACTCCCCCACAGGGGTGAATCTGCATCTGGCTCTCGCTGTCCCGCCACTCCGCTGGACCAAGTGAAAGTGCTGCTCAGCGAGTTGACGTCGGTTCGCGATGCGCATGTCGGGGTGGGCTGGTGCGGAGGCCTTCCCCTCGTGTCGCGCCCGCGTTTCTTGGAACATTGCGGTATCGGCACCAGTGGGCAGCGGCGACGCCGAGCCGCGCATGTCTTCCGCGCCCCTGCCCCTCGCCGTCTCTGCCTCCACCTCCACCTCTGCCTCTGCCTCTGTCTCCGTCCCCGTCCCTGCCGTCGAGGGCGCGCGCCTTTCCCGCGGAAGCGGAAGGAGTTGCGGAGCCTTCAGAGCCGCTGGCATTCCCCGCTCCCTCGACCCCGGCACCACGTGAGGAACGCGTCAAAGCGCTCTTCGTACTGCGCCACCAGGCGAAATGCAGTCCGCTCGATCACCACTGCCGCGATCTTGAAAAGGACAGCACTATGCACCCTCGGCCCCCCGCACGAGCATCGGCCCTGGAAACGGTCCTGTTGGGCGTCACCGTCCTCATCCCCACCCTCGCCCAGGGGGCGGTCCTGCGCCGCCCCGTATGGTCCGCCTTGCCGCCAGGTTCGACACCAATCGCAGGGCCAATCGCACCCTCGCGCGTCTGCGCCGACGACACGGCGAGGGACCGGTCTCCGTCAGCGTCCCCGGACGGCGGGTACTGCTGCTGCTCTCCCCTCAGGACGCCCGGCGCCTGTTCACCGCCACCCCAGCCCCCCTCACCCCCGCCAACCGGGAAAAGACCGGCGGCCTAAGCCACTTCGAACCCGACGGAGTCCTCATCTCCCCCACCGAAGGCCGCCCAGAGCGCCGCGCCTTCAACGAGACGGTCCTCGACTGGGGAGCCCCGGCCCACCGCCTCGTCCCCGCCCTCACCCCCCGCATCCGCGAAGAGGCACAGTCCCTCCTCGCCCTCCACCACAGCTCCGCCCGCCCCCTGGACTGGGACGACTTCTCCGCAGCCTTCTGGCGCATCATCCGCCGCATCGTCCTCGGCGACACCGCCCGCGACGACCACCGCATCACCCAGCAACTGGCCACGCTGCGTACCACCGGCAACTGGCTCAGCCTCCGCACCCCGAAGGACCGGACCCGCGACGCGTTCCTCGCCCGCGTACGCGCCTACGTGGACAGCGCCGCGCCCGACAGCCTGGCCGCCCTGGTCGCCGCCACCCCCTGCGCCGAAGCGGCCCACTCCGTAGGACAGATCCCGCACTGGCTCTTCGCCTACGATGCCGCCTCCATCGCCACGTTCAACGCCCTCGCCCTCTTGGCCAGCCACCCCGAACACGCCGACCGGGTACGCACCGAACTCGCCGGCACAGAGCCCACCCAGCCGGCCACCGCCGACACGCTGCCCTTCCTCCGAGCCTGTGTCCAAGAGTCGCTACGCCTATGGCCCACCTCACCGGCCGTCCTCCGCGACACCACCGCGGAGATCACCTGGCACAACGGCACCCGCACCCCGGCCGACACCGGTGTCGCCTTCTACAGCTCCTTCTTCCACCGCGACCCCCAACACCTCCCCCATGCCGACCAGTTCGAGCCCGACGCCTGGCTCGACGGCAGCAACGAGGACAACTGGGCGCTGGCTCCCTTCAGCCACGGCTCCGCGCAGTGCCCCGGTCAAGACCTCGTCCTGTTCACCGCCGCGACCCTCCTCGCCACCCTCCTACGCGACCACGATGCCCATCTGCTGCTCCCCCGCCGCCCCCTCGCCCCGCCGGCCCCGCTCCCCCACACCATCGACCACACCTCACTCCGCTTCGCACTCATCCCCCGCTAAGGGGCCGCAGCGCGCCCGAGACCTCCGCGCCAGGCCTTTGAGCAGGTCACCGGTTGGTCCCTGCAGCAGCCGGTGTCCGCCCGCCCTGGAGTGAACGGCTGGCTGGCCCAACGGATCAGGGTTCGTTGCAGGGCTCCGTGTCAGCGGGTGAGCAGCAACGCGTCGCCCACTGCCCGCTCGGTGCCGTCCGACGGTGAGTTGATCACCTTGCCGTTCACCACCGTGCTCACCGAACCGCCGCCATCGAGAGCCATGGCGTGCACCGCGCCGAGGGACTTCATCAGCTCCGCCCCTTCGTTGAGCCCGAATCCGTCGCTGCGGCCGGGCTGGCGGCCGTCCGCGGCGACAAGGAGTAGGCGGCCTTGACGGTCGACGCCCAGGAGCATGCGCGGGTTGCGCTTGATGCCCCAGGTGTACGCGAAGGACGGGTCGCCGGTCCGCTCGATCCCATCGGCTCCGTAGTTCACCGCGACCGCTCCGTTGCGCACCAGCTCGGGGCCGCCGTTGACGATGTCGTCCTGCGGGCCGAGTTCGAGCTCCTGGCCATGCTCGTCCAGGATCCCGTGCCGCACCTTCAGTTCGCGGCCCGGCTTCGCGTGCGTACGCAGCCAGGAGGCGCCTTCGCCGACGCCGGCCAGTACGCTGCCGCCCTCGGGCACGGCACCGCCGCGCGGGCGCACCTCCCGCACCCGGCCGCTCGCGTCGAGTACCGCCTCGACGCCGTCACCGGCCGGGGTGCTCGCGCCCAGCTCGTCGGTGAACTCGACGAGCTCGTCCGGGTCGGTGCAGGTCACATCGTGCTGCGGCCGCTCGGTCGGGGAGTCGCCGCCGACACCACCGCAGTTGCGGACCAGGCCCGGCACGCGGTTGATGCCGTCCACGATCGCGGACGCCCCGCCCTCCCGGACGCTGAGCTCCGTGCGCAGCTTCTTGAACTCCGGGCGCAGACCGTCGCCGCGCAGCACCGCCGCTATCCGGCCGTTGGTCGCCGCGCTCTGCAATTCCCCGTCGTACGCGGCGATCCCGGCCGAGGCGCCCGGTATGCCGTCCTTGCCCTCCATGACGAAGAAACCCGCGTTGACGCCGAGCAGGGCATCGTCGCCGGCGGCCATATCGCTCACCTTCTCCCGGCCGGCGACACCTGCGCCGTACGTGGCCTGCAGCGCACCGCGATATCGCTTCGGGTCGACGATCACCACCTTGACCTGGGCAAGTCCGGTGCCGGGCGCACCGTCCGCGCCGGTCCACTCGCTGACCGCATCGAACCCCGCGCCCACAAGAGCCTGACGCTGGGCATCGGCCTCGGCCCGGGTGCCGTACACCCCCACCCGGACACGCACACCGACCAGCCCCCGGCGGTCCGAACCCCGCGGCCATTCGACCCGCTCGCCACGAGCGCTGAACCCGGCGCCGCGCAGCCGCTCCACCAGCGCCTCCGCGCCCTGCTCGGTGGCGAGGTGAGCACCGTTCGCGCGCACCGTCAGCGTCCAGTGGTCCGCGCCAGGCCGGCCCGAGATCCTCCCTTGGTACAGATCGGCACCGGAGGCGAGGCGGTCGTGCTGCCAGCCGGCGATCGGCTGAGGGACGGCGGTCGTCGCAGCGGCAGCCGCGGTATCTCCGTACGGGTCGACGACGACACCGGGTGCGGCGAGCCCCGCCGCGGCGACGGCCACCACCGACGCCTTCACGGCAACTCTGAACGGACGGCGTGCGAGGGCCACTGGCACTCCTAGGTTGCGGACGGGCGCAGACGGGCACAGACGACGGTCGCTCTCGCGGGTGAATCCCATAAGGCCGGCCCGTGAACTTACCTGTGGCGGGGCGGGGCGGGACGGTGTGCCTTCCCGCCGGGGGGAGGCGCTGCGCCAGGCGGGTTCCGGGAACGTAGCCCTCGGACTCGCCGAGCACGGTGTCAGAGAGTGACGCGAGCTGCGCCGGGGCAGGAGGCCGGATTCGGACAAGGGGGCGGCCCTGCTCCGGCCGGGTCCCGCGCGGGGCAACGCGCCGGTTGCTTCCCGGCGGCGGACCCCGACGGCCTGCACAGTGGAAGCCCAGCCCGCACTCCGAGAGAAGGTGCCGTGTCCGTGAGCGATGTGCTGCAGCAGAAGTACGAGCACAGGTTTCGCCAGCTCGATGCCGACGGCGACGGGAGCATCAGCCACCACGACGTACGTCTCCGCGCCCGGCTGCTGGCCGACGCTCTGGGCGTCCCTGCCGACGACACCGCGGCGCAGGCCGCGGAAGCCGCAGCCGACGTGTACTGGCACGGCATCGTCCGCCACACCCCCGACGGTCAGAGCCAGGAGGTGGACTGCTCGGCGTTTGTGGCCGCGCTCACGGCGGCCCGGGAAGCCGGCGCGCTCCACGCGATGGTGCAGCCCGCGGTCGTAGCGCATTTGGCGCTCACCGACCGGGACGGAGACGGCAGCATCGACCTCCGCGAGTTCACCGTGGCCCAGCAGGCGGTCGGGATCCCCTCCGACCAGGCACAGTCCGTATTCCGCGCACTGGACCGTGACGGCGACGGCCGTCTGACCCTGCCCGAATGGGAAGCCGCAGTCTGGGAGTACTACGCCAGCACCGACCCCGAGGCCCCCGGAAACCGCATCCTCGGCACCTGCTGACGACCACCCGCTCCCAGGCGATGCCGCCCCCGTCCTCGTCCCCGTCCTCATCCCCGGCCTGATGCGCGGCCGGCAGGTGTGGCGGAGGCAATCAGATGGTCGACGACATCGGGGAAGCCGGCGCGGCGCTGGTAGGCGGCGCGCTGGCGGTCGGCGCCATTGCCGTGGGCTCGCAGTCGTGACCACCCGTCGCGCACCAGCTCCAGATCGCCGTTGCGCCGCAGAGCAGGGTGAATCCAGGTCAGAAGCCGATCCACGTACGTCGTCACGGAGACCAGACGGCTGTCGGGCAGGTTGACGGATTGCCCGCCCAGGCCGTCGCGTGCGGCACGCCAGGAGGCGGCGCGCAGGAGTTCCGGCCGGGGACGTGGAGCCGCTTCCCCCGTGTCGATGGCCTGCAGCGCGGTCGCGACCATGGCTCTGACGATCGCGGAGAGCAGGACGGTCTCGTCGGCGGTGGCGGTGGCGTCAGCCACTCTGATCTCCAGGGTCGGCACATGGCTGGAAGGTCTGATGTCCCAGTACAGGCCGCCGCGGTCCAGGACGGCGCCGGTCTCGATGACGCGGCTGACCAGGTCCTCGAAGTGCCCGGGGGACTCGAAGTACGGCGGCGGACCGGCGACCGGCCAGCGCGCTGCGGTCATCGTGCGCCAACTTGCATAGCCGGTGTCCCTGCCCGCCCAGTAGGGCGAGTTGGCGAACAGGGCGATGAGGGCCGGGATCCAGGGGCGCAGGTGGTTGCTGGCCTGGAGGGCCCGGGCCAGGTCGGATACGCCGACGTGGACGTGGCAGGCGCAGGCGGTCTGCTCGTCGTCCAGGGCGCGGAACGTCGCGATGCTCTGTGCGTATCGGCGCCCCTCCGAGATGGGTGGCGGAACCGACTGGCCGAGTACGGGAGATCCGCTGGAGATGATGCGCAGCCCTTGTCGTCCGGCAGCATCGGCGACTGCGGCTCTCATCGACCGGATCTGATCGCCGAGGTCCTTCATGGCGGTGTGCGGTTCGGTCCTCGCTTCGACCTGGTAGCAGGTGAGTTCGGTGCTGACCCGGTCGCCGAGCCCGCAGGAAGAAGCCTGCGTCACCACCTTCTGAGCCTGCGGCGTCACCTCCCGGGTCGCCGGATCGACCAGCAAGTACTCCTCCTCCACCCCCACCGTCAGCAGGTCCGGAGTCCTCGCAGGGGCATGGTGCCGACCATGACCGGTCGGGAGATGGTCTTTCGCGTCTGAAGTACCGTCAGCTTCATTACCCACAGCGATCATATTGTCATGGAAAGTAGCAAAGCTTGGGGCGGGAAAGCGTCGAATTCGACCTGGGGAGGAACGGGAACGGGGCATGCGTGAGCGGACGCGGGCACTGGTCATCGGCGGCGGGCCGGCGGGCCGGCGGGCCGGCCGGCACATCCGCGGCGCCTCCGGCCGGGCCGGGGTACCGGCCGCGCGACAGCTACACGACATAAAAACCCTCGGGCATTGCCTCTCGAACGACCGGCGCGAAATCGCCGCCCCTGCACGGGAGTTGCCATCCGACATCCATGGCCTGAACTCCATGGCCTGAACTCATTTAACACGAATTTTCGGGCGTTTGTTGAGGAGTGGGCCATGGGCATCGATGCGCATGCACAGTCGCCAAAGAGAGAGGACGGAATATGACCGTCAACGGAAACGGCGCCTCCGCCGATGAACCGTACGTCATTCACGGCCGGGGCAAGGACAAGGCTCCGGCAGGTGCCTTCTCCCTGTTCGCCGACGCCAACTACAACGTGGGCGGAGACCGGGACAAGATTCTCGTCATCCCGGTCAAGGGAACGGCGAACAACTTCAGTGATTACGGATTCGACCAGAGCGGTGACGGTGTGAGTGCCGTCGTGAACAACACCGAAATCGACAACGTCCTTTTCACGCGGACGAACCAGCAGGGTTCGCAGTTACCGGTCAAGGCCGGCGAGTCGATCGCCGATCTGACGAGGATCCCGCTCGCCGGCAGCCCCACCGGCTCGTGGAACGACCAGGCCCAGTCGGCTCTCGCGTTCGTCCGGCCCGTCCCGACGCCGGTCTTCACCGTTCCCGCGGCCAGCGCGAAGACCGAGGACCGCCGGCAGCTCGTCCGCGGCAACGCGGCGCCCGACGTGCAGCAGGTGCTGCTGTACGAGGGGGCCAAGCAGCTGGGCACGTGCCCGGTCAAGGACAGCAAGTGGGAGTACGACCCGGATTCCGACTGGAGCCTCGGCCAGCACGACCTGTCCGCCATCGCCGTGCGGGACGATGTGCAGTCCGGCAGGGCGTACCTGCGCTTCTACGTGATCCTCCCGACACCCGTCGTGGACATCAGGTCTCCCCAGGACGGTGCGGAAGTCGACCCCGGCGTGTCCGTCGACGGTGTCGCGTTCAACGCCGATTCGGTGACGCTCGTCGACGGAAGCACCCAGCTCGGCACCGCACCGGTGACGAGCGACAAATGGACTTTCTCCCCCGAGGGCGGCTGGAGCCTGGGAAGTCACAGTGTGACGGTAAAGGCCGTCCACGGCGCCCAGGAATCCGAACCGGACACGGTCCGTTTCACTGCGGTCCAGCAGAACCTCACCGTCGATTACACCTTCAATTCCAGTTGGCAGGACTGGCAGTCCGGAAAGTACATCTACTCCTACGACGTCACCATGTACGCCGGCGAAACCGACGTCCGGCACTGGAACGTCGGATTCGGTCAGCTGCCGGACGGTTCGGTCCTGGCCCCGGAGTTCGAGACCGGCTTCTGGGGAATGATCATCAACGACGGCTCCGACGGAAACGTCGTCCTCGGCTCGCCCCCTGAGGGAATCCACATCGTCCCGAAGGGCGGCCATCTGACCATCCGCGTCCTCGTACTCATCCCCACGCAGGACGACGCCTACAAGAAGCTCTACGGCCTCTTCGCCAAGGTGGTGAAGGCGTAGGCGGGTTGACAACCCGCAGGGTCCGGCAACCGAACCGCGGAGGTTGCCGGACCCTACTCGCCGTGCCGAGTGCGCGGTTGCGCCGTTGCACGTCCGCAGGTTGCCTCTTCAGGTGTTAGGGATGCGTCAATGTCGCACCAACGGCCGTAAGGGACCCGTCAAGAGGAGCGAGGGCGGGCCGTCGCTGCGGTTCTCTCTCCTGGTCGCGCGGGCTCCGTTCGACCGAATCCTGCACAGCAACTCACGTTGACCGATGTGGCCTTCGTGGACACCGCCCCTGCACATCCGAAGCACTTCTCCAGCGCGCCCGGTCTGGGCTACCGCTTCGACCCTGACGACCCAGGCTTCGCGCCCTGACCGAGACGACACTGAGAGCGAGAGCACGTGGCACGCGGCAAGCTTCGAATATACCTCGGCGCGGCACCGGGCGTGGGCAAGACGTACGCCATGCTGTCCGAGGCACATCGGCGGGTGGAGCGCGGCACGGACTGTGTGGTCGCCTTCGTCGAGCACCACGAGCGGCCGCGCACTGAGGTGATGCTGCACGGCCTGGAGCAGACCCCGCGCAGGGAGATGGAGTACCGCGACACCCGTTTCACCGAGATGGACGTGGACGCGATCCTGGCGCGCAGGCCGGCCGTCGCGCTGGTCGACGAGCTGGCCCACACCAACGTCCCCGGCTCGCGCAACGCCAAGCGCTGGCAGGACGTCGAGGAGCTGCTGGAGGCCGGGATCCATGTGATCTCGACGGTGAACATCCAGCATCTGGAATCCCTCGGCGACATCGTCGAGTCGATAACGGGTGTGCGGCAGAAGGAGACCGTTCCCGACGAGGTGGTGCGCCGCGCCGACCAGATCGAACTGGTCGACATGTCGCCCCATGCGCTTCGCCGCCGTATGGCGCACGGCAACATCTACAAGCCCGAGAAGGTCGATGCGGCGCTGTCGAACTACTTCCGGCCGGGCAACCTCACCGCGCTGCGCGAGCTGGCGCTGCTGTGGGTCGCCGACCGGGTCGACGAGTACCTCCAGGAGTACCGGAGCGAGCACCGGGTCTCGAAGATCTGGGGCTCGCGTGAGCGCATCGTGGTCGGCCTGACGGGCGGCAGCGAGGGCCGTACGCTCATCCGGCGCGCCGCCCGCCTGGCCGAGAAGGGCGCCGGCGGCGAGGTGCTCGCCGTCTACATCGCCCGCAGCGACGGGCTGGCCTCCGCCTCGCCCAAGGAACTCGCCGTTCAGCGCACGCTCGTCGAGGATCTGGGCGGCACCTTCCACCACGTCATGGGCGAGGACATCCCCTCCGCCCTCCTCGAATTCGCCCGCGGGGTGAACGCCACCCAGATCGTGGTGGGGACCTCCCGCCGCAAGTCGTGGCAGTACATCTTCGGCCCCGGTGTCGGGGCGACCGTCGCCGTGGACTCGGGGCCCGACCTCGACGTCCACATCGTCACGCACGAGGAAGCCGCCAAGGGCCGCGGGCTGCCGGTCGCCCGCGGCGCGCGGCTGGGACGGTCCCGGATCGTCTGGGGCTGGCTGGTCGGATCGGTGGGGCCGGGGCTGCTGACCTTGCTGCTGTTGGAGGTCGGGGCGGTGCTTGGACTCGCCAACGACATGCTGTTGTTCCTCGTACTGACGGTGGCGGCGGCGCTGCTCGGCGGGCTCCTGCCTGCGCTCGCCTCGGCCGTGGTCGGCTCGGTCCTGCTGAACATGTACTTCACGCCGCCTGTCGGCCGCATCACCATCGCGGACCCCAAGAACATCCTGGCGCTCATGATCTTCGTCCTGGTGGCGATCTCGGTCGCGTCCGTCGTCGACGTCGCCGCCCGGCGCACCCATCAAGCCGCCCGCCTGCGCGCCGAGTCGGAGATCCTCTCCTTCCTGGCGGGCAGCGTGCTGCGCGGCGAGACCACGCTGGACGCCCTGTTGGAGCGGGTGCGCGAGACCTTCGCGATGGATGCGGTGGCACTGTTGGAGCGGGAGAACGACACCGCCCCCTGGACCTGCTCGGGCAGCGTGGGGGACGCCAGCCCGCTCGAACGCCCTGAGGACGCGGACGTCGACATGCCCGTCGGCGATCACCTGGCGCTCGCCCTGTCGGGCCGGGTCCTGCCCGCCGAGGACCGTCGCGTGCTGGCCGCCTTCGCGGCGCAGGCCGCCGTCGTCCTGGACCGCCAGCGCCTGCAGTCCCAGGCAGAACAAGCCCGAAAGCTGGCCGAGGGCGACCGCATCCGCACCGCCCTGCTCGCGGCCGTCAGCCATGACCTGCGCACGCCCCTGGCCGGCATCAAGGCCTCCGTCACCTCCCTGCGCTCCGACGACATCGAATGGTCCGACGAGGACCAGGCCGAACTCCTCGCGGGCATCGAGGAGGGCGCCGACCGCCTCGACCAGCTGATCGGCAACCTCCTCGACATGTCCCGGCTGCAGACCGGCACCGTCACGCCCCTGATCCGCGAGATCGACGTCGACGAAGTGGTGCCGATGGCGCTCGGCGGCGTACCGGAGAACAGCGTCATCCTCGACATCCCCGAAGAGCTGCCGATGGTCGCCGTCGACCCCGGACTGCTGGAGCGATCGGTGGCCAACATCGTCGAGAACGCGGTGAAGTACAGCCCCGACGGCGAGACCGTCCTGGTGTCCGCCAGCACTCTCGGCGACCGTGTGGAGATCCGCGTCGCCGACCGCGGCCCCGGCGTCCCCGACGACGCCAAGGACCGCATCTTCGAACCCTTCCAACGCTACGGCGACGCCCCGCGCGGCGCCGGTGTCGGCCTCGGCCTGGCCGTCGCCCGCGGCTTCGCCGAAGCCATCGCGGGCACCCTCACCGCCGAAGACACCCCCGGTGGCGGCATGACCATGGTCCTCACCGTCCCCACCGCCGCCGGCCACCCGCCGGCCCGGCCCGACCTCCCGGCCGCGGTCACCTCGTAAGCAGATTTCCGATACCGCTGTCCAGGAAGGAACGAACGGCTCGGGCGAACCCGTCAGGGTCGTCGGCGTAGAGCCAGTGTCCGCAGCCGGCGAGTTCGACCAGCTCCGTATGTGGCCGTTCCTGAGCCATCCGGCTCGCCGTTTCGCTGGTGAGGACGAAGCTCTCGCCGGCCCTGAGCAGCAGGGCCGGCTGCCGCGATGCGGCCCACGCGGCAGAGTGGTCCCCGGTCAGGGCGCGTTGAGAGGTCATCATCTCGGCGGTGTCGAAGAGCAGTCCCCAGCCGTCGTCGGACTCGACCGCGCTGTCGAGAAAGTAGCCGGCGTCAGGAACACCGTGCGCTTCGATCGCAGCTCCTAGTTCCTCGCGCGACGCCGCCGTGCGCGGCCAGCCCGAGACGTCGAGAACGGGGCGCGTCTCGGGCTCCTCATTGCGTACGGTCATGTCCGCGACGACCAGCGCGGTGACGAGTTCGGGGTGGCGCTCGGCCAGGAGGTAGGCGATGGCACCCCCCATGGAGTGCCCCAGAACCGTGGCCGGTGCGAGAGCGAGGGCGCGTAGGAAGGCAGCCGCATCCTCAACGTACTCGTCGGGGGTGAGCTCACCGCCGTGGTCCGACAGGCCGTGGGCCCGCTGGTCGAGCGCGATGACGCGATACCGCCCGGCCAGTGCTTCTGCCAGAGGGGCGAAGATCCGCCCCCTCCCGAAATGGCCGTGCAGGGCAAGGACGGCGGGTCCGGGCCCACCGAAGTCCAGAAAGGCGAAGCGACGACCACGAAGACGGATGAAGGACTCGGGCGGCACGGTGGGCTCCCTTGACGTGTGCGGGGGGGCGATGCCCCTGCCCCTACCCCTGATCCTCGTCTTCTTCTTCGTCTTCGTCCTCGTCTTCGGTGCGGTGAGCGATGAGGTGGAAGTGGCGGGCGATGTGGCGGTAGGGAGTGCGGCGTCCGGCCTCCCACTCGGCGTCCAGTACCTGGTCGAAGTCCTCGCTCACCGGCTCATCGCCGAGGTGGTCGGTGAAGACGCGCACGCCGTACCAGCGGATGGGGTGGATGTGGTGCGCGGCGAGGAGGCGCATGACCTCCTCGCGGTCGACGCCGCGGCTCGGCCCCGCCTCGGTTTCGGTGCGCAGCGCCTCCTGGGCACGTGGCCAGTCGCGTTCCAGCCCCGGGCGCATGGCCAGTGCCTCCTGCTGCCTGGCGAGCACTGAGGTCAGGCCACCGCTCGTGACGCAGTGGGCGAGGCCGCGTAGCAGGGGTGCGAGGTCGTCGACGTACATCAGCACGCCGTGGCACAGCACCGCGTCCCACCCGGTGCCGGCGAGCTGCGGCGCTTGCTCGCCGGTGCCGTGCAGGAAGGACAGAGTGCCGTGGGCGCGCTCGGCATACGGGAGCCAGGCGGCGCGGGCCTGGGCGAGCGCGGTCTCGTCTGGGTCGAGAAGGGTGACGTGGTGCCCGCGCTGGGCGAGGCGTTGGGCCTGGATGCCGGCGCCGCCTCCGATGTCGAGGATGTGCTGCGGTTCGGCCGGGAGATGCTCGGCCAGGGCCCGGTCGACCAGGGCGTGCCGGAGGGCGCCGCGCAGCGTGCCGCAGTGGCGACCGTACGCGGCAGCAAGATCGGTGTTCCACGTGTTGGTCACCTGGTGGTGCTCCTCAAACAGGTCAGGGACGAGCCGGGCACGGGCACACGGGCCGGGCCGTAGGTAGCCTCCCCCGACCGGCGGCTGCGGCCGCGCACGTTTGCGGGCGTGTCCTGAGCTGCCGTTGAACGAGCCGGACCGGGCCGCTTCTCGGCGTCAGTTCGGCTGCCGGCGGGCCTGCTTCACCTCGCGGTCGACGGCCCAGGCGTCGGCGACCGGCCCGATGTGGCCGAGCTTGTCGGGGTTGATCACCGAGCGGATCGTCTGGATCTGTCCGTCGAGTACGTCGAGCACCATGGTGTTGAGGACCTTGCCGTCGCGGTCGCGGAAGATCGCGCCCGGCTGGCCGTTGACCTCGTGCGGCTCCCACGTCACGTCGATCCGGGCTATCGAGGGGAAGACGGCGGCAAGCAGTCGGGCCACGTTCTGGGCGCCGAGGACGGCCCTGGCCAGCTGCGGGGCCTTGCCGCCGCCGTCGCCGACCATCGATACGTCGGCGGCGAGCAGCTCCTGCAGGCCGGCCACATCGCCTTCGCGGAGGGCGTCGAAGAACCGCGACGCCAGTTCCTCCCGTTCCTCGCGGGCCGTTTCGAAGCGCGGCCGCCCGGCCTCCATATGCCGCCGCGCCCGCACCAGCAGCTGCCGGCACGCCGCCTCCGACCGCCCCACCGCCGCGCCGACCTCGTCGAACCCAAAGCCGAACACCTCCCGCAGCACGAACACCGCCCGCTCCAGCGGGCTGAGCCGCTCCAGTAGCAGCAGCGCCGCCATCGACACCGAGTCCGCCAGCTCCACCGACCGCGCCGGATCCTCATAGGGGTCGCTCAGCAGCGGCTCGGGAAACCAGGGCCCCACGTACTCCTCCCGCCGCGCCCGCGCCGAACGCAGCACATCGATCGAGATCCGCGTCACCGCGGCCGACAGAAAGGCCCTGGTCGACGTGGGCCGGGTCGATGAGCCGTCAAAGCGCAGCCAGGTCTCCTGCACCGCGTCCTCGGCCTCCCCCACGCTGCCCAGAATCCGATAGGCAATCGAAAACAGCAGCGGCCGCAGCTCCTCGAACTCCTCGACCTTGGACTCCTCGACCTTGCTCACGCCGAATCCCCTCCCCTTGCAGCCCTCCCAGCGGGCCGTACTCGCCGGCGCGGACCTCTTCGGGTGATCATCCGGGCCACGGGCAAGCCAGAGTAATGCTCCCGAGACCGGGGCCCGGAGTCCGCAACCGGACCCCGAGCCAGGTGCCGATCCCGATGCCGATGCCGATGCCGATGCCGTTCAGTGGAACTGCCCGGCCTCGTAATCGCCGGCCGGCTGCTGGGTGATGACGTTCAGCCGGTTCACCATGTTCATGAAGGAGACCAGGACCACCAGGGCGGTGAGCTGCTCCTCGTCGTAGTGCTTGCCGGCGTTCGCCCACACCGCGTCGCTGACCCCGCCGGCCGCGTCCGCGACCCGGGTCCCCTCCTCCGCCAGCTCCAGCGCGGCACGCTCGGCCTCGGTGAAGACCGTGGCCTCCCGCCACGCCGCGACCAGGTTCAGCCGCACCGAGGTCTCGCCGGCCGCGGCGGCCTCCTTGGTGTGCATGTCGATGCAGACGGCGCAGCCGTTGATCTGGCTTACGCGAAGTGCCACCAGTTCCTGCGTCGCGGTCGGCAGCGGCGACTCCTTGAGCGCCTTGCCCGCCGACATCAGGTACTTGAAGGCCTTGGGGGCGGTCGGGCCGGTCACGTAGTTCAGCCGCGCGTCCATGGTGTGCTCCTTCGTGGTCATCAGTGCCTACACCCCTGAGACGAGGTAGCCCGACGCCCTGTGACATACGCGAAGGTGACCTGCGTCTCCCCGCCGTCGGCACCCGTCAGCCGACGAAGCAGTCACCGTCCCCGTCCACGACCCTCACCAAGCCCCCGGACGACACCGAGTCCCCGAGTCCCACCGCCCTGACCTGCAGTCATTACCCCATCAGATATTGACTTTACGCGAACTTTACTGTTGTCTGCGGGCATGAACAGACGTATCCGCACCGCCGTGTGCGTCCTCGCCACCGCCGGTCTCGCGCTGGGCCTCGGCGCCTGCTCCGCGGCCGAGGAGAAGGCCGTCGACGCGGTCGACAAGGCCGTCAACGAGACCTACCAGGTGACGTACGAGGTCTCCGGCAAGAACGTCGACGAGATCGAGTTCTCCGCCGGCGCGGGCTCCGCGGCCAACCCGAAGCTGGAGAAGGTCGCCAAGCCGCGGCTGCCGTGGAAGAAGACCGTGACCCTGCGCGGGATCATGCCGCCCACCGTCGTCCCCGTCTCGACGGACCCGACTGGTGCCGGCCTCACCTGCAAGGTGATCTACAAGGGCAAGGTCATCAAGGAAGCCTCCGGCGACAACGTCGTGACCGGCTGCATCGCCGTCTCGCCGATCAGCGGATAGGTCCGCGACAGACCGGCGGATACCTCGACAAGGTCCTGCCGAGCACCTCCGGGGGTCCCGCAGGAGGTGCTCGAACGGACCTCGGCGACTGACGGACCGGGGGGCGTCAGGCCACGGCGGGCGTGTAGTGGTCGGCGTCACCGCCTTCGAGGGCGCGGCTGGCGGACCCGTCGATGCCCACCGGAGCGTCCCCGGCGACGGTCACCCGGTGCAGCAGGCGCGGCAGGTCGCCGTAGTCGTCAGGGGCGTAGTGCTGGGTGATGCGGTTGTCGAACAGGACGACGTCGCCGGGTGTCCAGGCCACCCGGACGATGTTCTCCGGCCGCGTCACATACGACTGGAAGATGCGCAGCAGGTCCCGGGATTCGGCGGGGCCCAGGCCCTCGATGGTCTGCGCGAAGCCTCCGATGAACAGGCCGCGCTCCCCCGTCTCGGGGTGCACGCGTACCACCGGGTGGGCGGTGCGGTACTTGCGCGAGACGAACTGCCTGCGGTGCTCGGCCGCCTTGTCGTTCTTCGGCACGGCGTAGTCGTAGTCGTTGGTGTGCACCGCCCACAGCGTGTCCGCCAGCTCGCGCAGCGGCTCGGGCAGGTCCCGGTAGGCCGCGGCCGAGTTGGCGATCAGCGTGTTGCCGCCGTAGGGCGGGACGACGATGCTGCGCAGGGTCGACGCCTTGGGGGGTGTGCGGACGAAGGTGACGTCGGTGTGCCAGTGGTTGGCGCGGATGCCCTCGTCGCCGTCGACCGGCAGGATGTGGGGCTGCCCGTCCACGGACGGGACGGTGGGGTGGGCGGTGGTGAGCTCGCCGAAGTGGGAGGCGAAGCGCAGCTGGGCCGCGTCGTCCAGCTGCTGGCCGCGGAAGACGAGCGCCTTGTGTTCCAGCAGAGCCGCGTTGATCTCGGCGACGATCGCCGGGTCGAGGTCGGCGGAGAGGTCGACGTCGACGATCTCGGCGCCGATGCGTCCGCCGATCCGGCGGATGTCGAAGCCTGTACTGGTGCTCATGTGTGAGTTCCTTTCGGGATTTTCGGCTGTCTCAGGAGGTGAGGGCACAGGAGGTGAGGGCGAGGGAGGTGCCGTGCGCTGGGGCGGCTGCGAACGTCAGCTCGTCGCCGGGACGCGCCACGAGCTGAGCCGCTTCTCCACGGCCACCAGCAGCTGGTTGAAGGCCACGCCGATGACGGAGATGGTGACGATGCCCGCGTACATCTGCGGAATGGCGAAGTTGTACTGGGACGCGTTGATCAGATAGCCGAGACCGGCCTTGGCGCCGATCATCTCGGCGGCGACCAGGACGACGATGGACACCGCCCCGGCCAGCCGGATTCCGGTGAAGATCGTCGGCACCGAGGCCGGCAGGATCACCTTCTGGAACAGCCGCGGGGCGGACAGGTCCATGGACTTCGCCAGCCTCAGCAGGGTGGGGTCGACGGTGCGTACCGCGCTGATCGTGTTGAACAGGATCGGCCATGCGCACGCGTACACCACGATGGAGATCTTCGACGTCTCGCCGATGCCGAGCAGCAGGACGAACACCGGCAGCAGGGCGAGGGCGGCGGTGTTGAGGAAGACCTGCAGCAGCGGGTTGAGGAGATCGGCGACCGGCCGGTACCAGCCGATGAGCAGGCCCAGCGGTACGGACACGCCCACGGCGATGCCGAATCCGCTGAACGAACGCACCAGGCTCGCCTGCGCGTTGTCCGCGAGCTGACCGTTGGCCACGAGTTCCCACCATGCCTGGGCGACCTCGCTGAACGGCGGCAGGAAGGTCCGGTCCACCAGACCGAGGCGGGGCGCCAGCTCCCACGCGAGCAGCAGGGCGACGATCGCCGCCGACTTGGTGGCGCCGGTCAGTGCCGCGCGCAGGAGGCGGGGCACCACGGAAGCACGGCGGAGCCGCGGTGCGCTCAGGGCGATCGGCAGGGCGGCCGCGGGCTCCCCAGCGGACTCCGACGGAGTGCCGGTGGTCGCCGACGGAGTGTCGGTCGTCGCCGACGGAGTGCCGGTCGTCGCCGTGGAGAGTCCCTCCAGATGATCGGGTTCCTCCAGATGATCGGGTTCCTCCGGAGCGTTGAGTTCCTGCAGGCCCTGGAGTTCCTCCGGGGCCTGGAGTTCCTCCGGGGCCGTGCGCCGAGTGCTCGAACCGCTTGCGAGGCTCATACGGAGACCTCCTCCTTCTCCAGCAGTTGGGTCCTTGTCACCTCGTCGTGCAGAAGCGTCCAGATCTCATGTCGGTACCGTGCGAACTCGGCGCTGGACCGCAGGTCGTCCGTCTCCGTGCGGGAGTCGAAGCCGATCGGTACGACCTGCTTGATGCGGCCGGGCCTGGAGGTCATGACGGCCACCCGCTGCCCCAGGTAGACCGCCTCCTCGATGCCGTGGGTGATGAAGACGACGGTCTTTCCGGTGCGCTGCCAGATGCGCAGCAGCTCGTCCTGGAGCGACTCCCTGGTCTGGGCGTCCAGTGCGGCGAACGGCTCGTCCATCAGCAGGACGTCGGGGTCGTAGGCGAGAGAGCGGGCGATGGCCACGCGCTGGCGCATACCGCCCGACAGCTCGTGCGGGTGACGGTTCTCGAATCCGGAGAGCCCGACCAGGTCCAGGTATTCGCGGGCCCGCGCGGTGCGCTCACGCCGCGGCACGCCGGTCGCCTCCAGGCCGAACTCGATGTTGCCCAGGGCGGTGCGCCAGGGCAGCAGGGCGTACTGCTGGAAGACGATGCCGCGGTCCAGGCCGGGCCCGGTCACCGGTTCGCCGTCCAGCAGGATCCGTCCGGCGGTCGGACGGGCGAGGCCGCCCAGCAGGTCCAGGAGCGTGGACTTGCCGCACCCGCTGGGGCCGACCACGACGACGAACTCCCCCGCGTCGATCCGCAGGTCGACACCGTCCAGGGCGGTGAACTCGCCGTCCCCGTGTGCCGGGCCGCGGCGCTGGCCCCTCCCCCTCTTGGCGGGAAAGGTCTTGCGCACCCGCTCGAACTCGATCTTCGGTGTGGCGGATTCCGGCATGGGTCAGCTCCCGCTCTTGGAGGTCGGCTCGGCCGCGGACGACGTGTCCTTCGGACTGTTCTTTCGGTTGCCCTTCCGGCCGTACGCGTTGAACTCGTTGGTATAGAGGTCCGACGCCTTGACCTGGCCCTTCTCGATGTCACCGCGTGCGGCGAGCCAGTCGATCCACAGCTGGAGGTCCTTGTCGGCGATGCGCCCGGCAGTCTCGGCCACGCCGAAGGACTTCCAGTACTTCAGCGGAGCGGTGCTCTCGTTGCGGCCACGCTTCTTGACGATCTCGATCTGCCGGTCGATGACCTCTTCGCGTGGTGTGGCACGGGCCCACTCGATGGCGCGCGCGACGCCGGTGACGAAGGTGCGCGCGGTGTCGGGGTTCTGCTTCAGAAAACGGTCGTTGACGACGTATGTGCCGGCGGAGAAGTCTCCGAGCAGCTCATGGTCGGTGAACAGCGGTCTGATGCCGCCGGTCTGCAGGGCCTTGTCGCGCAGGATGTCACCGAGGACGCCCACCTGGATCTGCTTCTGCCGCAGGGACTGCTCGGTGTTGACCGGGGGCACCACCAACGGCTCGACCTTCTCGATGTCCGCCCGCGACAGGCGGTGGCGTTGCAGGTAGATGTCGAGCATCGCCTCGGAGTGCGCGCCGAGGGTGTTCATCCCGACCTTCTTGCCGACCAGGTCACGGGCCGAGTGGATCGGGCTGTCCTTGAGCACGTAGAAGCCGTTGTAGGCGGCCTTGTCGACGCCGTAGTAGCTGATCACCGCCGTGATGGGGGCCTTTCGCGCGGCGAGCTTGACGACGGCTCCGTTGAACGCGCCGCCGAAGTCGACCTGACCGGTGGCCGCCGACTGGATGTCCTGCGGCCCGCTGATCGTGTTGCCGACCCACTTCAGCTTTACGTCCTCCAGGAAGCCGAGGTCCTGGGCCAGTTCGGGCAGGATGACGGACCCCGCCCACCCCTGGTACCGCAGGGTCTTGGTCTGCCCCTCGGCCGCGCCGCCACCCCCGGTGCCGCAGCCGGCCGCGACCGCCGAGAGACCCAGCAGGGTGAGGAACTGTCGTCGGCTCGATGGCGTGCTCAGCTTGGTTATGGAGCTCATGGAGGGTCCTGTTCAAGTCGGTGGGGTGGAGCGGCGGCGGTACGCGTACGGCGTCGGCTACGGACGCGAGCGGAATGGCGGGAGGAGGCGCCGGGTGGGCCACGGTGCGGCGGCGACGACCGGGACGTGGCGGCCCAGCACCCGGGCGAATCCCTCCGTCACCTGCGAGAGCCGCCGCCGTTCCGCTTCCGTCGGGCGGGGACACAGCCCGAGATGCGAAATCCGATAAGGAATTCAGCAGGGAAAAGCGAAACAATGGGCACGCGACACCGAACCCGGCGAACCCGGCAGATTCCAGGTGGGCATGGGCGCGAATCACCGGGCAACCGCGAATCACCGGGCAACGGGGCATTCCCGAGGCATCGACCGCACGGGAATCAGCGGTGGCTCACATGGTGACGGGTGACGCAGGTCGTCGGCGGCTCAATCAGCCAGCGGCACAGATGGCGCTGGCCTGGCGTCGCAGATCGACGTGCCGGCGTGCGGTGAAGTTCTCCGAGTGACTCACACTCGGGAGGCTGGCAGCGAATATCGGCCACGTCAATGCGACGAGAGCCCTCGTCTCACTTTCTGATTCCACCGTCACACGCGCGCAGCATTTCCTTCACAATCACAATCACAATCACAGCCGCAGACCGGCCCCTGGGCGGCGGGTCAGCGGGGCCGGGAACCGCCGCCCCCGACCCCGCTGCCGCCGCAAAAAAATGTGTGTCTCAGACGGACCGACGTCCGATCACGAGGAGCAGGTGTTGAGCATGCTCTGCAGCGCCGTCTTCTCGCTGGACTGGAGGGTCAGGCCCCAGTGGTACTTGGACCGTATCCACATCTTGGAGTAGGTGCAGTGGTAGGAGGACAGCGGCGGAGTCCAGGCAACCGGATCCTTGTCGCCCTTGGACTGGTTGACGTTGTCGGTCACCGCGATCAGCTGGGGATAGACGAGGTCGTTGGCGAAGTCCTGGCGCTTGCTGGTCGTCCACGAGCTGGCACCGGAGCGCCAGGCTTCGGCCAGTGGGACGACATGGTCGATGTCGATGTCGGATGCCGCGTGCTCGGTGATGCCGTCGTAGGGGCTGTACCAGCTGCCGGAGTCCGGGTAGCAGTCGCTGCCGACCACCACGTTCGAGCCGTCGCGCTTGAGCACCTCTTCCCGTGTGTTGCAGGTGCCCGAGATGGTGATCCAGTGCGGGAACAGGTCGCGTGAGTAGCCGGTCATGCTGCCTTCGGCGGTCACGGTCAGCGCATTGAGCTCGGACTGGGCGGCGGACTTACTGGGGATGTTGGGCGGGGTGGCGTGGGCCGGGGTCGTCAGCGTCGTAGTCGACAGTGCGACGGCGGCCAGTGCCGCACCGGTCAGGCCGAACCAGTGGCGTCGGGACAGGGCACGGGACACGGATCCTCCTTGGAAGAAGGCGGAATGGGACTGGTGGCCCCGGCGCAGGAGCAGGAGCCGGGGCCACCAGAAGCCGCTCGGGCTGGTACCGGGGCGGTCAGGTGCGGAAGGGACCGGTGACCTCGTAGGTGATGCCGCCCGAGGAGCTGCCGCTCGTGCCGCGCTGGCTGGAGAAGTACAGCCGTGTGCCGTTGGGGGAGAAGGCCGGTCCGGTGATCTCCGAGCCGGACTGCCCGGTGATCCGCAGGAACGGCGCGACGATGTCGTCCGGGGTGATGATGCAGATCTCCATGTTGCCGCCGTCCTCGGCGACGAACAGGTCGCCCGAGGAGGAGCCGGTGACGTTGTCGACGCCGGTCAGCGGAGCGGGGCCGGGGTTGACCAGGTTGTCGTCGTACGCCAGCTCGTAGGTGCTGTTGGCCAGGTTGAGCTGCCAGACGCGGTTGTCGCCCTTGGTGGTGAACCAG
This sequence comes from Streptomyces sp. NPDC002446, assembly GCF_053595675.1. Lineage (NCBI taxonomy): Bacteria > Bacillati > Actinomycetota > Actinomycetes > Kitasatosporales > Streptomycetaceae > Streptomyces > Streptomyces sp. NPDC002446. The sequence goes on along the minus strand of NZ_JBSFYC010000002.1, from coordinate 102,623 downwards.
ACGGTGTCGCTGGCGTAGTGGCAGCCCTCACCGCCGTTGAACCGCTTGGCGCCGGAGACCTGGTTGCGGGTCGTGGTGGGGGAACCGTCGGGGTCCGGCACGGTGCCCCAGGTGAACGAGCCCGAGGTGCCGGTCCCGGCCTTCAGGACCTGGAGGGTTCCGGAGGACAGGTTGCCCCAGGTGGTCGGGATGAACCGGTAGAAGCAGCCGTCGGTCTCGTCCTCGGTCAGGTAGATCACCTGGCGCCCCGGGTCGGCGGCGGCCGCCTCGTGCTTGAACTTGCCCATGGCGTCGCGCCGGGTGGCGGCGTTCACCCCCCACGGGTCGGTCTCGTAGACGGAGCCGAGGGAGACCTCTTCGCAGGAGAGCCAGGTGTTCCACGGGGTGGCGCCGCCCGCGCAGTTCTGCCGGGTGTTGGACAGGATGCGGTAGGCACCGGTGATGGTGCCCGAGGAGTTGAACTTGACGGCGCTCGCACCGCCGCTGGGGTTGATCTCCGAGTTGGAGACGTAGATCCAGCCCGAGCCGTCGGCGAAGCAGGCGCCGCCGTCGGGAGCGTTGTGCCAGGTGTACGAGGTGCCGGAGACGGTCTGGCTGGAGCGGGCGATGACCCGGCTGGTGAAGCCGCTGGGCAGCTGGATGCCGTTGGCGTCGGCGGAGCCCAGCGCACCGTAGGGGCCGGGGCCGTTCTGGGCCGGGGCCGCGTAGGCGGCGCCGTGCAGGAGGGTGCCGCCGAAGGCGGCGGCCGAGGTGCCGATGACGGCTCCGCGCAGGAAGGTACGACGTTCCATATCTACTCCTTCGTCAAAGCACAGCGGAAAATCAGGAGTTGAGCGCCTTGCCGACTGGTCACCGAGGAGAAGGTAGGGCCGCGGCACCTGGCTGATCAGGGGCCCGTAGGCGAACTCTTTCCGGCCGACCGGTGAGTAGGTTTTGCGCAGAAACGATCACTCACGCCACCAAATGAACGACGGGGGAACTTTCCGGACTGCGGATGGGCCGGAAGCGAGCGAGCTCCGCAGGCCCGGCCCGTCTCCCCGGCCCCTCGACCGCTAACCGGTTGCCCGATGAGCAGCCGCGCAGCGAAGATCGGCCGCATGACAAATCGGCACCACGGGCGCCTGGACGACGCACCTCTTGAGCAGCTTTTCCCCGACGCCGGGGAGGACGACTTCGCCCTCGTGCGGTATGCGGCCGCACAGCTGGAAGTGGACTGCCCGCCGGGGATCCCGCTGGAATGGGAGTGGGGGCCGGGGACGCTGTCGCTGGAGATCACTGTGCACGACGGGGCCGACGACCGGCTGGCGTTCCTGCTGGACGCGGACTGCTCGGGAGAGTACTGCGAGAACGTCCATGTGGAAGTGAACGTGGCGTGCGGATGCGAGGAGCAGCACACCACACACGTCGTGGACCCGACCACGGTACTGCTGACCGAGCTGGCCGACTTCCAGGCCTTCGCGCTGGGTTTCGCCTTCCACCTGTCGGCGGATCAGCTCAGCGGCTGGCTCAAGGACGAGAATCGACGGACCCCGGCTTACTGGCGGTCCAAGGCGGGGGTACCGGCGCCTGGTTCGGCCGCATCGGTGGCCTGAGGGCCTGCCCGGTGGGTCGGTCGTGCGGCGCTGCCCCGGGAGGCGACGAATGCCGCGCGGCCGAGGTCCCGAAGCCCAAGGCCGCGCTGCGTGTGCCATGGTGCTCGCCATGAAGTCCGAGTCGAGCGGTCCGGTGCGTTACAACGACCCGGGATGGTGGCTGGCGCAGTTCGCGGACCGCATTCTGGTGGTGTGCCCGCGGTGCGGGGGCCGCGCCCTGGTCGTGCCCAGGCCAGGTCTTGAGGCACCCCGGTTCAGTGACCTGATGTTCATGCCGCGCCGACTCGTGTGCGCAGCGTGCGGGGCCACGGACGAGTGGGAAGCCGAGGTGGCGGGCACCACCGTTCTCGTGGGTCCGGCGCTGGGCGGCACCGAGGATCCGTTCTTCCGACAGCCGCTGTGGCTGCAGACCCGTTGCGTCGGGCAGATCCTCTGGGCGTACAACGAGAAGCACATCGATGAGCTGGTCGCGTACGTCAGCGCCGGGCTGCGCACGCACGTCGCCTCGCCGACGATGGCGATGTTCTCGCGGCTTCCGGTGTGGATGAAGCGGGCCGACAACCGCCCCGAAGTCCTGGCAGGCCTGGGAACGTTGCGGACTCTCGCCGAACGCTCGGCCCCGGATGAGCGCTCTGACACCGCGCACCGCCGAGACGACCGGCCGCGTCCGCGCAAGAACACCCTCTTCAGGGGAGGCCCCTACTAGGGCGTGTCCGATGGGTCATGGCCGGGTCCGCGACGAACGACACGGCCGCGAACTGGTAGCCCACCCGGCCCAAGCCGGCCGGCTCGGTGGTGACATCACCACCGTCGACTCGTTGGCTTGGCGTGAAAAACACACGTCATGCACTCACCGGTCTCGCGCTTGCGATCGTTCTTCTTGCCCCTGTGTCGGCACAGGCCGCGGCCGCTCCCCTGGACGACCCGCTTCCTGTCCAACCCCACCTCAAGGTCCCCCTGAGCGGCCTCCTCACGCACCACGCTCTCCCGGTCGACTGGCGGGTCCTCGGGGTCGGCCTCTGATCCGCCGGACACCCCGTGGTCGGCCCTGTCGCGCACGTCCTCCCGCCCACCGCCACCTGCGCCGACACCACGCTAGGCAGCGGGGGGCGGGCGACGGCGCCGGGTGACCACCAGGATGGCCATGTCGTCCTCGCGTACGCCCTCGGTCCAGCGGCCGACGTCTTTGGTGAGGGCATCCAGCAACGCGTCGGGGTCCCGGAACCGCCTGCGCAGGCGCGCGGCGAGGACCGGATCGTAGAACGTCCCTCGCCCGTCCCGCGCCTCGGTGACACCGTCAGTCACCAGCAGCAGCGAGGCCCCCGGAGGCAGCCGCACCACATCGACAGGCGCGGGGCAGGCGGGAGTGATATCGCCCAGTCCCACCCCGAGGGGCAGCTGCGGGGTGGTGGGGTCGAGCTGTACGAACCGCCCGTCGTGAACCAGGTACGGAGGCGGATGCCCGCGGTTCACCAGGCTCAGCACCTCCCCGTCGGCCGACACCTCGGCCAGTACGGCGGTGGTGAAGCCCTCCGTGGAGATCACCGGGCCGCCACCGGCCGCTGCCCTGGCCAGCGCCTCGTCCATCCGCTGCCCCAGCGTGACCAAGGTGGGAGCGTATTCGGCCTCCTGACGGAACGCTCCGATCGCGACCGATACGGCGGCGACGGCCGCCATGCCCTTGCCCCGCACATCCCCGATGATCATCCGCACCCCGAACGGCGTCTCCTGCACCGCGAAGAAATCACCGCCGATGCGCGCCTCTGCCTGCGCCGCCGTATATCCCGCAGCCACGTCCAGCGGCCCGACCCGCCTCGGCGGATCCGGGAGCACCGCCCGTTGGACCGCCTCCGCGACATCCCTGGCCAGCGCCAGATCACGCCCCTGTCGCACGATGAGCCGGTTGACGCCGAGAGCCAGTACGCCGATCAAGCCGACCACGGCCAGGTCGACGAACAAGGGTGTCGCCGGGCGTTCCCGTTCGATGTCCACCGCCACCGAGACCACACACGTGATGCACACGACGGCGAGCGCGGAGCGGAAGGAGAGCGTGGCGCCCGCGACGAGCGGTGCGGCGGCCAGCAGCGGGAGCCCCGTGTACGGCTCGGGCGCGAAGAGGTCCAGCAGCACGCCGACCACGAGGGCCAGCGCCGCGAGCATCCACGGCACCTTCGCCAGTGTGGGTTGCAGGACTCTCACAGTGCATCTCCTGCTGCCGGGCCACACTCGCAACCCGGAAGGAACAGGGCCACCGCACGGTTCGCCTTACCGCCCGCTCCTGTTGGCGCATCCCTGCTTGTACAACCGTTTACACAACCGTTTGTACAACTGCTTGTGCACCCCCTGCTTGTACATCCCGTGGCTTCACATATACGCCTTGTGGGGCAAATGCGCTCGTCACAGGCGCACTCCCCCACGGCAAAGGGCCTTCACCTGCACTTCTTCCCGCCATCCGCCGCCGGCCCTCGGACTGCACTGCACCGTGCCGCTTCTCGGTCACGGCAGGGCGGCGTGATCTTGAGATGACCGTGGCGTCAGGACACCGCCTCCGGCCAATCCCTTCGACACGAATGGTGAATCGTCGGTCACGTGGTGTTGGACGGGGTGGGCGGGTTGGACGGGGTGGACGGCAAGGACGTCGCCCACAGGAGCGCGTCCCGGCACGCCTGGATGGCAGGGTGCTGGCTGCGGCCTCGGCGGACGACGGTGAAGATGCGGCGTGTTCGCTGACCGCGAGGGAGCTTCCGCAGGGGCACGGTCGGGCGTTCGCCGCTCCAGACGAGGTCGGGCAGGAAGGCAGCGGCGTGATTCTGCTCGACGAGGCGCAGGTGGAGCAGGAGGTCGGTGGTCTCGAACCGTACGTCGGGTTCAAAGCCGGCGTCGCGGCACAGGGTCATGGCCCAGTGCCGCGCGGCGGTGCCTTCGGGCTCCATCACCCAGGGGTGGTCGGCGAGCGAACGCAGCGCCGCCATCGGGCCGTCGGCCGCCGCGCCCTCGCCCGGTCCGGGCAGTGCGAGGTGCAGGGGGTCGTCGAGCAGGTCCTGCTGTTCGAGTTCGGCCGGTCGCGGGTTGGGGTTGCCGGGGTACTCCTCAGCGAGGACCAGGTCGAAGTCGCGGGACTGCAGGGCGGGAAGGGCCTCTTCCGGTTCCCTCTGCGTGACGTGGACGCGCAGGTGCGGGTGCAGTTCCCGCAGCAGGCCGAGCGCGGCCGGCACCAGGGCCAGGGCGGCCGTCTGGAACGCGGCGATGCGCAGGGTGCCGGTCAGCTCGGTCAGGGAGGAGGCGATCTCCGCCTCCGCCCGCTCCAGGCGTTCGAGGACCGCTTCGGTGTGGGCGACGAGGATCTCGGCCTGCTCGGTCAGCCGCACCCGCCGCCCGACCGGCTCCAGCAGCGGTACGCCGACTTCGGCTTCCAGTTGTGAGAGCTGCTGGGAGACGGAGGAAGGAGCGTAGGACAGGGCGGCGGCGACGGCCGCCAGGGTTCCCCGGTGCTTGAGTTCGCGCAGCAGACGCAGTCGGTGCAGGTCGAACACTGCCAGAGCACTCTCCTCGCCCTCGTGGAACGACAGGGCCTCGATCGTTCGTCGTTCGGGTTTCGTTCGGTTTTTTCGATGAGTACAGGTCGGAAACCTTCGCTGGACCGATCATAAGACGACAGCGGATGCTGATCCCATGCCTGAGAACGTTTCCTCTCCCTCCCCCCGTACGCCGCGGTGGTTCGTGCGGCCCGGTGCCCGTACCTGGCGGTGCGCCCCCGCACCCGCCGAGGTGCGGGGCTTCCACGCCACGCTCGCCGACTACGCACCCACTCCGCTGACCGAACTCCCGCCACTGGCAGCGGAACTGGGGGTGGGCCGGGTCTTCGTCAAGGACGAGTCGTGCCGTCTGGGGCTGCCCGCGTTCAAGGCGCTGGGGGCGTCCTGGGCGGTGCACCGCGCCCTTGCCGGGCGGGCCACGGGCGGCACAGCGCCGGGCCCGGTCACCCTGGTGACCGCCACCGACGGCAACCACGGCCGGGCGGTGGCGCGCATGGCACGCCTGCTGGGGCAGCGCGCCCACGTGTTCGTCGCGCAGGGCGTGCATCCGCAGGCCGTGGCGGCCATCGTCGCCGAAGAGGCGAAGGTCACCGAGGTCATAGGGCCGTACGACGAGGCCGTACGCCTGGCGGCCGAGGCGGCTGCCGCGCCGGACACGGTCCTGGTCCAGGACACCGCCTGGCCGGGCTATGAGCAGGTCCCGGCGTGGATCGTCGAGGGCTACTCCACCCTCTGCGCCGAGGTCGACGAGCAGTTGGCGGCACAGGGAGTCGCCGAAGGACCTGACCTCGTGTCCGTACCAGTGGGCGTGGGCTCACTGGCCCAGGCCGTCGTCACTCACTACCGCAGCCGCCCGTCCGGGCGGGCGCCGGCACTGCTGTCGGTGGAGCCGGAGACCGCGGCCTGCGCCCTCGAAAGCCTCACCGTCGGCGAACCCGTCAGCATCACCACCGGCGACACCACCATGGCCGGGCTGAACTGCGGCACCCTCTCCAGCATCGCCTGGCCTTACCTGTACGGCGGGCTGGACGCCGCGGTCGCCATCCAGGACGCGGACAGCGCCCGGGCGGCCGCTCGCCTCGCGGCCCTCGGTGTCTCGTCGGGTCCCTGCGGGGCCGCGACGCTCGCCGGTCTCCGCACCGTGCTCACCGGCGCGGGCGCCGACGCACGCCGTACGGCGCTGGGGCTCGGCCCGTCCTCGGTGGTCGTACTGCTGAGCACCGAAGGCCCGGACGCCAACCCGCACGCCACCGCCGACGCTTCGCGAGGGCTGGGGTCCGTCCACTGCGGGGGCTGAAGGCAAAGGGGAGTACCCACTCCTTGCCACTTTCAACTTATAGCGCACAGGGGGGCTTGCGGCAAGGCCCCGGTCGTACCGCAGAATCACTGGCCTAAGCCAGAACCTGCGGGAATGGGAGATTCACGAAGTGAGTTCATCTTTGTCAGCTTGTGGGGCGCGCGGTGACGTCGAACCGGTGGGACCGCAGAGCGGAGCTGATGCCATGAACCCTCTGACCACCAGTGCGTTTGACCTTCCCGGCCAGCTTTCCCCGAAGGCCGACCCGATGCTGATCGCCGGCGACGAGCAGCACTTCGCGGCCATAGCGGAGAGTCTGGAGCAGTCCATAGCCGAACTGTCCGACCGCCTCGATGCCGCGCGCAGAGCACCGGGCGGTATGGGCCGGCAGGCGATGGAGCGGGACACGGAGATCCACCAACTGACCGGTCGTCTGCGCACCTTGCGTCGCTTCGGCCTCGACCTGTGCCTCGGACACATGGTCAGCGCGGACAACCCCGAGCCGGTGTACGTCGGACGGCTCGGCCTCACGGACAGCGCGGGTCGTCGGCTGCTGCTCGACTGGCGCTCCCCCGCGGCCGAGCCGTTCTTCGGAGCCACCCACGCCAGCCCGATGGGCCTGGTGAGCCGCCGCCGGTATCGCTGGACCCGCGGGCGGATCAACGACTACTGGGACGAGGTGTTCACCGCTGACGGGCTGGAAGGGCACGCGGCACTCGACGACCAGTCCGCCTTCATCGCCAGCCTGGGCGGCAACCGGTCGCCCCGGATGCGGGACGTGCTCGGCACCATCCAGGCCGACCAGGACGCCATCATCCGGGCGGGATCCCGTGGCGCGCTCGTCGTCGACGGCGGGCCGGGTACGGGGAAGACCGTCGTCGCCCTGCACCGCTCCGCCTACCTCCTCTACTCCGACCCGCGGCTCGGTCACCGTCGGGGCGGCGTGCTGTTCGTCGGTCCGCACCGGCCCTACCTGGCCTACGTCGCCGACGTCCTCCCCAGCCTCGGAGAGGAGGGCGTACAGACCTGCACCCTGCGGGACCTCGTCGCCGAGGGAGCCGGGGCAGCGATCGAGACCGACCCTGAGGTGGCGCTGCTGAAATCGTCCGCGGACATGGTGCGCGCGATCGAGAAGGCCGTCAGGTTCTACGAGGAACCGCCCGCCGAGGGGATGACGGTCACGACCGACTGGTCGGACATCTGGCTGAGCGCCGAGGACTGGGCCGAAGCGTTCGAAGCAGTGGAGCCGGGCACCCCGCACAACGAGGCGCGCGAGCAGATCTGGGACGAGCTGGTCGCGATCCTGATGGACAAGTACATGGACAAGTACGACGGCGACGAGGTGTCACCCGACCTGTTCCGCAGGTCGCTGCTGCACGACGAGGAGCTGGTCACCACCCTCAACCGCGCGTGGCCGCTGCTCGAAGCGGCCGACCTCGTCGGGGACCTCTGGTCGGTCTCCGCCTATCTGCGGATGTGCGCTCCCTGGCTCAGCCCCGACGAGGTGCAAAAGCTGCAGCGCAAGCAGGCCCCGCAGGCCTGGACGGTGTCCGACCTGCCGCTTCTGGACGCGGCGCGGCAGCGGCTGGGCGACCCGGAGGCGGCCCGGCGCAAGCTCCGGCACAAGGCCGTCCTCGCCGCCCAGCGCGAGCGCATGGCGCAGGTCGTCGACAACCTGATCGAGGCCGCATCGCAGTCCGGCGCCGACGGTGACGACGGCGAAGGCCTGGTGACGATGCTGCGGGGCCAGGACGCCCAGGTCAGCCTGGTCGACGAGTCCGAACTGCCCACCGAGGACCCCGACCTGCTCGCCGGGCCGTTCGCGCACATCGTCGTGGACGAGGCCCAGGAGCTGACCGACGCCGAGTGGCAGATGTTGCTGCTGCGGTGCCCGTCCCGGAGCTTCACCATCGTCGGGGACCGCGCCCAGGCCAGGCACGGATTCACGGAGTCGTGGCAGGAGCGGCTCGAACGGATCGGGCTCGACCGGATCCATGTGGCCGCCCTGAGCATCAACTACCGGACGCCGGAAGAGGTCATGGCGGAAGCCGAAGGGGTCATCCGAGCCGCGCTCCCGGACGCCAATGTGCCGACCTCCATCCGCAGCAGCGGCATCCCCGTCGCACACGGATCTGTTGCGGATCTGGACGCGATCCTCGACACCTGGCTCGCCGCGCATGAGGACGGGATCGCCTGCGTCATCGGCGCCGGTGACATCGGAGTCGGCACGTTCCGGGGGTCGTCCCAAGTTGGCACGTTCCGGGGGTCGTCCCGCGTCCGGTCGCTGACGCCCGAGCTCTCGAAGGGGCTTGAGTTCGATCTGGTCGTCCTCATCGAACCGGAGTCGTTCGGCGAGGGTGTCGAAGGAGCGGTCGACCGCTATGTCGCGATGACCCGGGCGACCCAGCAACTCGTCATCCTCACGACCTCCTGACGTCGGCCAGGCGGCCAAGCGGCCAGTCGGTGGGCCGCCCCGGCACCGGGGCGGCCTCCTCCCGTTGCGGCTGAGAGGAGCATCACAGGGCAATCGGCCATTGCCTACGGAGTGTTCGAGGAGACTTCCCGAGGAGACTTCCTGAATGCTCGAAAGTTGCGGACCGTGCTGATCGACCTCGTGCTCGCCGTGGTGCTGGCGGGAGTTGCCCTGGCGCTGACGGGAATCGTCATGGCGCTGGTGGCTTTGGCAAAGCTGGATCCCGAGGACCGATGGCGTGCCCGGCCCTCCATGCGCCCCCGAGTACGAGCCGCAGCAGACCGGACGCTCCATCTGGTACTGCGCGTCCATGCCCACACGGTGGTCCCCGCAGTGCGCCGGTACGTGCGGTGGAGCGCCCGTGGGACCACACGTCATCTGAGCTGGGCCCGCCGGGGGTTCGGGCGGGACGCGGCCCGGCTGTTCCCTCGCTCACCCGCGGTGCGGTCCGCGGTGTCGGACTGGTACGGCAGCATTCCGCTGGCGGGGATCGCCTACGTCATCAAGGCATGCGTCCTTCTCCTGGTAACGGTCAACATAGGCGTCATCGTGACCAGACTGGTGACCGGAACGGCTCACCTGTGGGACAAGAGCCGGAAGGCGGCTGCCCCTTGGCGGGCACCCGGAAGCCCGTCCACGGAGCATGCCGTCGAGGGCGGTGGGAGCGAGCGGTTGGACCCGCTCGTCGCCCTGCTGGCGGCGCTGCGCAAGGCGGGCGGCGCGCTCGCGGAGAAGACGGGCCCCTATCTGTCGGCACTCACCGATCCACTGGTCAGGCCCGTGGAGGCGATCATTGCGGCCTGCGCGCTCGTTCTGGGCGCGATGGTGCTGTTGGCGTTGCGAGTGGTGTGGGTCGTGCTCCGGCAGGTGGCGAAGCCTTCCTACCAGGACCTGGGTCCGCACTATGCCGCGCCCGCCCCCCGGTTCGCGTGGGCCCGGCGGCTGCTGAGCCTGCGGGTGGGAGCAAACAGGCGGAACCGTTCGGTGGTGGTGTTGGTGAACTGTCTGGCCCGAGTGGGGGCCGCCCATGCGCATCAGCGCTGGTCGGTGCGCAACCGTCTCCCGCAGACGGCGCCACGGGTGCATCTGGCGGACGCGGAACAGGTGGTGTGGTCGGCCTGGCAAACCCGGCACGCGGCGATCCGCGGTGTGCTTCGGGCCCGGCACAAGGAGCACGCGGCAGAGGTGGTGGGGGCTTTGCGAATGATGGAGGCCCGGCAGGACACCGATGCCGACAGAGGACGGGTCTTCGAGGACATGGCGCGGATGCTGGCGAAGATCGCCGAGCGGTACGCGCAGGGCCGTACTCTCGCGCTGTTGGACCCCGAGGACCTGACCGACGCCTCCCGGGCAGTCAATCGCGAATGGGTACGCCTGGTCGTCCTCGGCCTCGTCGTCATCGGGTCGGCGGTGGGAGCCTCTGCGCTGGGCGTGTCGGACGCCGCGATCGCCCAGGTCGTGGGCATCGTCAGCCTCGTCATGGTCGGTTTGCTGTACGGGGCCCGGCTCGCGCCGACGGACCTGCTCGACGTGGTCCGTGGGCAGAGCCGCAAGTGAGCGGAGTGCAGGGCCGGAGCGGATCACCCCGGACAAGGTCGGACTGCCGCAGGTCGCGCTTGAGCTCCGCGTAACGGTCGCCCGCTAGGCGGGCGTTGAAGCTCGATTGCGCACGGCTGCGGCCCAGGCGGCGAGCAGCTGCTCGTACTCGTCCTGCTCCTCGGGCCACAGCGGCCGACCGGTGCGGGCGGCCATGAACGCGCGTATGCGCTCGTTGGCCTCGGCGGTGGCGTCAGGGACGCAGGTGATCGCCATGCCGCAGATGGTACGGGCAGTCACTGACAAAATCGCATGGATTGCTGGTCCTTAGGCTGTTCGCATGATCCGTGCAGCGGCGGGTGACGTCGGCGACGCCCAGCAGCGGCCCTAACCACGAGGTCTGACTGAGGTGTCGTCTCGGCGTCGCGGGCCGGAGTCGTACTCGGTGAGCAGCAGGGCGATGTCGTCGGCCCGGTAAGCGGAGCGCCGGGCGTTGTGCAGCAGCCGGTTGGCGAGCTCGTCCAGGGAGTCGGCACGGGCGTGGGCCAGAGAGGCTCGCAGACGGTCGATTCCCACGTCGATGTCGGCTCCGGGTTCCTCGACCAGGCCGTCCGTGTAGAGGGCGAGGACGGATCCCGGCGGCAGGTCGATCAGGGTGCTGGGGTACCTGCTTGCGCGCTCCACGCCGAGCAGGGGGCCGATGTCGAGTTCAAGGACTTCGGTGGTTCCGTCGGAGCGGCGGAGCAGGGGTGGGGGGTGGCCCGCGGTGACCGCGTGGGCTTGGTGGGCGGGGGGTTCGAGCTGGATGTAGCAGCAGCTGGCCAGCAGCCCGGGGTCGAGGTCGACGAGGGTCCGGTTGACGCCCGCCATCACCTCGCCGGGTGTGTGGCCCACGGCAGCGAAGGCCCGTACCGCACTGCGCAGCTGGGCCATGGTGGCCGCGGAGGCGATGCTGTGCCCCTGTACGTCTCCGATGATGAGACAGACCCCCTTGCTCGTCGGGATGACGTCGTACCAGTCACCGCCGATGTCCATCCCGCTGGTGCCGGGCAGATACCGCGCAACGGTGCGGATGCCCGGGACCACCGGCAACCGGTGCGGCAGGAGCGCCTGTTGCAGGCCACGTGCGACGGCGAACTCCGAGTCGTAGAGCTGCGCGCGTTCCAGGGCCTGGGCGATCAGCCCGGCCAGTGCGGTCAGCACGCCGCGGTCCCGCTCCGTGAAGCGATGCCTGGTGTCGAAGCCGAGGACGCAGATGCCGACAGGGTGACCGGAGGCGATCAGCGGCAGGTACACCCAGGAGCTCACCTCCGCGGTGGGGGCGGCCGGGTAGTCCTGGGAGAGGTCCTGCTGCGATTCGATGAAGAGAGGCGTGCCGGAGGTCAGGGCCTCGGTACCCGGCAGGGCGGCGTGCAGCGGAGCGCCCTCCAGCCAGTCGAGGAAGTCCTCGTGGTCGCCGGCGTGAAACAGCAGGTGCATCGTTTCGTTGCGCACCACGTGGATCGCGAGCTGCTGACCTCCGAAGGCGGGCAGGAGCTGTTCGGAGACCACTTCGCAGACTTCGCGTGTGGTGACCGCCTCGGTCAGCGCGCTGCCGAGCTGCAGGACGTGGTGCATGACCCCCAGGCGCGTCGGTGTGCCGGCGGTCGCCGACTCGGACGGGGAAGCGGGGGGCACCGAGGCCGAGGGCGGCGGGCCGAGAGGCACGATCCGGACGGTCACCCCGTCCGCTGCCGGCTGGAGGGAGAAGGCAAGCCAGCGGTCGGGTGAGCGGCTGGCCAGGAAGGAGGCCGGCGCCTGCGAGATCATCGCGGACCGGTGCCGGGACTCGAGGTCGGGATCGGACAGCCACGGCAGCACGTCCCAGAGCACCTGGCCCAGCAAATTCTCACGGGGGACGCCCAACAGCTCGAGGGCGCTGTGGTTGGCGTAGGTGACCCGCCCGTCGGGGGCGAGAGAGAGCACACCGTCCCGCAGCCGCTCAAGCGCTGCGACGGCCGTGCCGCCGTCGTGGGCGTCGACGACCGCGCCGACCAGGTGGGTGCGGGCCCGCGCGTCGTCGGTCTCCGGTACGCGTCCCCACAGCTCGACCGTGCGGTACTCCTGGCCGCCGTCCCTGCCGTCCCGAACGCGCAGGCGCCGCGCGGTGATCCGGCCCCCGGCGGCCGCCTCCCGGGCGCCGGAAAGGAAGGCCGCGAGGTCACCGGGGTGCAGGCGGGTGGCGAGCGTCTCTGCGCGTCCGTCGAAAGCGGGAGGGTCGAGGCCGAAGATCGTGCAGAACTCGTCGTCCGCCGAGAAGGTGCCGGCGTCGAGGTCCCAGCCGAACAAGCCCACTCGCACGGCAGCCGCCGAAGGTGCCGGGGTCTCGACGAGGTTCGTCTCCGGGTCGCATTGCAGCGGATCGCCGGTACGGGCACGGAGGGCGGCGAGGGAGTCCCCGAGCCGGTCGGCGATGGCCCGCACATGGCGGCGCTGAGCCCGGGAGAGCCCCTCGCTGCCGGGCGGTGCCGCCCAGACGATCGCCAGCGCCCCGAAGGTCTCCGCCCCCGAGCCCACCGGCACCGAGCAGGAGCCGAAGGCGTACGGCAGGGCGACCGCGAGCTGGGGGTAGCGGCGCACCGTCTCCTCAGCGTCCGCCAGGTGGACCGTGCGCCCCGAACTGTAGGCCGTGGCGACGGGGATGGGGCTGCTCACCGGGATCCGGCGCCAGCCGCCGAGCAGCGAGGGCGGTACCCCGTACGTCGCGGCGAGCACGATCGACCGGCGGTCGGGGGAACGGAGAAAGACACTCCCCGCGTACGCGCCGGTTCCGGCGACGGCGTCCGCGACGGCTGCGGCGAGCAGAGTCTCCCGCTCCGCCGTCTCGCCGACGGTCATCCCGCGCATACCTCCAGTGTGCGCAGGTCGGTACACCGGGCCCAAGGCGGCGACCCAGCGAGACACGGCGATCACAGCTCGCAGGGGCCCGCGCTGCCTGACAGCGATCCCGCCGCCAGGCACCGCCCCGGGCCCGGCCCGCCGGCGGAAGCAACGGGACCCTCGCCGCTCAGGTCGCGTCGGCGGGCCGGCGGCCGTGCGTCACGTCTCCGCGACGGCTTCCAGCGGGCTCAGGGCGGCTGCCCGGCGGGCCGGGACGGCGGCTGCGACCGCGCCGATCGTGAGGGACACCAGGCACACGAGGAGCAGCGTCCCCCAGGGCAGCACCAGGGAGTACTGCGTCATCGCGCCGTTGGCCAGCGCGCCGACCGCCCAGGCCCCGAACAGCCCGCCTGCCAGGCCCAGCAGTGTGCCGAAGGCGGCGACGGTCACCGACTCCAGGCGGATCATCCGCCGGATTCCGGTGCGGTCCATGCCGATGGCGCGCAGTGCACCGATCTCGCGGGTGCGTTCCGACACCGACATGGCCAGGGTGTTCACGATGCCGAGCGCGGCGATCACGGCGCCGATGGCGAGCAGCCCGTACATCAGGGTCAGCAGGTTGCCCAGGGTGCCGGCGGCCTCGTGGACGAGTGCCTGCCGGTTCTGCACCTGGAGCAGCGGGCTGTTGCCCACGGCGGTGCGCAGTCGGTCCTCGGTGGTCTGCGAGATCGCGCCGCTGTCGGTGCGGACCAGGATCCGCTGGACGGAGCCGGGCTTGAAGCTGCTGCGCTGCACCTCGGTACGGGCGCCCAGTGCGTCGTGGGCGGTGGGGTTGTCCTTGTAGACGCCGACGACGGTGTACTGCTTGAAGTCCTGGTCGCGGCCCATGCGGGCGTTGAGCTTGCCGCCCGCGCGCACGCCGTGCTCCTGGGCGAGGGTGCGGGAGACGGCGATCCGGCCCGGCCCGAGGTCCGTCAGGGAGCCGCTGACGAAGTCGAGCTTCATGACGGCGTTCACGGTGGCGGGGTCGACGCCGGAGAGCTGCCGGACGCCGCCGCCGAGGAACAGGGTGGAGTCCGTGACGGCGGTCGCGGTCCGCACCCCGGCGATGTCGGACACTCGCGGTACGGCGGCCGGGTCGATTCCGCTGGTGGTGTCGCGGGTGCTGATCACGTAGTCGGCGCCGAGGCCGTCCGCGGCTTGGCGGTCGAGGGCCTGCCCGGTGGAGCTCCCGATCACGGCGAGCCCGGCGACCAGCGCGGTGCTGATCATCAGGGCGGAAGCGGTGGTCGCGGTGCGCCGCGGGTCGCGCAGCGCGTTCTCCCGGGCGAGACGGCCGGTGATCCCGAAGCGTCCGGTCAGTCGTCCGGTCAGCCGGATCACCGGGGCGGCGAGCAGCGGCGCCAGCATGATCATGGCGACGAGGAGGGCGGCGCAGCCGAGCATCGCGCTCTGCAGGTTCTCCTCCGAGGCGTCCTTCGCCCCCGTGAGCGACACCAGGAGGCCGCCGCCGAGGGCGAGAAGGGCCAGCCCCGCCACGGCACGGATCCTGGACCGGGTGGTGGAGGGCGGCTGCTCGGCCGAGCGCATCGCCTCGATGGGCGCGACCTTCGCCGCCCTGCGGGAGGGCAGCCATGCGGCGAGCACGGTGACGCCCACGCCCACGCCGAGCGCCGCCACGACGGGGCGAGCGCCGATCACCAGGGGGCCGTGAGGCAGCGTGTCCCCGGCGCTGCCCAGGACGTCGGGCAGTACCGAGGCGATGCCGAGGCCGAGCAGGAAACCGACGGCCGAGGCGACGAGGCCGAGCAGGAGGGCCTCCAGGAGGACGGAGCGGACCATCTGGCGGCGTGAGGCGCCGATCGCCCGCAGCAGAGCGATCTCGCGGGTGCGCCGCGTCACGAGCATGGTGAAGGTGTTGACGACGAGGAACGAGCCGATGAAGAGGGAGACCCCGGCGAAGACCAGCGGCAGCTTGGTGTAGCCCCGGGTCAGGGTGTCGACGTAGGTGGCCTGCTGGGCGGCCTGGGCGGCGCCGCTGGTGGCCTCGGCCCGGCCGGTGGGGAGTTGGGCGGTGATCCGGTCGGCGAGCCGGACCTGGTCGGTGCCGGGGGTGGCGGACAGATCGATGCCGGTGTAGTGGCCGGGGGACGCGAACAGCCGCTGGGCGGTCGCCTTGTCGAACAGCGCGAGAGTGCCGCCGGCGGTCACCCGGGTCTCCTTGGTGGAGACGATGCCCACCAGCCGCTTCGTCATGACGGGGCCGTCGGTGGCCAGCGTGACGGTGTCACCGATGCTGAACCGGCCGGCGGCGGCGGTGCCGCTGTCCACGGCGAGTTCACCGCTGTTCTGTGGAGCGCGTCCCTTGGTCAGCGGATAGCGGCTGTCCTTGCCGTCCTTGCCCGGTACGTAGGCGGCGGCCAGGTTCGCCCACGCCTTACCGGCCCGCAGCGGGGTGCCGTCTGCCCCGTTCAGGGTGGCCGAGCCGTCGGCCGACGGGCGCACGGCGGCGACACCGGGTACGTCGGCCAGCTTCCTCGCGAGTGCGTCGTCGAGCACGGTGGCGCGCTGGTCCGCGGAGGCCCCCGGTGGTGGGTCCTTGGGGGTGACGGTGACCGCGATGTCCGCGAAGTTCTTCGATGCGGCGGCGCGGTAGGCCGCGGCGGAGGAGTCCGCGAAGACGAGGGTGCCGGAGACGAATGCGACACCCAGGCAGACCGCGAGGACGGTCATGGCCAGACGGGCCTTGTGCGCGAGGACGTTGCGCAGGGCTGTTCTCAGCATGGGGAGCTTTCGGGGACGTGGGGTATACGGGGACGTGGGGTATACGGGGACGGGCTGGGGTGACGGTGAGTCAGCTCGTATGTGAGCGGGTGTCGAAGGCGGGGGTCTCGGGGTTCCTCCCAGAAAGGCGCAGCATCCGGTCCAGGACCCGGTCCGGGGCGGGCTGTGCCATCTCGTCGACCAGGCGGCCGTCGGCCAGGAAGACCACGCGGTCGGCGTAGCCGGCGGCGACCGGGTCGTGGGTGACCATGACCACGGTCTGGCCCAGCTCGCGCACCGAGTCGCGCAGGAAGCCGAGGACTTCGGCCCCGGCGCGGGAGTCGAGGTTGCCGGTGGGCTCGTCACCGAAGATGATCGCGGGGCGGGAGACCAGGGCCCGGGCCACCGCGACGCGCTGCTGCTGCCCGCCGGACAGCTGTCCGGGCCGGTGGTCCAGGCGCTGGGCGAGGCCGACCATGGAGACCACGCGGTCCAGCCACTGCCGGTCGGGTTGGCGGCCGGCGATGGCCAGCGGCAGCGTGATGTTCTCCAACGCGGTCAGCGTCGGCAGCAGGTTGTACGCCTGGAAGATGAAGCCGATCCGGTCGCGGCGCACCTGGGTGAGCTGCCGGTCGTTGAGCGTGCCCAGTTCGGTGGTGCCGATGCGGACGGAGCCGGAGCTGAACGCGTCGAGCCCGGCGGCGCAGTGCATCAGGGTGGACTTGCCGCTGCCGGAAGGGCCCATGATCGCGGTGAACTCGCCCTCCCGGAAGGCGATGCTGACCCGGTCCAGGGCGACGACACGGGTGTCGCCGCTGCCGTAGACCTTCGACAGGTCGGTTGTGGCGGCCGCGATTCCGGTCGTCGAGCGCGGTGTGAGCGTGCCAAGGGGTTCGGCGGTCACGGGGACTCCTCTTCGGGTGCCAAGGGTGCACGTCGAAGGGTGTCCGGGGAACGTATCGGAGCCTGGGCAGCCGGGTATCGGCGTCCGCGCCGCTGCGTATCTGTTCCGCGGCGGTTTGTATCGGTGCCCGCGCCGCTCTGTATCGGTTCCGTGGGGGCCGGGATCGGTTCCGTAGGGGCCGGGCGGTCAGTCCGGCAGGCGCAGGGTGGCGACGGCGCCGCCGTCCGGGGCGTTGTCCAGGCGCAGCTCGGCGCCGAGGAGGCGGGCCTGCCCCAGGGCGATGGTCAGGCCCAGGCCGTGGCCCGAGCCGCGCTCCCTGGTGCCCGTGTGGAAGCGGCGCGGGCCCTCCCGCAGCAGGTCAGGCGGGAAGCCGGGGCCGTGGTCGCGTACGACGACCGTACGGCCGTCGACGGTGACCTGCACCGGGCCACAGCCGTGCCGGTGGGCGTTGATGACGAGGTTGCTGACGATCCTTTCGAGGCGGCGCGGGTCGGTCTCCACCGTCTGCATGGACTCCGCGCGCTGTGGGTCGCCGGCGCTGACCTCGGTGTCGAAGCCGGTGCGCGTCACGGCCTCGCTGACGACCGCATGGAGCGGGACCCGGGCGCGGACCGGCTGTTCGGCTCCGGCGTCCAGTCGGGAGATCTCCAGCAGGTCCTCGACCAGGCCGCGCAGGTCGCGTACCCGGGCCCGGAGCAGATCCTCCGTCTCGCCGGGTGGCAGCAGGTCGGCGGCGGCCAGCAGACCGCCGACGGGGGTGCGCAGCTCATGGGCCACGTCCGCGGTGAACTGGCGCTCGGTGCGCAGCCGTCGGCTGAGACTGTCCGCCATGAGGTCGACGGTGGCGGCGATGTCGGCCACCTCGTCGCGCCCGTCGGTGGGCCCGGTTCGGGCGTCCAGGTCCCCGGCGGAGATCCGGCCCGCGGTCTCGGAGACCTGCCGCAGCCGGCGGCCGAGCAGCCCGGCCCCGTAGACCGCCAGGGGCGTGGCCGCCCCGAGTGCGATCAGCGAGGCCACCGCCATGGTCATGTCGAGCCGGCGCAGCGTATGGAGCTCCGAGCTCATGTTGATCCGGACGGCCAGTACCGGACTGTCCGGGCCGCCGACGCGCTGGGCGCCCCAGAAGCTGGGCCCCACGTTGTTGTCGATGCGCCCGTCGTAGGCCGTGTGCCGGTCGCCGTCCGCCGGACGGCGCAGCGCGGCGGGCAGCTCGGCCGGATCGAGATGTGCACCGTCCATCAGCGTCCCGGTGCTCCGATAGGTGTTCATGGCCGCGTACACGGTGTTGAAGGCCCGGGCTTCGGCCCGGCTGCGGATGTCCTGTGCGGTCCACACGTGCACCAGCACGCCCACCGCCGCCGCGACCAGGCAGGCCGTGGACGCGGCCAGCGCGGCGATCTTCCAGCGCAGGGGTACGCGGGCCGGCCGCGGCCGGTGGAACGGGCGCACCTGCCTCAGCGCCTGAGCTTGTAGCCGAAGCCGCGGACCGTCTCGATCCGATCCCGGCCGAGCTTTCTGCGCAGCCGCTGCACACACAGGTCCACGACCCGGCTGTCGCCGTCCCAGCCGTACTCCCACACGTTCCGCAGCAAGGTGTGCCGCTCCAGCACGATGCCCGGGTGGGCGGCGAACTCCAGCAGCAGCTTCAGTTCGGTCGGGGTCAGCGCCACCGGGCTCCCGGAGACGGACACCTCCATGCCACCGGTGTCGATGGTCAGGTCCCCGAAGACCAACGACTCCCCCTCGGATTGTGGCGGCCCGTCGCCCGTGGGCCGCTCGGGTTCTGGCGCCGACGGGTACGTCGCCCGCCGCAGCAGCGAGCGGATCCGCGCCACGAGTACGAAGGTGTCCACGGGTTTGACCACGTAGTCGTCCGCCCCGGCCTCCAGACCGGCGACGACGTCGAGCCCGTCGCCGCGAGCGGACATCATCAACACCGGCACCAAGCTGGTCTCCCGGACCCTTCGGCACAGGCCGATCCCGTCCAGGCCGGGCAGCATCACGTCCAGAATCAGCAGGTCGAAGCTTTCGTCGCGGAAGAGCTCCAGCCCCGCCAGCCCGTCGGCCGCGGACTTCATCTGGTAGCCGTAGCGCTCCAGGGCGAGGGTGAACGACCGGCGCATCAGGTCGTCGTCCTCCACCAGCAGCACGCGAACGGGTCGCGGAGAGGCCGGAGCCGGGGCGGACGGGGACACGGGCGGATGGCTCCTGTTCGGACGGTCGTGGGGCGGGCAGCCGTGGGGCGGGTGGTCGTGGGGCACGGGCCCGGTGTGCACTCACCCCCGGCCCGCGACCTGTGAGAACGATAGGGCAGACGCCCCTTACGACCCCCTCCGCCATGGCGCGGCGCCCCGCTTCGATGGACAACCAAGCGCTTCCTGATACCTGCCCGATACAAACCCGCGCCGTTGAGCGCTCGCTGGACAGACAGACCCCTCCGATAAGGTTAGCCTCACCTAACTAACCCGGAGGTTGTGCAGTGCGGACGGACATCGGCAGCAGGACGGGACAGATACGCCTCGCCGGGATCGCGGGCGTTGTGGCATCGATCGCCTGGCTCATCGGCGACATCTTGCTCTTAGGCAAGCCCATGGCGTCACCCGGCCATCACCCCCTTCTAAGCGCCTACGACGGAACGACCGGTGACTCACTGGCGGCGATGCTGCCGGCGTCCACGACGCGGCTGGCGTGGGGAGCGCTGCTCGGCGTGCTGACCGGTCCGCTCTATCTGGCCGCGTGCTGGCATCTGCACCAGGGACTGCGGCCGGCGCGCCGATTGCTCTCGCTGCCGCCTTTCCTGCTCCTGACCGCAGGTTTCGCCCTCGCCCCCTTCGTCCATGGCTCCTTCTTCTACTGGGGCCAGGCGGCCAGGGCGATCGACGCCTCCGGCGGGCGGTCCGCCGCCCTGACCACGTTGCCGGGCGACATGGCGGTCGTGCTGTTCATCCCGTACGCGGTACTGCTGGCCTGCTGGGTGCTGGCTTCCGTCTGGATGGCGGTGTGCGTGCTCCGGAGCACCACCGCCTTCCCACGGTGGATGTGTGCGGTGAATCCCCTGGCCTGCATCGCCGCCGGGGCCCTTGTCACCACGCTGACGCCCGGTGCGGTGGGGACCGCGATCCAGGGGGCGCAACTGAGCCTCGGCAACCTGCTGTTCTTCTCCCTGACGACCGTGACGCTGTGGAACGCCCGCCGGAGCGCCGACGAGCGAGGGCTTGGCCTCGGCCACTGATACGAGGCGGCCGCTCAGGGGCGCTGGCCATCGCCTGGTCCCATCCGGAAGACGGCGATCTCCGTCTTGCCGCAGTGGAACTGACTGTCGGCCGTGGGTTCCAGCGCGACGGCCAGCCAGCGGCCGTCGTTCGGGGACCAGGCGAGTGCGTCGATGTACGTCCTGAACTGGTGGCCCAGGATGATCTTCTTGTCGGCCATCCGCCAGATGCACAACTCGTGCGGCCGGCTCTTCCCGAACTCCAGATAGCCCAGCTTCCGACTGAAGCTGCCGATCGCCAGGTAACTCCCGTCAGGGTTGGAGGCGAGCTCGAACAACCGCTCCGAGGCGTCCACGACCTTGTCGACCACCTCACCCTTCGCCGGGTCGACCACGTACAGGTTCTCCTGCGCGCCGAGGAACAGCCGCGAGGAGTCACCGGAGAAGGCGTGGCACTGGATCGGGTCCCAGCCTCCGGCGTGGGACAGCCTCCGGTGGGGCTCACGCTCCTGCCCGTGCAGGTCGAAACCGCCTTCGCCCGCGTTGTTCCGGCTGATGCGGTACGCACCGTCGCCGGAGCGCCGGTGTCCGCGCTGGAAGGGCGCCTCGACCTCCGCGCCCTGGTCCACGTCGTAGGCCCACTGCGCTTCCCCCTCAGGCTGGTCCCCGGTGCTGTAGCCCTTGACCGCGAGGACGTGCTCACCGGGCACCCACATCATCAGCGGCACGATCCAGTCACCGGCGGAGGTGTGCACGGTCTCGCTCCAGTCGGCGGTGTCGTACACCCACACCCGCCCCTGGTCGCTGCACACCGCGAGGTACTTGCCGTCGTCGGAGAACTCCATACCCACGACGGAGTCGTACCGGACGCTGCCCTTCGTCGCCTCGAACGGCCGTATTCTGACCGCCGGTTGGGCCAGGTCGGGTATGTACGGCGCGTCCTCGGCCGTCCAGCTGTCGCCGTTCATCGGGAACGCGGCCGAACCCCAGGCCTGCCCCTCGCTCAGGTGCTCCAGCCACCTGCGGTCCGTGACGCGTATCTCGTACTCGCCCTGGATGAGCAGTTCCTCGTCCTGCCAGATGCCGCCACGCTCGTAGTAGAAGTCGTGGAGGTCTTCCCACTGCGCCTCGGTGGGCGGGTCGTTGAGCGTCTCCGTGCGCCGGACCTGCGAGATGAAGCGGCGTGCGTGGGTGTCGACCCATTCGTAGTTCAGGATGTCGTCGGTGCTGACCAGCCTGCCCAGGGGGCCCTTGCGGGCGTCGTCGTCGCTCAGATAGCCCGCCGCGCTCTCCCAGAGGAAGTGCAGGAAGACGCCCGGCTCCTCCCCCGGCAGCGGGATGTGCGTACGCGATCCGGTGTCGTAGTAGACGACGAGCACCTGGATTGTGGCGCGGAGCCGGTCCGGATCGACTTTCCGCACCCGTACGCCGTACATGTCGGTCGACATCGTCGTCCCCTCAGGAAGTGACTCGCAGAGGCAACCGGCGAAGGCGAGAGCCGGTGGCGCCTCTCAGACACGTTCGATGTTCGCAGAGGGGTCTGACAGTGCTGCAGAAGTACCCGAACCGACGCACCGCCCCGCCACCCTGTCGGATGGCGGGGCGTGGAGGCGTCTCTTATTCCTTGCCGCCGCCGCCGAAGCTGTTGTTGCAGCCGAGGGACGAGCCCATCTTGGTCTCCTGCGCACCCGCGGCACCCTCGCCACCGAGCAGGTTGCCTGCCAGGCCGTTCGCGATCCCGACCTCGCCGAGGACGTCGACGTTCAGGTCGTGCGAGCGGCAGGAGCTGCCCTGCTTGATGTCGAACTTGCTGCCGCCGCCCTTGCCGCCCATCCCGCCGTCGGCGTGAGCGGCGCCGGCGCCGAGCATGGCGATGCTGCCGAGGGCGGCGACCAGGACGGCAGCCTTGTGAAACTTGCGCATTACTTCTCCGGTAGGTCGAGCGGATGCGATCAGTACATGATCGACTTCGTACGGTTACGAAAGGCTAATGCGCTATATCCCGTCCTGTTAAGCGACGCGCCGAAACGCGTATCCGCCCGCCGCAAACGGGTGCCACCCCTCCGGCGGAGGGCGCCAGCCCTCACCGACGGGAGGCACCGTGCATCCGTACGCATCGGCCCCCTACTCCACGGCCGGGCCCGACTGCCGGAAAGTCCGCCAGTACTGACGTCGCTTCTCGTCCCGCACGACGACACCGAGTCGGGCCAGTTCGTCGCGGAGCTCTCGCACGTCGTCGCCGGACGGCCCCTTTTTCTCCAGGGCTCCCTGGCGGGCGCTGAGGAAGGCGTTCGCGGCGTCCGGCAGCTCGGGAGTGTCCGGGACCCAGCGCCGGAACTCGGCTTCGTACGGATCGCCGTCCGCCCATGCATAGCCGTGCTCGGCGAAAGCGCCGGAAAGCCGGCCGGCGTCCAGATCGCACTCCTCCCGCGCGAGTTCACCGCCATCGCGGCCGAGCAGGACGTGATGCTTGCCGTCTCGGCACACCGTGGCGATCGCGTCGTACGGGAACTCCCGGTCCCGGCCCTTGCGGGTGAGCACCACACGCTCGTCCGACAGGCGGATGACCAACTCCTCGTGCTGCGCGACGAGTCCGACCACCAGCCCGGCCACCGCACCCGCGGCGGGCAGCCAAGGGCCGGGAATCGACGCCAGGAGCCGGGCGGGCCCCTGCAGAGGCGCCCAGGGCAGCGACACCAGCCAGTCGGCGAGCAAGCCGGCCAGCCAGCCGACGCCCGCCCCCGCCAGCACGCACACGGCGTAGACGCATACGGTGCCCCACACCGACCGGCCGAGCACGGTGAGCCGGCCCAACTGCCCGTCCTGTTCAGGGCTGGACCGCCCTGCTCGACACCGTCGGTCTCCTCGCGGCCCCCGCCACGGAGCCGCTAGTCCCGGCGCGCGTCATGGACCCGGACGACACCGCGGCCTGGGTCATGGCGCTCATCGCCGCTCTCTACACCAGCGCCGCCACCGATCCCTCGTTCCGTCCGGCGGACCAACTCCCCACCCTGCGCCTGATCCTCCACCGTTTCCTGCGCCCCCACGCCACTACGGTGGCGGAGCCGCCGAGAGCGTAAGCGGGAGGTTCGGAGCGAGCGACGCACATGCGTGACGGCGGCCTGACGTCGCATCAGGCCGCCATCCGCTGACGCCGTGACGCCGTGACGCCGTGACGCCGTGACGCCGTGACGCCGTGACGCCGCTACAGCGCGAGCCACACCGCGGTGTCCGGTGCCAGCCGGCCGTCCTCGACGGGACCGCTCGCCAGCAGCACCGCCTTGTGCTCCGGCAGCCGGTACGGCTCCGCCGAGAGGTTGGCGACGCAGGCGAAGCCCGGCTCGCGACGGAAGGCGAGCACTCCGGCGGGGGCGTCGAGCCAGGTGAGGCCGCCGTCGCCGAGTGCCGTGTGGTCGCGGCGCAGCCCCAGGGCGCGCCGGTAGAGCTCCAGCATGGATGCCGGGTCGCCGGTCTGGGCCTCGACGCTGAGGGCGCTCCAGTCCGCGGGCTGGGGCAGCCAGGGCTCGCCGGTGGCTCCCTCGGGGCTGAAGCCGTACGGGGTCTGCTGCCCGGACCACGGGATGGGCACGCGGCAGCCGTCGCGTCCGGGGTCGGTGTGCCCGGAGCGTTCCCAGATGGGGTCCTGCAGCGCGGCTTCGGGCAGGTCCTCCACCTCCGGCAGTCCGAGTTCCTCGCCCTGGTAGATGTAGGCACCGCCGGGCAGGGCGAGCATCAGCAGGGCCGCGGCGCGGGCCCGCCGGGTGCCGAGTTCAAGGTCGAGCGGACCTTCGGGCCGGTAGGGCTCGTTGGGCAGCCACTTCCTGACGGGCTTGCGGCCGAAGCGGCTGGGGTGGCGTACCACGTCGTGGTTGGAGAGCACCCAAGTGGCGGGGGCGCCGACGGAACCGAGGTTGGCGAGCGAGCCGTCGATCGTCTCGCGCAGCGCCTCGGCGTCCCAACTGGTCATCATGAACTCGAAGTTGAAGGCGGTGTGCAGGCCGTCCGGCCGTACGTACGCGGCGAGCCGCTCGGGGCTGTCGGCCCAGGCTTCGGCGACGAACGACCGGTCGCCGGGGAACTCGTCGGCCACCTTGCGCCATTCCCGGTAGATCTCGTGCACCTCGTCACGGTCCCAGTGCGGGTGGTCGATGCTGCCCGCCAGCGGCGGGGCGACGGGGTCCCTGCGGGGCGGCAGGTCCGGCAGCTCGGGGTGCTTGACCAGGCCGTGCGCGACATCGATACGGAATCCGTCCACACCGCGGCCGAACCAGAACCGCAGGATGTCCTTGAACTCCGCGAGGACGTCCGGATGCTCCCAGTTGAGGTCCGGCTGCTCGGGGGCGAACAGATGCAGGTACCACTGCCCGTCGGGCAGCCGGGTCCAGGCCGGTCCGCCGAAGCAGGACTGCCAGTCGTTGGGCGGTTCGGCGCCGTCCGGGCCGCGGCCCTCCCGGAACACATAGCGCTCCCGCTCCGGGCTGCCCGGCCCCGCGGCCAGCGCCGCCTGGAACCATTCGTGCTGGTCGGAGGTGTGGTTGGGGACGATGTCGGGGATGACGCGGATGCCGTGCCGGTGGGCCTCGTCGATCAGCGCCTCGGCCTCCGCCACGCTCCCGAACAGCGGGTCGATCTCCCGGAAGTCCGCCACGTCATAACCGTGGTCGGCCATCGGCGACTTGTACCACGGGTTGATCCAGATGGCGTCCACACCAAGGGACTTGAGGTACGGCAGGCGGGAGCGGATGCCGGCGATGTCGCCGACCCCGTCGCCGTTGCCGTCGGCGAAGCTGCGGATGTAGACCTGGTAGATGACGGCGCTGCGCCACCACGGTGCGGTGTTGGGCATGGCTGTGCCTACTCCTTGCAGATAGGGGTGTGCGGGAGAGGGGTGCGCGGTGCGGGGGCGGCTACTTCGCCGCACCGGCGGTGAGGCCGGCGACGATCCGGCGCTGGAAGAGCAGCACCACGATCACCAGGGGAATGGTGACGAGTACGCCGGCCGCCATCTGGCTGCCGAAGGGCGTCTCGAACTGGGTGGCCCCGGAGAACTTGGAGATCGCCACGGGGGCGGTCTGCATCTCCGGCTTGTTCGTCATCGACAGGGCGATCAGGAACTCGTTCCAGGCCGCGATGAAGGTGATGATCGCGGTGGTGAAGATGCCGGGCGCGGCCAGCGGGATGATGACCTTGCGGAAGGCCTGGCCGCGGGTGCAGCCGTCGACCATGGCGGAATGTTCCAGCTCCCGGGGCATCTGCCGGAAGAAGGCGGTGAGGTTCCAGACCGCGAGCGGCAGGGTGAAGGACATGCTGGGCACGATCATCGCCTGGTAGGTGTTGATCCAGCCCATGTCGACGAACATCTTGAGCAGCGGGACCGTGATCGAGACCACCGGGAACATGGAGGTGGCGATGATCAGGGTGAGTACCAGGCGCTTGAGCCGGAATTCCAGCCGCGCCATCGCATAGGCGGTGAAGGTGGCCAGGATCAGCGCCAGCACGGTGGTGACACCGGCCACCACGAGGCTGTTGAGCAGCGCGCGGGTGAAGGACTGGGACGGGTCGAGGACCGCGAGGTAGTTCTCGAACGAGATCCGGGTGGGGAAGAGCGAGTTGTCGAAGATGTCGGAGGTACGCCGGAGGCTGGAGACCAGCATCCAGTAGAACGGCGCGAGGCAGTAGGCGACGACCGCGGCGACACCCGCGTACAGCAGCCACTTGCGCACGGTCGGCGAGAGGGTCATGCCGCCACCTCCGTACGTCGGCGCGGCAGCCATCTGCTGCGCCTGGGGCCCGACTCGTCATCCCCGACGACATTGGCGCCGAGCAGCCGGACGAAGGCCAGCGCGATCAGGAAGACGTACACGAAGAGGATCACCGCATAGGCCGCGGCCGGTCCGAACCGCACATTGGCGGCCTGGTCCTGGGCGAGCATCGACAACGTCTCCACGGACGACTTCTGTGCGCCGATGAGGATGTACGGCAGGTCGAACATGCGCAGCGCGTCGAGCGTCCGGAAGAGCACGGCCACCAGCAGTGCGGGCTTCACCAGGGGGAGGGTGATGTGCCAGAACTGGCGCACCGGGCTTGCCCCGTCCATCCTGGCCGCCTCGTAGACCTCTTTGTTGATCACCTGGAGGCCGGCCAGCACCAGCAGGCCGATGAACGGCGCGGTCTTCCAGACGTCGGCGAGGATGACGGCGACCTTGGCGTGGAACCCCTCGGTCGTCCACAGCACATGCTGCCCGGTGAGGGCGTTGGCGATGCCGTCGCTGTTGAAGATCCAGCGCCAGAGCAGGCCGGAGACGGCGGTGGGGATCGCCCAGGGCACCAGGATGCTGGCGCGGACCAGGGCCCGGCCCTGGAACGCGCGGTGCATGATCAGCGCCATCGCCACCCCGATCACGGTTTCCAGCGCGACCGTGGTGAAGGTGAGGAAGGTGGTGTTCCAGAAGGCGTTCCAGAACCGGGCGCCCGCCTCACCGAAGATCGCGGTGTAGTTCTCCGCGCCGACGAAGGGGTCGGTGTCCCGGACGAATCCGGTCTCGGGGTCGATTCCGGCGGTACCGAACAGCGAGTCCTTGAGGGCCACGATCGTCGGATAGAGGACGACGACCGTCAGCACCAGCAGTGTCGGGGAGATCAGCAGGGTCGCGAGCCGTCCCGAGCCGGCGGTCGCGCGGGGGCGCCGGCGCCGGGGAAGGACGGGGGGCGCGGGCGCCGTGAGGCGTGCGGGTGGGTTGTGCGTGGTCACCATCGGCCGGGCTCTCCTTACTCCGCCGCGGGCTGCCGAAGGGCCTTCTGGAGGTCCTTCAGGGCCTGCTCGCTGTTCTTGCTGCCGGTCAGGGCCGCATAGGCCTCCCGTTGGATCGCCGCGGTGACATCGCCGTACTGGTAGACCCGGGGGCGCGGCACCGCGTGCAGGATCGACTTCCTGAGCGTCGGGAGGTACGGATACCTCCTGACGAGCGCCGGGTCCTGGTACAGCGCCTTGTACGTCGGCGCGGCGGGTGCGTGGGCGAGCGTGAAGCGCTGGAGTTCCTCGCTGGAGAAGAACTTCATGAAGTCGATCGCCGTGGCCTTGTTCCTGGCCGAGGCCGACAGGGCGAGGTTGTGGCCTCCCAGGCTGGATGCGCCGGGACCCTTGAGCCCGGGAAGCGGCGCGACGGCGAACCTGCCCGCGACCTTGCTGGAGCCGTCCTTCTTGGCCGCCAGGGGGTACATGTACGGCCACTGCCGTTCGAAGATCACCTTCCCGGCCTGGAAGACCCGGCGGCCGTCTTCCTCCTGGTAGGTCAGCGCGTCCTTCGGGATGACGCCGCGCCTGAAGGAGTCGACCAGGAAGTCCAGTCCGCGCTTGGCCTGCGGGCTGTCGACGTGCGGTGTGCCGTCCGGGCCGGTGATGACACCGCCGGCGGAGTTCACGGCCTCGGCGAAGTTGACGGTCAGTCCCTCGTACTTCTGGAACTGCCCGGCGTAACAGCTCATGCCCTTGGCTTCGGGCAGCTTGCGCACCTTGGCGCAGTCCGCGGTCATCTCGGCCCAGGTGGCCGGGGGACGCTCGATGCCGGCCCGCTTCAGGAGATCGCTGCGGTAGTAGAGCATGCCGCCGTCCGAACTGGCCGGGACGGCGTAGAGGCCGCCGCGGTACTTCCCGGTCTCCACGATCGGCTTGAGCATCCTGGCCAGCGGAAATCGGTCCTGCGGCAGCGGGTCGACCCAACGGTGCGCGGCAAACTCCGAGGTCCACACGGCATCGAGGGACAGCACCGTATAGGCATCGGACTTTGTCTGCGCGTTCTGGATCATCTGCTGGCGCTGGGCGTCGGGGTCCGTGGGCAGCTGGATGAAGGTGACCCTCTCCTTCGGGTGCAGCCTGTTCCAGCGGTCGAGCACCAGCTGGACGGAGCCGGTGGCGTCCTTGCCGGCCACGTACGTGATGGGGCCGCGGCCCTCGAACGACGGCTTGCCTGCCGACACGGTGGCGGCGCCGCCGGGCGCGCCGCAGGCGGCGAGGGCCGAGAGCCCTGCGAGCACCGCTCCGGCACTCCGCAGAGCCCTGGTGGTTCTTGCTGTGGTCATGCGGGGGTCTCATCCCTTCACCGGCGGGGAACGGCCCGCTGGATCGCATGGACAGGAAGGTGAAAGCTGAAAAGAGAGCCATGAAAACACGACGGATACGCCGTGAATGCGCTGCCACGCTCGTCAGATAGGAAGAAACAGCAGGTCAACGCCTTGAAGGTTCGCTTCACTCAGGCAGAGGCACCCACTCCGTGACAGCGCTTTCAAGCTAGGAGGCCACACGGGGTAAGTCAATGCGTTACGTCGCGGAAATCCGCCGGCCATACAGATGCACTCTGCAGCCTTTACCCGGAGCAATAGCGGACTCCGGAGGATCACTGGGCGGGATCACTGGGCGGCTCACTGGGCGGGATGCCGCCCGCATCGAGCCGCACCGATCTCATGACAGCGCTGTCATTCACCGTCGAAACCGTGTGCTCGCTGTGCTACCTTCCGCTCATGCCACCAGCTCAACGGCACCCCACGATGGCCGACGTCGCCGAGCGGGCCGGGGTCTCCGCTTCCACCGTTTCGCGCACTCTGCGCGGCCTTTCGACGGTCTCGCCCGAAGTCCGCACCCGGGTCGAACAAGCCGCCCGCGAGCTGAACTTCGCGGTCTCCCGGCAGGCCGCCAGCCTGGTCACCGGCAAGACCGGCGTGGTGGCGGTGCTCGTGCCCACGCTCAACT
Organism: Streptomyces sp. NPDC002446; assembly: GCF_053595675.1. NCBI lineage: Bacteria > Bacillati > Actinomycetota > Actinomycetes > Kitasatosporales > Streptomycetaceae > Streptomyces > Streptomyces sp. NPDC002446. The sequence goes on along the minus strand of NZ_JBSFYC010000002.1, from coordinate 73,706 downwards.
CCTGGTTCATCGGCTCAGCGGTGTCCGCCCTGGGGCCGGAGTTGCGCACCGCGGGCATGGACGTCCTCGTCTACATCACCCCCGAGATGTCCGAGCGCGCCGACTTCTTCGAGCGGCTGCCGGCCCGGCGGAACGCCGATGCGCTGCTGGTCTTCTGCTTCGACCTCACCGCCGAGGAGAAGGCGCGGCTGGACGACCTGCAGATGCCGGTCATCTACGTCAGCCAGCACGCCGAGGGCTGCCCGAGCGTCTACGTCGACGATGTGGCCGGGGCATGCCGGGGCACCCAGCATCTGCTCAATCTCGGGCACCGCCGCATCGCGTTCGTCCAGTCGGTCGGCGCCAGCGGATTCGCGTTCAGCTCCAACGAGCGGCTGGTCGGCTATCAGCAGGCGCTGACCCGGGCGGGTGTCCCCCTGGACGACGACCTGGTGGTCGCCGCTCCGGCCAGCGACAAGCGCAGCATCGCGGAGGCGGTCGGCGAACTGCTCAGCCTGCGGGAGCCGCCCACCGCCATCTTCGCCGAACAGGACGAGCTCGCCTCCTGGGTGATCTGGACGCTGCGCAAGGCCCGTGTGGAGGTGCCCGAACGGATCTCCGTCCTCGGCTTCGACGACCACCCGATCGCGGAGTGGTCCGATCTCTCCACGATCGCCCAGTCCCCTGAGGACATCGGCCGCGCGGCCGGCGAACTGGCCCGCTCGCTGATCAACGACCCGGACGCGGACCCCGCGCGTCATATCGTCCTGCCCACCCGGCTGATCCCGCGAGCGAGCACCGTTGCGCTGCCCAACGGCGGCACGGAGGGGCCGGACTGCTGACCGGCGAGGCACGGGGCCGACGACCGGCCCGCCCAGAAGCCCTGGGCGGGCCCGGTGACGGGACAGCCGGCCGCCGGCACCGCCTCCGCGCGGTGATGCGCTACTCGTAGAGGCCGTTCATGGCCCGACGCGCCTCGTCGAGGGTGGCCTCGGCGATCGCGTGGGCGCGTTCATTGCCCTGGCGCAGTACTTGGCGGAGATAGCCGCGGTCCTGGGCGTACTGGGCGCGGCGGGCTCGGATCGGCGCGAGGTATTCGTTGACCGCCTCGGTGACGCACTTCTTCAGTGCGCTGGCTCCAGCGGGGCCGATGTCGTCCGCGACCTCGTACGGGGAGCGGTCCTGGCAGAGGGCGGCCAGCAGAACGAGGGAGGAGACCTCGGGGCGGTTGGCGGGGTCGTAGGTGATGTGTCGCTCGGAGTCCGTCTTGGCGCCCCGGAGTAGCTGGGCGGTCTCGTCGGCGTCGGCGGCCAGCGTGACGGCGTTGCCGCGGCTCTTGCTCATCTTGGTGCCGTCGGTGCCGAGCAGGAGGGGCGCTTGCGAGAGCAGCGCCTCCGGCTCGGGGAACACCGGGTTCCCGTGGCCGTAGCGGTCGTTGAAGCGGCGGGCGACGGTCCGGGTGAGTTCGAGATGGGGAAGTTGGTCCTGGCCGACCGGAACGAGATTGGCCTTGCAGAAGAGGATGTCGGCGGCCTGGTGGACCGGGTAGGTGAACATCAGGCCGCTGACAGCGGATTGCCGTGAGTGGGCGATCTCGTCCTTGACGGTGGGATTGCGGCGGAGCTCGGCGACCGAGACCAGGCTGAGGAAGGGCAGCAGGAGCTGGTTGAGGGCGGGAACGGCGCTGTGCGTGAAGATGGCGGACCGGGCCGGGTCGACGCCGACGGCGAGGTAGTCCAGCACCAGTTCTTCGACGTGCCCGGCCAGGTCGTCGGCCACGTCCCGGTCGGTCAGGACCTGGTAGTCCGCGATGAGCACGAACATCTCGACCCCGAGCTCCTGCAGGCGGACGCGGTTGTGGAGCGTTCCGAAATAGTGGCCGAGGTGCAGCCGGCCGGTCGGACGGTCCCCGGTCAGCACGCGGAACCGTCCCGGCTCATCGCGGATCAGCCTCTCCAGCACCGCACTGCGGGCTTGTGCGGCGGACGTCCCGAGCGCATCGGCCCGAGCTGCGTCGTCTACTGGAAGGGTGCTTCCGGTGGCGTACGGCATGGGGTTCACAGGTTCTCCTGGTGGTGAGTGCCGCCGTCAGGACGGCGCATCCCGGTCCAGGGAACGCAAAAGGGCCGTCCATCCGAACGGCCCGGTCATGACTGAAGGTGGCCGCTCCTACGAGGAGCGCCACCAGCTCAGACACGACGAACGATGCATACGGCAACGATAGCGGGTCCCGGAGAGCCCGTCATCTCCGAGCTCAAGTCGTCACACAACAGCCCCCGTAACTGCAGGTAAGTGATCAGTTTCACTCAGTATGGGACCTCGCTCGCGGTCCACGCCCGTCTCCTGACTGCCATCATCCCTACCGATGCGGAACTCAGTCGATTCCGCATGGACCGAAATGACGGCGAAAACAGAGGTGTTGGCGTGAGATTAGCGTGGTCGCGGCGGGTGGCGCCGAGGCGGACGGGCTCCGGCGCGGGTTCCGTTCCGAGTGGGCCCGGGGTGGCTCGTCGCTCGTTGGCGGCGAGGTGTTTCGCGGCGGTCGGCGTGGCCGGTGTGCTCCTCGGCCAGCTCCTCGGCGGGCCTCCCGCCGCGGCGCACACCATTGCCCTGCCGGGATCGGCATTCCCCCTCGTCCTCGACGTGGACCTGACGCCGAATCCGGTGTGCAGCGGAGCCGTGCGCGGCCGGGTGGAGCTCTACGATCCCGCCGCGGCGAAGGCCGGAGCCACCGTGGAGTGGCGCGTACGCGCCGGCCAGGAGCAGCTGGCCGGCGGGCGTCTGGCCATGGACGCCAACGTCGGCACGGCGGAGTTCAGCATCCCCTACGACCGGGTGCCCGCGACCGAGACCGCGCTCCAGATCGACGCCCGTATCGCGGCGTCATCCGACGGCCGCGCGCCCGGCCGCTACGGCAAGGTCTGGCGGGACACCATACGCCGGGGGTGCGACCCGGTACGGGTGGCGTCCGTCGGTGACTCCGTGGTCTGGGGGCAGGGCCTGGACCACGACCAGAAGTTCCCGTACCTGACGGGCCAGGCGCTCGGCCGGGAGACCGGCCGGGGCGTTCAGCACATGGACTACTCGATCTCCGGCGCGGTGCTCGACGCGCCCGAGCTGCCCGCGGGCAACGATGACGCGGCCTGTCTGCACACGACGGAGAAGCAGGACCCGGACGGCGACGGGGAGATGGAGTTCGGCGAGGTCACCCAGCAGATGCCGGACGTTTTCTGCCAGTTGGAGAAGGCGGGCGCGCAGGCGCGGGCGGGCGGCTACGGTCTCGATCTGGTCGTGATCAACGGATGCATCAACGACCTCGACCCCTTCTTCGGCATCGGTGTCGGCATCACCCCCGGCTCGAAGAACCTGCCCGAGGCAGTGAAGCGCGAGTGCTCCGGCATCGGTGCGGCAGCGGAGAACCCGGCCAAGGACGTGCCCTACTTCAGCGGCGCGAAGGTCGGGTACGGCGGGCGTGGGATGCGGGCGGCGATCGAGAAGGCCCATTCCCTGCCGGGGCGGCCGAAAGTGCTCGTGGCCGACTTCTACTACGCGCTGAGCCGCAGCAGTTCTCCGATCCCGGTCAAGACCTGTTCGACCCCGGGGGTCTCCGGTGCGTGGCTGACCTCGTGCAAGGGCGCCCTCGGCATCGTGTCCGAGCGCTACGAGCAGTACACCCAACTGGCCAACGCCGCCTACCATCAGGCGGCCGCCGCCGCCAACAAGGCGTCCGCGGACGGCCCGTACGCGGTCGCGGCCGACGGACTGTTCACCGTGGACAATGCCGTCCTCACCCGGGACTCCAAGGTGTGGAGCACTCCGGTGACCGACCCGGCGTTCCCGCTGCGCACACGGGCCTGCCCCGAGCTGAGCGCAACCCCTCTGCAGTGCCTGAGCGCAGCCGTCGGTCACCCCGACATCGAGGGCGCCCGGCAGTACGCCGAAGCGTTTCTCCTCAACCCGAGCGTGCGCGATTGGTTCCGCCTCCCCCGGCAGGGCCCCCGGGCGCAGCTGAACGTCCCGGGGAACACACACGTCGGCAGTGAGGTGCGCCTGTCGGTGACGGTGGACGGCAAGCCGCCGGCCGCCGGGTACCGCTACCACTGGTACTTCGGCGACGGTACGCAGCGCGAGACGAGCGAGGCGGCCGTCACCCACGCCTACGAGCACAAGGGACCCTGGCTGCCACGGGTCGTGATGACCGGCCAGGACGGCGGAAAGGCCCTGGTCGAGGCCCCCCGGCTGCTCACCGCGGACTGAGGCTCCGGGCTCCGGCCCGCGCCCGGCCGAGGGGCGGCTCGCAGCAGCGGGCCGCCCCTCGGCACGACCGCGCCGTCCGCCGGAAGGCTGATGTGCCGTGTCCGCCGCCCACGGAACGGCTGCTCGTGACCACCGCACGGCGTGACGGGACATCCGCTCCCGGGACCACGTCCTGACGCCTCCGCGGTGCGGGCGAGCCGGTCCCGCCCGGCCCCCTTGAGCAGCGCGAACTTATGATCAGCTTTCACGTGAGGCACGAAAACGGGGAGACGGCAATGCGTCCCAAGAACTGGATACGTTCGGCAGCGACCGTGGCGCTGGCGGTCGTCGCCGCCAGCGCCTGTGGGCAGGACGACCCGCCGCTGACCAAGGGCACGCCGGTGCCGAGCCCCACGGCGTCACCGCAGAAGGACTCCGCGCCGCAGCACCCCGCGCCCGGCGACAAGGCACCGGCGCTGGAAAGGATCAAGTACGACCTGGAAACGCGGGTCCTGGCCATGGGCGGCATGGTCCCCAAGCAGACGAGCAGCACCTGCGACACCGACAAGGTCGGCGACAAGCCCCAGACGTTCACCTGCACGGTGACGTACATGGGCACCGAAGTGCCCTTCCGGGTGGAGACGAAGGGCGGCTTCATCCTGGTGCAGTACACCGCCACCCCCACCAAGGGCGGCGTGATCACCCGCGAAGGCGTACAGGCCAAGGCGTGGAAGGACTACGGCACTCTCGGCGAGAAGACCCGCAACTCCCTGCGCTGCGACGAGATCCCCGCCGTCCGCCTCGTCCCCGTGGACAGGCCCAGCGGTTACCGCTGCTACATCGGCGAGGGCGGTCTGAAGGGCACCTACGACGTGATCGTCGGCAGCAACGGCATCCGTCTCCGGTAGGGCGACGTGCCGGGCCCGTACGGCGAGTGCCTGCCGCTCTACGGCATCGGCCGCGACACGCTGCCCGCGTGCCGCGGCCGCTGACCGGTCCGGGCCGCCCGCCCGTCAGCCGCCGTTGAACGACGACCGGACGCTGTCCAGGGTGGCCTCCATGCGGGCCACCTGACCCTTGGTGAACATGAACATGGCCCTGTCGTCGGTGTAGTCCATGTAGTTGACGAACATGTCGCCGTCCGGGTCGTTGCTGCAGGACAGCCGGGGGAAGGTCGGGGCTCGGAAGTTGGGACCGCCGGAGTTCGGGGTGTCCGCGACGAGGTCGCTGCCGTTGCAGCCGCCGTCGTCGTCGCCCCAGATGTGCAGCAGGTTGAGCCAGTGCCCCACCTCATGGGTCGCCGTGCGCCCACCGTTGAAGGGAGCGGTGGCGGTGCCGGTCGTACCGAAGAACCGGTGGCCGATGACCACCCCGTCCGTCTCTGTGGGACCCCCCGGGAACTGGGCGTAGCCGAGTATCTCGTCGGGGTCCGCGGGGTCGAAGATGCGCGGGCAGACCCAGAGGTTGAGGTAGCGGTCGGCGGGCCAGGCGTCGTGGCCGCCGCTCGACGAGTCCTTGACGGCGTTGGTCCGTATGTTGAACTTCGTGGACTGGGTCTGTGTGCGAGTGATGCCGTCAGTGGGCTGTCCCTGCGGATCCTCCGTGGCGAGGTGGAACTCGATGCGACTGTCCGCCACGAGCGGTTGCCAGACCGGCGGGACCTGGTCGATGTCCGGATTGAGCGCCCGGAAGTCCTTGTTCAGCACGTCGATCTGGCTGGTGACCTGGTCCTCGCCGATGTTCTGTGCGGCGGTGTTGAACACCACGTGCACGACGACCGGGATGTGGGTCAAACCGACGCGTGCCGTTGCCTCGGCGCCCATCTCGTAGGCGAAGGCCTGGTTCTCGATCTGGACACGGTTCGCGGCGTATGCCGGGCTCTCGGCCATCAGCATGTGGTGCACCGGCATCGTGCCGCAACCTCGGCGGGCAGGGGCGGTGGTCTCGTCGTTCTCGGGCATATCGCAACTCCAGATTCAAAACCGCGAAACGCGGTGTGGCCGGCAAGGAATTACTCACTCCGGCAAATCCCGCTACCGGTTCAGGTGCGCGCGGGCAAGGGCGGTGAGGACACTGGCGGTCTTCGACGTCTGAGGCGAGGGAGCCTGGAGGTCCAATTCCAGGAGGGCCCGCTCCAGCAGGTCCTGTGCGCCGGAGGCTTCCGCGGGGTGCGCCCGGAGTGACAGCTCCAGGAAACGCAGGTCGGCGCCGACGCTCCAGAATTCCGCGGTGAGCGGGTGGATCAGGTCACGACGGGACGGCTTCCACTTGATGGCCTGGACCGGGCCGAGCGGCACGAGGTCCGCCAGGTCGTCGTCCGTGACCTCGACGCTCGCCAGCAGCCGTTGCTGATCACGCGTCAGCCGGGGCCGCCGCGCATCCTCGTCCCCGTCTCCGCCGTCGACGGCGGGCCGGTCGAAGTCGTCCTCCACCTTCAGCGAGGCCGCCCAGACGCGGCTACGGCCGGTCCAGTCCTCCTCGATCTTGAACTCCCAGTCCTTCCCGTCACGACTCGCCCGCCAGTCGGCGGGCAGGGTGTCCGGGACGCACGGCCGCAGTTTCACGGTCAGATCGTCCGCATCACCCTTCGCGGGCTTCCGCAGCCGGATCACAACTCCCGCCTCCGACAGGGGAAGACGGATGTCGTCGCCGTTCGTCCACGGTTTGTCCCAGAAGTAAATCGAAAGGCCCTTGCCGTCCTCGGCTTCCAGCCCGAGCGTCCGGCGCGCGGACTCGGCCGCCTCGTCAGACAGGATGGTCTTGACTTCGACCTCGGCGTCCTTCAGCGCATCCGCCATATTCCCTTTATCGCATGGGGGTACCCAGCGCGCATCCTTGCCCCATCCGTGCTCCGTCCGTGCTCCGTCCGGCCAGGCGGGACGGCTGCTACTCGGGCAGCGGGCGGTCGTGGACGACGTTCTTCATCACCAGGGTGGAGGTCAGGCGCTGCACGCCCGGCAGCTTGGCCAGCTGCTCGTCGTAGAGCTGCTGGAAGGCCCCGAGGTCGGCGGTGGCCACGCGCAGGAGGTAGTCGGGTTCGCCGAACAGGCGCTGCGCCTGGATCACGTGCGGGACCGCGGCCACCGCCTCCTCGAAGGAGGCGACGGTGTCGGGGTCCTCCCAGCGGAGTGTGGCGAAGACGAGGGCCTCGAAGTCCAGGCCGAGGGCACCCGGGTCGACGACCGCGCGGTAGCCGCGGATCGCGCCCTCCCGCTCGAGGTCGCGCAGGCGGCGGTGGCAGGGCGAGACGCTCAGCCCCACGCGGGCGGCCAGCTCGGTCACCGTCAGGCGGCCGTCCAGCTGCAGCTCGGTAAGAATCTTCCGATCCAGGGCATCCATGAAGAAGATTCTTCCCCATTGGGCGCGATCACGAGGTAAAGATGGAAACATTTTCGGGCATGTCGCGCCTAATGTTCCCTCTCGGAGCGAGAACGCGAGAGGGAACGAACGATTCATGGATACGACGACGGTGGCGGCCTTCCTGGCAGTGGACCTGCTGCTGGTGCTCACCCCGGGCGCCGACTGGGCCTACGCCATCGCCGCGGGACTGCGGGACCGGTCGATCATCCCCGCGGTCGCCGGCCTGATAGCCGGATACGCGGGCTACACCCTGCTCGCCGTGGCCGGCCTGGTGGCGATCGTGGCGAGCTCGGCGGCGTCGCTCACCGCGCTGACCGTCGCCGGGGCCGGCTATCTGATCTGGCTCGGCTGGGGAGTGCTGAGGCGGCCAGTGGTCGTGGGCGCGTCCACGGAGACCATGGCCTCCTCACGTCGGCGGATCATGCTCAGGGGAGCCGGGACCAGCGGCCTCAACCCCAAGGCGCTGCTGCTGTACTTCTCGCTGTTCCCCCAGTTCATCGCGCCGACCGGCGGCTGGCCCGTCGCCGCGCAGACCGGGCTGCTCGGCACGCTTCATATGGCCGCCTGCGCCGTCGTCTACCTCGTCGTCGGCGTCCTGGCCCGCACCGTGCTGAAGGCCCGGCCCTCGGCGGCCCGGGCGGTCACCCGCGCCTCCGGTGCCATGATGATCGCCATCGGCGGATTCCTGCTGGTGGAAAGCCTGACGGGCTGACGGGGCCCGCTCCGCCTCCCGTTCGCAGACAGGAGGCCCGTCGAAGGAGAGTGCACGTGGCAGACGGCGGTCGGATCCGTGGTGAAGTCCGGACGCACCCTGTCCGTCTGCCAGTTGGAGGTGTTCGGCGTCCAGGACGGCCGGCGAAAACTCCGGGACCCCGGAAGCCGTTACGGCCGCCACGTGACCGGCAACGGCATCACCGTGCGCGTCGCCGCCGTCCGTGGCGGCCCGCCTTCCGGTGTGAACCCGGTCGGACCGGGCTGGGTCATCGCTCCCCTTGCGCGGCTGCCATCCGTTGCAGTCGGGCTCGTACCCCCTCCGGTCGCAGCCAGCCGAAGCCTGCGTCCTGGAGGATGCGCAGCAAGCCGTCGGTGTCCGCTCCGGTCCAGTGCTGGCCGTGCCGGGCGAGGAATCCCTGCAGGTAGGGGGCTGCTGCTTCGTCCCAGTCGGCTGTTTCCCGGGCGGCCAGTTCCCAGTCGAGCTCCCACAGTCGGGCGCCGTCGACCTGGCTCCACGAGAGCGCGCGACGGCTGTCCGAGGCGACGACGAGGTCATCGACCGGCTGCCGGTGTTCGCCGAGGACACGCAGGCAGCGGCCGGTGCCGACGTCCCACGCTCGGATGGTGAAGTCGCGGCCGACGGACAGCGCGAAGCGTCCGTCCGCGGTGAACCGGAGGGTGGCCGGGGTGTGGCCCGGTTCCTTCTCGAACCGCCGGAGGCGTTCCCCGGTGGCGACCTCCCACAGCTGAATGGCTCCGGTGTCGTCGCCGGTCAGCAGGTGGCTTCCGTCGGCGCTCAGGCTCACCGCGGTCCATCGCACCGGAGGCGACCGGAGATCGTCGAGCATGGCGAAGAAGAGTCCTTCGCCTTGCGGGCTCCGCGCTTCCTCCTGGGGGCGCGGTGCGTCGATGCTGCGGACGAGCCCGCCGCTGGCCACATCGGTCACCAGCACCGCGTGGAGGAGCCCGTCGGCCACGGCCACCAGGTCGCGGGGGCCGGCCCAGGCGGCGCTGTCGACGTGGTTGTCCAGCGTGGAGAGTACGGAACCCGTGCGCAGGTCCCAGAGTTGGGTCCGGTAGCTCCAGCGGCTGACCAGCGCATGCTCGTCGTCGGCGGCGAAGCGCACCGACCGTATGCCGCGTTCGCCCTCGCCGAAGGTGCGCAGGCACGCGCCGGTGTCGACCGACCACAGCCGCACCCGGCCGTCCTCACCGGACAGCAGCCGGCGCCCGTCAGCGCTCAGGCGGAGGCAGACCGGATGCGCCCCGCGGGGCGATACGCCGATCTCGCGCAGCTCGGTGTCGCTCTCGACGTCCCACAGCCGGACCGTTCCGTCGGTGTGGCAGATCGCGGCGACCGTGCCGTCCTGGGAGAGGTCGGCCGACTGGATGTGCCCGGTGGCAAGCGTCTTTCCCGGCCAGGAGGCGCGCAGGCCCGTGCGGACCGAGGAGCGGGCCAGCGTCCGCCAGACGGACAGTACGCGCGGGTCACGTTCGTACCCGGCCGTCGCGCGCGCCCGGGTGAGCAGGCCGAGCGCGGTGGGCAGACGGCCGTCGGCCAGCGCGGCTTCCGCCTCGGTCACTTGTGCCTCGACCCGCGCCCTCAGGTCCATGAGTTCGGTGACCGGCCGTGGCCGGCTCAGCTGGAAGGCCGCGGTGTCGGATCCGGTCGGCAGCGTCCAGCGCCGGACGGTGCCGTCGTCGCTCGCCGAGACCGCCTGCCGGGCGTCGCGCGCCAGCCGTACGTCCGCGACATGGCCGCTGGCGGTTTCGCCGTCGAAGGTTCGCAGGCAGCGGCCGTCGGCCAGGTCCCAGAAGCGGACGGTGCGGTCCATGCCGCTGGAGAGCAGGAACCTCGCGTCGCCGCTGAGCGACAGCGCCCACGCCCCGCTGCGGTGCCCGTGCAGCGTACGGACGCACCGGGCGTTCACCAGGTCCCACAGCCGGATGGTCCCGACGGCGTATCCGCCGGTGACCGCGAAGCGCCCGTCGGCGGAGACATGGAGGGTGCCCGGAGCGATGCCTTCGGATATCGGCGCGGTGTGCCACCCGCGCCCGCTCGCCGGCTCCCACAGCCGGAGCCGGTCGCCCTCGGCGAACAGCGCCGTACGCCCGTCGGCGGTGAGGTCGATGCCCGCTCCCCGGCCGCGGGTGCCTTCGTGCACCACGGTCCGTCCCCGGCCCCGGAGGTCCCAGAGCACGACCTTCCCGTCCTCCGCCCACATCACGACCCGTGCGTCGGCGCTGATACGGACGGCGCTGTAGTCAAGCAGCCCCGCGTGCGCCCCGCTCCTGTCGCGCGACGGCCGTACGTCCAGGGTGTACAGGCCACGGCCCGCCTTCAGGTCCCAGACCTGAATCGTTCCCCCGCTCAAGGAAGCCCCGACGCTGCCGTCGGGACTGATGTCGACGGCGAGCACCGGACGCCGGTGCTCGGTGCGTGTCCCGCCGTCCAGATCGCCCCACAGCACCGATCCGTCGGGGTGCACGGTCGGGGTCAGGGTCCGCAGGCAGCTCCCGCTGTCCAGGTCCCACAGCCGTACCATCCCGTCCCGGCTCCCGGTCAGTGCCAGGGGCGCCTCGGCCGCGAGGCGGACCGGTTGGGCGAGGGGCTGCTCCCCTCGCCAGGCGAGCGCCGAGGTCTCGGTACAGCGCGCGTCGGCGCCTCGGGGGGACTGCACGGCGCGCAGCGCCGCACGGAGGTCCGACTCGTCGGGAGCCTCGCGCCGCACCGACTCCAGCAGCGCGCGGGCGGAGTCCAAGTCGCCGCGTTCCAGGTGCACTTGGGCGAGCAGATGCCGGGCCTGCCAGGAGTCGCCGCCGGCGCGGATGCCGTCGAGGGTGGCGATGAGGTTCTCGTCGGTGATGTCCGCGCGTCGCCACCGCCGCAGGCCGCGGTTGTAGGCCGCCGCGAGGTGCTGCGGGTCAGCCTCCGCTGCCGCCGCGAACGACCGGTCGGACTCCCTCGCCCTGCCGAGGTCGAGCAGGGACAGGGCACGGTTGTTCAGCTCGTCCGCCAGCAGATCGGACGCCTTGGGCGCCCGGCGGGGATGGGGGTGTCCCAACGCCCGCTGATAGATCCCGGCCAGCTCGGCGGCGATCTCGGACATCGCTCCCGGCCTGCGCGCGGGGTCATGGTGCAGACAGCGTTCCAGCAGGTCGGCAAGGTCCGACGGCATGGCAGGCGGGCCCTCGGCCGCGGGCATTGCCGGCGCCTGGGCCCGATAATGCGCGAGGACCTCCCCCGCGACCTCGCCGGCCTGCCAGGTCGCCCCTCCGGTGAACATCTCCAGCACCGATACGGCATAGCTGTACACGTCGGTGCGCCGGCCCAGCGGCTGTCTCTCGACTTGCTCGGGCGAGGCGTATCTGCGGGTGTTCCCGCCCGCCGGAACCGGGATGCTCACGCCTGACGGGGTGTCGTCCTCGGCCGCCGTGAGAGCGACCGCACGCGCCCGGGCAATGCCGAAGTCCGTCACCTTCGCCGTGACGGCGCCCCGCCCTGCCCTCTCCATCAGGACGTTCGCCGGTTTGACGTCCTGGTGCACAAGACCTCGGCTGTGCGCATGGTCGAGGCCCCACGCGAACTGGATCGCGACATCGAGCATGCGGGCCAGCACCCCGTGATGGTCCCCGTTGTAGAGCCTCCGGTCGTGGATCCAGTCGTGGAGACTGCCGCCGGGGACGTACTCGGCGAAAACCCTCGGGACGCCGTCGAGGACGCGTACGTAATGGCAACTGCACACGTGCGGGTGCAGTCCCAGCGACACCCAGGTCTCGGCCTCCGTGACGAACTGTTCCCGGCCGGCGTCGTTCCACCGCTTGGATTGCGGGCTCTTGACCGCCAGGTCGGCGCCCCACCCCAGATGCCGGACCTGATGGACTATGCCCATCCCGCCCTGTCCGAGAATCCCCGTCACCCGATAGCGGTCGTCTATGAGGTCACCCACGCGCCACGGCGCCGCCTCCCCCGCCGCGCGACCAGGCTCCGGCCGGCCGCCGCCCAAAGAACATGCCATGACCGGAATTGAAGCACCGGTGGGCAGGCTGACGCCCAGTGATCGCGAAAACCGGCCATGCGACGAAGGACATGGAGACGAAGGACATAGGCCGATCGGTCGCTTCACATCGAAATACAGCCGGACGGCATCACATGCATCACACGCAAAGGGCGCCTCGCACATCGAGGGTATTGCAATGCAACAAGTCGAGGAGAATACTGAATAGCTACACCTGCAGGGAAGGTCCGGAAGCGCGCTGCGTGTGGCCAAGCGGCCCACGCAGCGTTTGCGTTGCGCAAACCCGCGTTGCCGCAACCTTCGAGGCCAGCCCTTGGAGGACCAGCCTCAAAGTCATCTCGCGGGGTCGCTAGAACCGGCCTCCTCGGCCAAAGCCGTGCCCCCGCCCGAAACCGCGTCCTCGACCGTAGCCGCGTCCCCGTCCGCGTCCACGTCCACGGCCGCGTCGACCGTAGCCGCGTCCACCGTAGTCGTCATCCCAATCGCCGCAGCCATTCCTGCGCCTGAGAGGAAGTACGCTTCGGAAGCTCATATTCGCCTCCCTGGATCTCTGATGGCGGTCCAGCCCTCTCCAGTTGGACCACTTCCCACGCTACGCCGCGACACGAACCAAAATCAAACGGAAAACTGCTGAAAATTCACGTAAATTTGGACGCTTACGTGCACCCAAAGTGGCCGCCGGTTGCTCTCCGAATTCCACCTTCCCTACCGGAAAAGGGGATTCGAGGGGACTCGGCCCCACCAGCGGAACCATCTGGCTGGTGCTGCTTTGCATCTGACGAAAGGGCACGGAAGACGGCAAAGCGTGCCGCTCGAAACCCCCCTCGACGGCGCCGAGTTGGTCGATGAGCGGCGTACCGCCATCGCCTAAATCACCAGCACGCCCTGGAAGAATTCCAGCACTCCCGCTGCGCCGCGCGGGGACATGAGCAGTTCCATGATGCGTGCGGACTTCTCGGCGGCCGCGGCGCCCCGCTCGAACATCGCGCTCTCGTAGGCGTGGAGAGCGCCGGCCAGGTCGTGGGGGTGGTGTGCGGCGAGGGCGAGGGCGAGTTCGGCGCCGTCGAGCATGGCCACGTTGGCGCCCTGTCCGACGGGCGGCATCAGGTGGGCGGCGTCGCCGAGGAGCGTGATCCCCGGGGTGGCCGGCCAGGTCAGGCCGACGGGCAGCGCGGTGATCGGACGGGGCACGAAGGTGTCGTCACATGCCTGAATGAGGGCTCTGAACTGGGGCGCCCAGTCGGCGAACAGGTCCGTCAGCGCCATACGGGCACGAGCGGGGTCCTCGAACGGGATACCGCAGGTGGTGAGCCAGTCCTCGGGCGTGTGGAACGACAGGTAGATGCGCACGCGGCCGTCGCCGTTGCGCTGGGCCGCCAGGGATCGGCCCGTACCGAGAGCCCAGTAGTTGCCGCGTCCGACCATGGCGGCGAGATCGGGATGCGTGCGATCGATATCAGGGATGCCGCATTCGACGACGTTGCTGCCGACGTGGGAGGGCTGGGCGTCGGTCAGCAGCGGACGGACCCGGGAGCGGGCGCCGTCTGCTCCGACGAGCAGGTCGCAGTCGGCGGTGGTGCCGTCGGCGAAGTGGAGCCGGTGTCCGCCTTCGGGCAGGGCGACGGCGGTCCGAAACGCCCTCCCCCATACGACGGTCCCTTCCGGGAGAGCGTCGAGCAGGGCGTCGCGCAGGTCTGTGCGGTCGACCTCGGGCTGGTCCAACGAGGCGTCTTCGGGGGTGTCCTCTTGGAGCAGCAGGGTGCCGGTGTGGTCGAGCAGGCGCATGTCCTGGCCCTCGGGACGCGCTATGGCCAGGAATTCGGCCTCCAGCCCGGCCTCGCGCAGGGCGCGTTGACCGCCGTCGACATGCAGGTCGAGCATGCCTCCCTGGGGGCGCGCGGTGCGTGAGGGCTCGCGCTCGTAGACGACCGAGTCGATCCCGTGGACGTGCAGCACACGGGCAAGGGTCAGACCGCCGAGGCCGGCTCCGACGATGGCGATGCGAGGGGTCATGAAAGTCCACCTTCTCTTCCGGCTCTTCCGGGCGTCCGTCCGATACAGATCCGATCCGATCCGGCCCAACCCGATCCGACCCAACCCGATCCGATACAGCGCATCTATCAATACACTGTATCGATGCCGCAGGGAACGGCTTATCGTTGCCTGCGTAAGTCACAGAGAGACCGGTGAAAGACGAGGGCGCCATGACGGCCGGTGGACCAGACCCCGACGAGGGCGACCGCGGCGGCAGTGCCGCCGGTGCCGACGACGGTTCCGGCGAGCGGACCACACTCATCTGGGAACGGCCCGAGCCACCCAGCCGACCGGCCCCCAGCCCGCTCAGCAGGGCCGGCATCGTCCATGCCGCGATCGAACTCGCCGACGCCGACGGGCTGGAGGCCGTCTCACTGCGCAAGGTCGCCGCCGCGCTCGACGCGGGGCCGATGCGGCTCTACCGCTATCTGTCCACCAAGGAGGAGCTGCTGGACCTCATGGTGGATGCCGTCTACGGCGAGATCCCCGCGCCCGAGCCGGCCGGCGGGGACTGGCGCCACGCCCTGCGCTCCCTCGCGCGCGACACCCGCCGGGCCGCCCTGCGGCACGAGTGGTTCGCCGATCTGCTCGGCGGGCGGCCCCACCTGGGCCCCCATGCGCTGGCCCATCTCGAAGCGGCGCTGGCCGCTTTGCACGACGCCCCTGGCTTCGGCGACATCGACGCAGTGGTGGGGGCCGTCGACTCACTCCAGGCGTACCTGATCGGGGCGATCCGCAAGGAGGTCGCCGAACTGCGCGCCGAGCGCACCACCGGCATGGACGAGCGCCAGTGGCAGCACGCCGCCGGCCCCTACCTCAACCGGGTGCTGGCCACCGGCCGTTACCCCACACTCGCCAAGTTCGTCCGGGACGCCACCCACCCCACCCCGGACGCCACCTTCGACACCGGCCTCGAGCACCTGCTGAACGGCATCGCCGCCCGGTCCCGTTAGCAGAGCAACCTCGCAGCGGTTCCGGGCGTCTCCGATCACAAGAAAGTGATCATGGAATCAGTGATCATGGGAGATCATGGGATCCGTGATCACGGGATGTACGTGGGATGCAAAGGCAAAAGGGGGTAGCGGGGATGGCGATCACACTCGCTGAGGAGATCGTGCTGCTGTCGCTGGACGATGAGTCCGGTTCGGCGAAGCAGCGGCAATCCGCGGGGTGGGCGGTGGCGGGAGGGATCCTGCTCGAACTGGTCCTGGCCGGGCGAGTGTCCATTGCCGGCAAGCACCTCGCACTGACAGACATGACGCCCACCGGCGACCCGTTGCTCGACGGGCGGACGGCGATGATCGCGACCTGGATGCGTGGCCGCACGAAGCGACGGGTGACGGACTGGCTGACGAAGGATCAGTCCAAGGCCGTCAGTGCGGCTCTGGAGAGCCTGTGCAGGCGCGGAGTGGTCGTGGAGGAGGAGCACAAGGCACTCGGCGTCTTCCCGGTACGCCGTTACTTCGAGGCCGATGGGGCCGTCGAGGCTGAGCTGCGGGAGCGGCTCGGCGCCGTGGTACTGGGTGGAGTCGCGCCGGACACCCGGACGGCGGGCCTGATCGCGCTGATCCACTCCGCCAAGCTGCACCGCCTGGCCTTCCCCGACCGGCCGCGCAAGCAGGTCGCCGACCGGATGGCCCAGGTGGCCGCCGGACAGTGGGCGGCCGAGAGCGTTCACGCCGCCATCCGCGACATGCAGGCGGCGATGATCGTCACCGTGGCCGCGGCCTCCGCGGCAGGGAGCTAGGTGTATTGACCTGGTGAGCAGGGCGAGTGCGTCGGCCGAGGGAGTGCCGGATGCGGCCTGGTAGACCACGAGTTGCTGTCCCGGTGCGCTGTTGATGGCGAAGGCCTCGTAGCGTCCTGGACATCGCCCTCCAGGCCCTGCGCGATGAGGTGGCCGCCTCGCGCGACCACGTCCTCGCCACCGCAGGGCCCGGTGATGCGGTCCGGCGGACGGGCCACCAAAATGGGGGTGGCCCCCCGCGCCGTCGGACGGCGCCTGAAAGGTGGCAGGGCATGCGTGTCTCGCTGATCCAGCTCGCGGTGTCGGACACCGAGTCGGCGGATGAACGCCGTTCGCATGCGGCCGAGTCGGTCCGTGGTCGGGCCGGTGACGACCTCGTGGTGCTGCCGGAGCTCTGGACGACCGGCGCCTGGGCCTACGACGCCTGGGAGGCGGGTGCCGAACCGGTCGACGGCCCCACGGCACGGGCCATGTCGGAGGCGGCGCGCGCCGCGGGCGTATGGCTGCATGCCGGCACGGTGGTGGAGCGCGGGAGCGATGGTGCGCTCCGCAACACCGCGCTGGTCTTCGACCGCTCCGGAGCGCTGCGCGGGGTGTACCGGAAGATCCACCGCTATGGCTTCACCGTCGGCGAGGCCGCTCAGATGGCCGCGGGGCGGGAAGTCGTGACGGTCGCCGCCGAGTTCGGCACCCTCGGTATCGCCACCTGCTACGACCTGCGCTTCCCCGAGCTGTTCCGCGCGCTGGTCGATGCCGGTACGGAGATCCTGGTCGTGGCGTCCGCATGGCCGGCCCGGCGCCGTGAACAGTGGCGGATCCTGGTGCGTGCCCGCGCCGTCGAGGAGCAGGCGATCGTCCTGGCCTGCTGTGCCGGCGGCACGCACAGCGAGATGGAGCAGGCCGGCGGAAGCCTGGTCGTCGACCCGTGGGGCACGGTGCTCGCCGAGGCCGGGGACGGCGAGGAAGTCCTCACGACGGACGTCGATGTGGATGTGGTGGCGGCGATCCGGGAAGAGCTGCCGGTCCTCAAGGATCGTGTACTCGCCTTCGCCGCGCCCCCTGCCGGGTAGGCGGCGGCCGGTTCAGGTGCTCCGGAGGTTCGTCGGCCGGCGCGGTGGGCGGTGGCCGTTGTCGGCGATCACGGCCGCGACCAGCGCATATCGCAGGTGTCCGAACTCGGCGCGCCGCGGCCGGGCCCCCGGCATACGCTGATCGTGGGGCCGTATGCGGGTGCGTCGCACGCCGAAAGGGGGCGCCCCGATGGACGACTACCCACTGATCGAGAACCATGGCCTGCTGGGCGATCTGCAGACCGCGGCACTGGTGACCACGGATGGGACGGTCGACTGGTTCTGCCTCCCGCGGTTCGACTCACCCAGCGTGTTCGGGGCGCTCCTGGACAAGGACAAGGGCGGGCACTGTACGGTCCGTCCTCTCCACACGACCTATGCGACCAAGCAGTTGTACCTGCCGGACACGGCGGTCCTGGTGACCCGGTTCATGACCGAGGCGGGCGCCGGTGAGGTGCTCGACTTCATGCCTCCGACCGGGACGACGGTCACGCCGAGCCACCGTCTGGTGCGCATGGTCCGGTGTGTGCGCGGCAGCATGACCTTCGAGGTCGAGATCGCCCCGCGGTTCGACTACGGGCGCAAGGCCCACCGGTTGCGCATCACCGAGCACGGGGCGGTGTTCGCCGCGGACGGCGGTGGGGAGCTCACCGTGCACACCGTCCGCGAACCGGAGGACGCCCGGCTGGTGGACGCCCGGCTGGTGGACGCCCTCACGGACCGGCAGGACGATCTGCGCTTCGCGCTGACCCTGCGGGCGGGCCAGCAGCGCGGGCTGGTCCTGGAGTCGGCCGCCGACGGGCCGCCCAGGGCGATCCGACTCGCGGAATACCAGCAGCTCTTCGACGACACCGTGGCGTTCTGGCGCTCGTGGCTGGGCCAGTCACGCTACTCGGGGCGCTGGCGCGAGACGGTGGAGCGCTCCGCGATCACGCTGAAGCTCATGACCTACGCTCCCACCGGTGCCCTGGTGGCCGCCCCGACGGCGGCGCTCCCGGAGCAACTGGGCGGCGAGCGCAACTGGGACTACCGCTTCACCTGGGTCCGGGACGCCTCGTTCTCCGTGTACGCCCTGCTGGGACTGGGCTTCACCGACGAGGCCAGGGCGTTCATCGGATGGCTCGGCGACCGGGTCAAGGAGCGGGCCGGCAGCGACGGAGACTCCGGACCGCTCAACATCATGTACAAGGTCGACGGCTCCTCCGACCTGGAGGAGCAGACCCTCGACCACTGGGAAGGCTATGCGCGTTCGGCTCCGGTGCGCATCGGCAACGGTGCCGCCACACAGCTTCAGCTGGACATCTACGGCGAGGCCCTCGACAGCATCTACTTCGCGCACCGGCACGGGATCCAGGTGGGGCACCGGGGATGGACCTCGCTGCTGACGAACCTCGACTGGCTGGTCGACCACTGGGACCAGGCGGGCGAGGGCCTGTGGGAGACCCGCGGCGGCCGCAAGCACTTCACCTACGGCCGGGTGATGTCGTGGGTGGCGTTCGACCGCGCGCTGCGGCTCGCCGAGTCGAACGGCCGGCCGTCCGCGGCCACTCGCTGGCACAGCGCCCGGGACGAGATCTACGAGCAGGTCATGGCGAAGGGGTGGAGCGAGGGCCGTCAGGCGTTCGTCCAGCACTACGGCGGTGACGTACTCGACTCCTCGCTGCTGCGGATGTCGACGGTCGGGTTCATCACGTCCGACGACCCCATGTGGCGCTCCACCCTCGACGCCATGGAGCAGGAGCTGGTGAGCGACAGCCTGGTCTACCGCTACAACCCCGAGGCCTCGCCCGACGGCCTGCGCGGCTCCGAAGGCACCTTCTCCCTGTGCACGTTCATGTACGTCGATGCGCTGGCACGCGCGGGACGGCTGGACCGGTCGAGGCTGGTGTTCGAGAAGATGATGGGGTACGCCAACCATCTGGGCCTGTACTCCGAGGAGATCGAACTGACGGGACGTCAGTTGGGTAATTTTCCGCAGGCCTTCACGCATCTCGCGCTCATCGACGCGGCCATCACCCTGAACGCGGCGCTCGACCGCCGGTAGTCCGGCCCAGGTTCAGGTGCCCGGCCCCGTACGCGTCGCCGGCCCGGGTCCGAGCAGGACGAGCGTGTCGCCTTCCGCCGCGGTGACCGGCCGGGCCCCGGTGACCGGTTCCAGCCGGCCGTCGCGCCGTACGACGAACAGCGTCTCGTGTCCCGGCGGGCACGGGAGCGACGCGGGCTGTACGTGGCAGCGGGCGCCCTGCTCATGACGGGCCGCCAGGGCGTGGCGGACGAGGCCCGGGCCGAAGACGGTGTCACCGGCGGTGTAGGGGGCGACGACGCCCTGGCTGTCGGGTGGCGGGCCGACGCGGTAGACCGGGCCGTCGACGCTGTCCTGCATGACGATCGACGCCAGTGCGTTGAAGTCGTCGTCGGCGGTGAGCAGGTAGACCGAGGTCACCCCCTCCAGCCGTGCCTGCGGATCGGCGGCCACGGCCATGAGCTCCCCCACGGCCAGTTCGATTCCCGCTTCCGCGATCCGGTCCCGCTCCGCTGCGCGCCCCGCCCACATCAGCACGTCGAGTCCGGCGGTCCGCAGCGACCGGGCCAGATCGATGACCCAGGGATCGCCGCCCACCAGGAGCGGGCGGGCGCGCGTGGGGCGGGCGACGCCCAGCCTGACGGCCACCGGCCTCGCCGTCAGTGCGTAGACCACGACCGTGGCGACGATCACCAGGAAGGTGACGGGAAGGATCCTGTCGGCGCCACGCAGGCCCGCGGCGGTGAGCGAGGCGGAGAACGTCGTGGCGGTGGACGCGGCGACGATGCCGCGCGGCGCCATCCAGCCGATGAAGGCGCGTTCGCGGGCGGCGAGATCCGACCTGGTGGTGGACAGCAGGGCGACCAGGGGCCTGACCAGCAGGACGAGGACCGCGACGAGCGCGAGGGTGGGCAGCAGCACCGGGACGACGGACGTGGGCGTCACCGTCGCCGAGATGGAGATGAACAGCAGGCCGGTGATGAGCTGCACGAGCGTCTCGAAGAACGGCCGGCGTGCGGGCATGTCGAAGCCGGGCAGGTTCGCGACGGTCAGCCCGGTGACGATCGCGGCGATCAGCCCGGTGTCGTCGAAGACCATGTCGCAGCCCGCGGCCACCGCGACGACGGTGGCCAGTTGGGCCAGCGTGCCGAGCGTCTCGCCCAGTCTGAGCAGCCGGAGGGTGACCCACAGCAGCCCGGCGCCGACCGCGCCGCCCACCAGCCCGACGGCGAGGGCGGCGACGAAGGAGGCGGCCCGGAATCCGTGGCCGGTCTGGAATCCGCCGGAGACGATGGAGTGGAAGACGACGGCGCCGAGGATGGCGCCGACGGGATCGATCAGCGACCCTTCCCACAGCAGGGCCCGGCGCACCTGGTCCGACGGCCTGACGTGGTCGAGCAGCGGACCGACGACGGTCGGCCCGGACACGACGAGGATCACGCCGGTCATGGCGGCCGCGGCGAACGGCACATGGAACAGGGCCGGCCCCAGGCCCACGACGGCACCGCAGGTCAGCAGCACACCGAGCACGATGAGCCGGACGACGACATGCCGCATCGCGCCCTTGAGGTGGCGCAGGTCCAGTCCCAGCCCGGCGTCGTAGAGGATGAGCGCCACCGCCAGCGACACCAAAGGGGGGAAGGCCGGTCCCACGAGCCTGTCGGGGTGGACGGCGTCGGTGACGGCTCCGGCGGCGAAGCCTGCCGGGAGCAGGACGATCAGGGCCGGGATCCGCAGTCGGCTCGCGAGGATCTGGGCACCGACGGCCAGGGCCACGGTCAGCCCGATGCCCAGCAGGATCTCGTCCTCGGTCACCGCTCCCTCACCCTTCGGCGTGCGCCCTGTGCTCCGTGCCCGCCACCGGGTCAGTCCTCGTCACCGGCGGCACCGCGCCGCAGGTCGGCGTCGGTGAGGCCCTCCAGCTCGCCGTGGGTGTCCAGCCAGTAGAGCAGCGCGACCGCGGGGACGATCAGCACGACCGCCACCAGCGTGACGACCGCCAGCCAGCGGAGCGTGGTGTGCGCGCCCGCGCCCTCGGCCACGGTCAGCGAGGTCGGGACGAGGTACGGGCGCTGCGCCATGCCCCAGGCCAGGACGGCGGAGGCGACCACACCGGCCGCGGTGACCCGGGACCAGGCCCCGGAGGGGCGGATCAGCGACCAGGCGGTGGCGAGCGTGCCCAGTGCCGCCACGACGACGAGGACGAGCCCCACGCCGTGCGTCAGCCCGTGCCATACGTGCGGCGCGTCCCCATGGGTGACGAACAGCGTGGTCACGGCGAGCACGGCGACGACGGCCAGGGCGCCCAGCGCCCGCCGCCGGAAGTAGCCGTCGAGATCCGGCGCGGCGAAGCGCCGGGCGTCGGCTGCCAGGAACACCGCGCCGAGCAACGCCGTGGTCGCGACGGCGAGCAGGCCGAAGAGGACCGAGGTGGGGTTGGACCAGGCCTCCGTCGATGCCGTCGTCGCCGGTGTCACCCGGCCCGAGGCCACTCCCCCGGCCGCGGCGCCGAGGAAGAACGGCGTCAGCAGCGAGGAGACGGCGAACATCGCTCCGTACAGGCGCCGGCCGGCCAGCCGTCTGACGGGCTTGCGCAGGGCGAAGCCGGCGCCGCGCAGGACGATGCCGACGGTGGCCAGTGCCAGGGGCAGCCACATGGCCGTGAACACCCGCTGGAAGAAGACGGGGAAGCCCGTCCACATGATGACCAGCACGAAGATCAGCCAGACGTTGTTGACCTCCCATACGGGAGCCATCGCATGGTCGATCAGCCAGCGGGGACGCTTGCCGCGCTCCGCTCCGCCCGCGGTCAGGTCCCAGAAGCCGGCTCCGTAGTCGGTGCCGCCGGCACAGGCATAGGCGGCGACCGCGAGCAGCAGCACAACGGCGATGACGCCGGCGATCATCCTCGTCCCCCCGTGGACGAGGAGGTTCCGTTGCCGCCCGGCCGGGACGTGTCCGCGGACGGGACGGCGGTGCGCGGCCCGTACGGGGTGTCCGTCTCCGGTGTCTCCGACGGGGTCCCCGACGGTGTCCCCGAAGGGGTCCCCCTCCCGCCCGTCGCGTCGGCGAGCCGCCAGCGGGTGCGCATCCTCAGCAGCACCGCAAGGAACGAGCCGAAGACGACGACGTACACCACGATGACCAGGCCGAACATGATCCACAGGCTGGTGGAACGCGTCGCCGTCACCGCTTCGGCGACCCGCATGTTCTCGTAGACGATCCACGGCTGGCGGCCCACCTCGGTGGTGATCCAGCCGCATTCGACGGCGACGACGGAGGCCAGGCCGGCCACGGCGGCGCACCGGAAGAACCACGGTGAGGCGGGCAGCCTGCGGCGGCGCAGCCAGACCAGGGCGTACCACAGGGCGAGCAGCACCAGCGCGGAGCCGATGCCGACCATGATGTCGAAGGCCCAGTGGGCGATGGTGGCCTGAGTGGCCGTCGGCCGCTCGCTCGCGGGGACGGAGGTCAGCCCGGTCACCTTGGTGTCCGGGTGGAAGCCGGCGAGGATGGAGTCGAGCTGCGGGATCCGGATGCCGCCGGAGATGGTCCCGTCCGGATGCAGCCGGCCGAACAGGTACTCCGGCACATGGGTGTCGGTCTTCCAGACGATCTCCATCGCGGCGAACTTCACCGGCTGCTTGTGGAAGACCTGCCGGGCGATGGAGTCGCCCAGCACGAACTGCACCGGTGTGAACACCGCGGCCAGTGTGAAGGGGATGGTGAATCCGAGCCGGTGGTAGCGGTCCCGGCGGCCGCGCAGCCAGCCGGCGGCGTAGACGCCGGCCACGACGTATCCCGCCGTCACCAGCATCGCCACGACGAAGTGCCAGTACTGCGGGCCGAACATGGGCGTGAAGATCGCGTTCCAGATCTTCACGTCGACGGGGTTGCCCGCGGAGTCGAGGGAGAAGCCCCGCGGGGTGTTCATCCAGGAGTTGGCGGCCAGGATCCCGAAGGCACCGAGCAGGGCCGCGGCGGGCAGGGGCAGTCCGAGCAGGAAGTGGGTCCGGGACGGCAGCCTCCGCCAGCCGTACAAGTAGATGGCGATCAGGACGGCTTCCAGGAAGAAGGCCCAGGCCTCGACGCCGAATCCGATGCCGAAGACATCGCCCCACCTGCCCATCATGCCCGGCCACAGCAGCCCGAACTCGAAGGACAGCACGGTGCCGGTGACGACCCCGATCGCGAACTGGACCGCCATGACAGCCGACCACCGCCGCGCCAGCAGCAGGGCGGTCGGGTCGCCGCGCCGCAGACCGTAGCCGTGCAGGATGAGCGTGATCAGCGGCAGGGCCACGCCCAGGGGCACCAGAATGATGTGGGAGGCGAGGGTGAAGGCCATCAGCGATCTGGCCGGGAGCATCTGCGCGGGCGCGTCCGCCAGCAACGAAACCGTGGTCTGCAAGTGAGTCTCCCCGGAGGCCGACGCGAGTGAGGTGGGTCAGCCGCCGGTGGCGAAGCCGGGGAAGAGGGTCATCCCGCCGTCCACGTAGACGGTGGTGCCCACGACGTAGTCCATGAGGTCGGAGGCGAGGCCGACGGCCGCGTGGGCGATGTCCTCGGGGTCGCCGATGCGGTCGTAGGGGATCAGCCGCAGGAGATCCTGCCGGGCCTCCGGGGTGTCCCAGGCGTCGCGGTTGATGGGGGTCTTGATGGCTCCCGGGGCGATGGCGTTCACGCGGATCTTCTGCGGGGCGAGTTCCTGGGCCAGCGTCTCCATCATCATCTGTACGCCGCCCTTGGACGCCGCGTAGTTGACGTGCCCGGCCCACGGGATGATCTGGTGCACCGAGCTCATACAGATGATCTTCCCGGCCGCGCGCGACACCTCGGGGACGACCCCGCGTCGCAGGAACTCCTTGGTCGCCTCGCGGGCGCAGAGGAACTGCCCGGTGAGGTTCACGTCGAGGACCTTCTGCCACTGGGCGAGGGTCATCTCGGCGAACGGGGCGTCCCGCTGCAGTCCGGCGTTGGCGACGAGGATGTCGATCGTGCCGAATTCCCGGACCATCCGGTCCGTCATGGCGACGACCTGGTCCTCGTCGGACACATCCGCCTCGTAGGCCGCCGCCCGCACCCCGAAGGACGCGATCTCCTCGACCACCTTGTCGGCTTCCGCACGGCCCGCCACGTAGTTCACGACCACATCGGCTCCGGCCCGGCCGAGCGCGACGGCCGTCGCCCTGCCGATTCCCGAGTTCGCGCCGGTGACCAGCGCCTTCTGCCCCTTCAGCAGATGCGCGGGGATCACGTCCTGAGGTACGCCCTCGGGGGAACTCACCATGACTCTCTCCTCCACCGGGCGAGCCGGGTCAGCCGGACCGTGGCCCGGAAGTGCAGCCGTCACACAATCACCGTGGCGGGGCGGGGCCGCGTCGCAATGACCGGCTTTGCGCTGCCCGGCTGACGATCTTCCCCCGGTCGGAGGTGCGCCGCCGCACACCGGTCAGCCGAGCCGCGCCAGGAGGTGGTCGCCCACCCGAAGGGCGTTCGCGATGGCCGTCAAGGACGGATTGACGGCGCCGATGCTCGGGAAGAAGCTCGTGTCGACGACGTACAGGTTGTCCAGGTCATGGGCCTTGCAGTCGACGTCCAGGGCCGAGGACGCCGGGTCGTCGCCGAACCGCACCGTGCCCGCCTGGTGCGCGGTGGCGCCGATCGGCATGCCCTTGTGCAGGTAGATGCTGCGGGACAGCAGATGGTGCTCGTGCATGCCCAGGTGGCCGAGCATCTGCTGGAGCTTGTGCCGCAGACGGTTGAGGCCGGCGATGTTGTTGGTCTCGTCGAGCGTGAGGTGAATGCGGCCGTCGCCGTCCAGCGTGACCCGGTTGCCGGGCTGCGGGAGGTCCTCTCCGCACAGCCAGAAGTCGACGGCGTGATGGGCCAGGACCTCGAAGGGCATGTCCGGTACCACCGCTCCGGCCCAGCGCGGGGCCTCGCCGTGGATCTGCTCGGCATCCGACTTGCCGAGCATCTGGATCCCACCGAGGGGGTGGTCCCAGTCGTCCGCACCCAGGTACCAGTCGTGCAGGGCGAGGGTCTTCTGGAACTGGGTGTCGTTGGGCTCCTTCGAAATGGCCATCAGCGCGAGGTTGTTGTGCCGCATGTAGTGCCGGCCGACCACGTCCGAGCTGTTCGCCAGGCCTCGGGGGTGCCGGTCGTTCGCCGAAGCGAGCAGCAGGGCGGCGGAGTTGACCGCCCCGCAGGCCACGACCACGATGTCCGCGGAGAACCGGGCCTCCTCCTCGCCCGGGAGCCGGGCGACGACCGCCGTGACGCTGCGCCCCGTGGGATCGGTCTCCAGCCTCGTCACCCGGGCGTGCAGGACGAGTTCGACATTGGGGTGCCGCAGTGCCGGTTCCACACAGATCACCTGGGCGTCGGACTTGCCGCGGACCAGGCACGGGAAGCCGTCCACCCGGTTGCAGCGGATGCAGACACTGGAGTGGGTCGCCTGCCCGTGCTCGTCCTGGTCGAGGTTGACCCCGATGGGCAGGTGGAAGGGGTGCAGTCCCTGCTTCTCCAGGTCGTCGCTCAACTGCTGGATGCGCGGCTCGTGTTCGACCGGCGGGTAGGCGTACGGTCCGCTGCAGGGCCCTTCCCAGGGGTCCTCGCCGTGCCGGCCGTGCACCAGATAGAGGTGTTCCGCCTGGGTGTAGTACGGCTCCAGGTCCTCGTAGCGGATCGGCCAGGCGGGAGACACCCCGTCGTGGTGGCGTAGTTCGCCGAAGTCCTCGGGGCGCAGCCGGAACAGCGCCGCGCCGTAGAACTTGGTGTTGCCGCCGACGTAGTAGTTGACCTCGGGCGGGAACTCGTTGCCGTGTTTGTCGAGCCAGAACTCCGGAGCCCGGTACTTCGCCCTGACGAACACGGCGGTGGAGTCCCAGTTGTCGCGTTCACGCGGCAGGAAGCCACCGCGTTCGAGGATGAGCACCCGCTTGCCCGAGGGGGCGAGCCGGTGGGCGAGCGTGCCACCGCCGGCGCCGCTGCCGATGATGATGACGTCGTAGTGGGAGGAGCCGCCCACGGCGACCACCGTCCTTGCCTTTGCGGTCCTCGTCCGTTGCCGGGACTGCCGGGACCTGCCAGCGCACTTTCCCTCTTCGAACGTATACGCCCGGCGGCAGCGCGGCACCTGGAACGGCGCCCGGCGCGGTCACAGGACGGCGATCGGGTTCACCGGAGAGCCGGTGGCCGCCGGGAGCCGCAGGGGGGCGACCACGCACAGGAAGTGCCAACGGCGCAGCTGTTCGCACGCCGGGACCAGTTCCTCGAAGTCCAGGTAGTCCATCAGGTGCACCCCCATGGCGTGCATGGCCAGCACATGCACCGGAAAGGCGACCCCGGTCACCACACTGGGGGCCGTGTCGTTGTTGCCGTCCGAGCCCAGGACGGCCACCCGCCGCTCGGCCAGGAAGCGCATCG
This sequence comes from Streptomyces sp. NPDC002446, assembly GCF_053595675.1. Taxonomy (NCBI): domain Bacteria; kingdom Bacillati; phylum Actinomycetota; class Actinomycetes; order Kitasatosporales; family Streptomycetaceae; genus Streptomyces; species Streptomyces sp. NPDC002446. Next base: position 47,093 of record NZ_JBSFYC010000002.1, on the reverse strand, counting down.
CTGCCGGATGCAGGCCCGCGCGGGCCTGCGCCGCGTTCCAGGCGCCGAGGCTGCGGCGCCGACGACGGTGCCCGACCCGCACGAAGAGCAGATCGCCCGGTCCGACCGTGACGTCCTGGGCGTTCTCGGCCGCCACGAGATCGTCGGCGGTCACACAGTCGCCGGGTTCGAGCCACGGCACTCGGCGCAGCCGCGGGATGTCCAGGAGGACGCCGCGGCCGACGATGCCGTCTCGGACCAGGTCCAGCGTGAGCGCGCCGGCGCCGTCCGGTGTCACGCTGCTCGCCGGGAGACCGCCGTAGAGTTCGCCGTCGAACATCACGTGGCACAGCGCGTCGAGGTGGCTGTCGGCGTCCCCGTGCACGTTCATGGCGAACCGGTCGAGGGCGAACCGCAGCCCGTGGGCAGCGGCCTCCCGCTGCGCCGGTGCGGTCATCCGGTGGGACGCCGGCTGCGGATTGTCCGGACCCGGACGGGTCTCGATGGTGGCGGCAAGCGAGACCGTACGTCCGCACCGGACCTCGGCGGCGGCCACCACACGCTCGGGAGTGAGCCGGCTCAGCGCTCCGCGCCGGCGGTCCGTGCCGTCCAGGGCCTCGTCACGCAGCTGACGGTACAGGGACCGGAAGGCCGCCTCGGGCATGACGGGCGGCGCCGCGGGAGGCGACGGTGGGCGACGCGGGTGCGAGCTGACGGTGACCACCCTGTCCGGGCCGGAGACGGAGCGCCGCGGCTCACCGGGACGGGATACGGAACGCCGGTTCGTCTCCGTTCGTACGCTCCGTCACGTGAGCTCCTCCTCATGCGGCGCGGGGCTCTGGTTCCACTGTCGGCCTCCACTGGGCGCCACGCATCCCGGGCCTTGCGCGAGGCGCCGTCCAGCGGCGGAACCAGTGACCGCCGTGCACGCCCGCTACTGCTCCGGCGGCCTCACCACGGTCGGCGGAACGTGATGCCGAGGTGCTGGCAGAGCCCTTCGCGCTGGTCGGCTGTGGCAAGGACCATGACGTCGTCGATGGAGACGGTGACTCTGCCGCCGGTGAGGGCTGCGGCCTCGTTGGAGATCTTCCCCGGGGCGGCTCAGCCGAAGTGCTCGCTTGCGCAGGCGGGTTCACCTGACAGGTGCGGGCCTCCAGGCGTGGTACCGGGCTTCCCCGAGAGCCCGGTACCACGGCCTTTCAGCTCAACCGCAAGACGAGAAGGGGCAATGCCGGGTCCCGGCGGCCGGCCTGTGGCTCGGACACCGGGACCCGTTTCTCAGTCCTTGTCTTCCTTCTCGTCCATGTCCCCCTTACCTTCCATGTCCCCGTGGTCTTCCTTGCCTCCCTTGTCGTCCTTGCCGCCGTTGCTGAAGCTGTTGTTGCAGCCCATGGACGAGCCGATCTTGGTGTCCTGAGCACCCGGGGCACCCTCGCCGCCGAGCGCGTTGCCCAGCAGGCCGTTGAGGATCCCGACCTCGCCGAGGACGTCGACGTTCAGGTCGTGCGACCGACAGGAGCTGCCCTGCTTGATGTCGTACCGGCTGCCACCCTTGCCGCCGTCGGCGTGGGCAGTGCCTGCGCCGAGGATGGCGATGCTGCCGAGTGCGGCGGCCACGACGGCAGCCCTGCGAAGCTTGCGCATTACATCTCCGATAGATTGAGCGGATACGATCAGTAAATGATCGACTTCGTACAGTAATCAAAGGGTAATGTGCTATATCCCGCACTGTTCGGCGACGCGCCGGTGCCAGGAGCAGGTAACTCGCCCAGGGTTTCGGCCAGGAGCTCGCCGCCGGGGCGGGCGAACGCGGCGAGTCCCGCACCCCGGTACGGGCCGGTCTCCTCACGCCAACCGGCCTGACTGCCGGTGCGGTTCGGCTCGCCGCGAGCAGACCGGGACCCCGCGCCGCCACCCAAGATCACCGGGTGCAGAATGACCCGTATGTCGATAGCAAACATTCCGAAGGCGACGACGATCGACGATGCTCCGCTGATCAGCCGCATACTGGCCCGCGCCTTCGACGACGACCCGATGATGCGCCGTTTCTTCCCCGACGACGCCTCGCGCGCGGCAGGGCTGGGCCGCTACTTCACCACGATCTTCACCCGGCAGTACGTCCACCACGCCATCTGCGAGAACACGGAGGCCGCGGCCGCGTTCTGGGTACCGCCGGAGGCGCAGGCCAAGACCGTTCCCGACGCGGAGACCATTGCCGAGCTCCAGGACATCCTCGGCGACCGGGCACCCCTGTTCAGGGACACCGTCGAGGCGGCGGCCAAGCACACGCCGCAGGAGCCGCACTGGTACCTGGCGCTGATCGGCGCCGACCCGGCCGCCCAGGGGCAGGGGCACGGGGCCGCCCTGCTGCGCTCGGGGCTGGCCAAGGCCGATGCGGCGGGCCTCCCCGCCTATCTGGAGTCCTCCAAACCGTCCAACCTCCCCTTCTACGAGCACTTCGGCTTCACCGTGCGTCAGGAGCTGCGGCCGGAGGACGGGCCGGTGCTGTGGGCGATGTGGCGCGAGCCGCGCCACCCGGCCGACGCCTGAGCCCCACTCATGCCCGGGAACCGTCCGTGAAGTTCCACTCCCGGCAGGGCCGTCACCACGACGGAGTAACGCAGCGTGATCAACCTGTTGCTGCTTCGTTATGGCGGTGATCCCGGTGCACGACCGGGACCAGGACAGGAAGGAAGTTCCGTCGTGGGTAAGGCAATGCGGATGTTCGCGGGCGCTCTCGGGGCCGGTGCGCTGCTGCTGTCGGCAGCCGGCACGGCCAGCGCAAAGGGCTGGGTTGACGAGATCTTCGAGCAGGACATTCGGTGCGCGGCGTCGTTCAGCCTCCTGCTCCCCCCGGACGGTTGCGTCACGAACGTCTTCATCGACAACCACAAGAGGGTCGACATCGTCAAGCAGCGTGCCGGGGGCGACATCGACGACACCGTCGTCACCCGGCGAGGCGGCCGCTGACACCGGCGCCGCACCCCGGGGCGGAATGCTCCGGGGTGCGGCGTCGCGCCCCGCACCGTCGCGACTCGTATGCCTGCCCGCCAGTTCCGCTGGCGGGCAGTTCGCGTCCGCCGCGCGCGCCTACCCCCGTGGCGAGACCGTCACCGTGACCCTGCCGGAGGCACCGGGATTGGTCCACACCCGTACCGTTCCCCGCTCCCCCGCCGGCACGGTACGCGGCCAGGCCACCGCCGGGCCCTGGACCGACACCCGCCATCCCACGGCCGTGGGCGGGGTCGACAGCTCGCTGACGCCGGGCCGCCCCGGGGAGTCGTAGACCAGGCGGAGGGCGCGCGCCGCAGGATCATAGGCCTGCTCGCGCACCGTGCCTGCGACGGCAGGGGCGTAAGGGCGCGCGGTCTGCTCCTTGTTGGGGCGGAAGCGGCCGTCCTCGCCGACGGCGCAGTATCCGCCGCCGTAGCACCACACATAGCCCGCCCAGCCGGAGCTGTAGCGGTCGAGGGAGGCGAGGGCATCGCCGTAGAAGCGCGCCATGTGGGGCAGCGAGCTGTCCCGGGGGCCCCACTCGCCCACGACGACCGGTATGTGCTGGGCACTCGGGTAGCGGGTGACGGTGTTCTCGTAGGCCTCGATCCAGCGCGCCGAGGGGTCGTAGTCGCCGCCCGCTTCCATGGCGGCGTTGTAGAAGTGCGGCGCGTAGACGACCTTGGGGTCGTGGATGCGGCCGAGGCCGGTGGGCAGGCCCTCGCCGACGATCGGGGTCGGTTCGACGAACAGCCTGCTGTGGCGGTCGACCGTGCGGATGGCGTCCGCGATCCGGTTGTACATCGGCGTCAACTGCTCGGACTCGATGCGGTGGGCGGCCGCCGGAAGGTCCTCGCCCTCGCGGAGCCGCCCCATGGGCTCGTTGATCAGGTCGTAGCCGTACACGGCGGGGTGGTCGGCCAGGCGCCGGGCGAGCACCTGCCACATACGGGCCTGCGCCCGCTGGAGGTCGCGGTCCTCGTAGAGGTGCTCGAAGGCGGCCTGCACCGCCGGTTCGAAGTACTCCGCGAACCAGTCCCCCGGGTGCGGGGTGAAGGGCAGCCCGTCGGTGCGGGTCGCCCACTCGGGAATGCCGCGGTGGCCGAACTCCGGCCCGAAGACGTCCTGGTGGGCGTCGATGACGACCTGGATGCGCCAGCGGTGGGCCCAGTCCAGGATCCGTTCGATCTTCCGGAGGTAGCGCGCGCTGTAGTGTCCGGGCCGCGGTTCCAGGTCGTCCCAGAAGACCAGCAGACGCGCGAAGTTGAAACCCTGGTCGTGCATGTCACGGAAGTGCCGCTCCGTGACGGCGCTGAGCGCATCGGCGCCGCGGTGCGTCTTGTCCTCGACGTTCCAGCCGCGCAGGGTGAGCGTGCGCCCGCGGTCGTCGGTGAGCGGGGCCGGTGCAGGCGGCGCATCCGCCCGTGCCGTGCCCGGTGACAGCAGCGCGAGGACGACCGCCAGGGTCACTCCCGCCTTGAACGCGAATCCGCAACCGGTCATGGCCCCCACGCTTCACACCGACACCGACATGCCCTCCCGAACAGATGACCGTCAGCCCTTCCGCTGAAACCCGAGGCGGCCTCGGGGGCTCGTTTCACACTTCGTTCGGGAGGCGGAGCGTGGCGACGGCTCCGCCCTCGGGGGAATTGGAGAAGTGCAGGGTGGCGCCGAGGACGTGCGCTTGGCCGGCGGCGATCGTCAGGCCCAGGCCGTGTCCGGTCTTCTTGCCGCCGTCGTGCCCCGACTGGCTCCTGAACCGCTGGGGGCCCTGCTCCAGGAGGTACGGGGGGTACCCGTCGCCGTGGTCCCGTACGGTGATCACCGGGCCGTCGAGGGATACCACCACCGGCGGAGCGCCGTGCTTGTGGGCGTTGGCGACGAGGTTGCCCAGTACGCGCTCCAGCCTGCGCCGGTCGGTCTCCACGCGCGCGTCCTTGACGACGCGGACCTCGGTCGTCGTCCCCGTGGCACGCACCGCGCGCTCCACCAGCCGGCCGAGCTGGTGGACGTCCAGGTCTGCCTGTTCGACCTGCGCGTCGAGCCGCGAGATCTCCAGCAGGTCCTCGGTCAGCCGGCGCATGGTCCCGACGCGGTCACGCACCATGTCCGTGGGTCGGCCGGGCGGCAGCAGCTCGGCCGCGGCGTGGAGTCCGGCGAGCGGGGTGCGCAGTTCGTGGGAGACGTCGGCGGTGAAGCGCTGTTCGCTGTGGAGTTTGCCCTGCAGGGTGGCGGCCATCGCGTCGAGTGCGGCCGCCACGGCGGCCGGCTCGTCCTGGGCCTGGTCGGGGCACCGGGCGCGGGGGTCGTTCACTCGTGCGTCGAGATCGCCGGCGCTGATGCGTCGGGCGACCAGGGCGGTGCGGTGCAGGCGGCGGGTGACGCGGGAGACCGCGATCAGTCCGACGACGAGGGTGACGGCGATCGCGGCGGCCGAGGAGCCGATGATTGCCTGGTCCAGCCCACGGAGGGCAGCGGCCCGGGCGCTGTAGTCCAGGCGCACGGCCAGGACCTTGCCCCCGTCGGCGGGGGTGCTGGCCCACATCGTCGGGCGGCCGTCGTGGTCGGCGAGTTCGGTGCCGCGCTCCTGGCGGCGCACGGCCATCTCGCGGAGCGGCGCGGGCAGGTCCGGCGGGTCCACCGCGGCGTTGCGGCCGAGGGGTTCCCCGGCGACGTACGCGGTCACCGCCCTGTCCAGTTCGTCCAGGGCCGCGCTCCTGGCCCGGTCCTCGGTCTGCCTGCCGACCAGCACGTGCACGAGGATGCCGAGCAGCGCCGCGAGCAGGCAGCACATGACGGTGATGAAGACGGCGGACCTGCCGTAGAGGGTCGCGGCCCAGGTGGGCAGGAGCCGCGGTGGCCGCGGCCGTCGGGGGCTCACCGGGTTCGCTCCGACTTCGGCGCGGCGGAGGAGGTCGTCCGCCGGTCGAACTCCGTGGCCCGGAGCACCATGATCTGGTATCGCGCGTCCCATGAGTGCACCGTGCGGATCTCGTACCCGGGCGAGTCCGTGGGCTCCCGCATGATCAGGTCACCGTTCGCCACGTCCACCGACGTCGGAGTTCCGGCGGTGTCCAGGATCCGGTTCACCACCCCGCGCTTGAGCACATAGACCCACACGGCCAGGATGTGCTCCTCGCCCTCGACGCCGACGATCAGCTCGTCCTTCCCGTCGCCCGTCAGATCGTGGTACTGCGGGGCCCGTACGGGACAGGGCTTGGGCTTGGCGGCGCACTGGGCGATCTTGCGCTCGGTGGCCTTGCTGAAGGCCGGCGCGTGGCGGCGGGCGTCCTCGGCGATCTGTGCCTGGACGACGGAGAGCGCGGACACCCTGCGGATGTCGCCGGACCGTACCGGGGGCAGTGCGCGGAGGGGCATCGGCCCGGCCTCGCCGCCACTGTCCGGTGAGGGCGGCGGCGCGGGCGGGCGCTCGGGCCACAGGGGCGCCGGAGCGGCGGCGACACGCGTGTGACCTGCGCTCTTGGGCGCCCCGGTCGCCGCACACCCGCCCAGGAGCGCCGCCGTACTCACCGCCGCGACTGCCAGGGCCGTCGCCCGTGCGGGACCGGGGGCGGGCAGGGAGCGGAGGAGCGGCACGGTCATTCCAGACAGCGGGAGGCGGCGGTGGCGTACAGGACCGATCATGTTCGTTGCCCCGCGTTGCGGCAACCCGACGATTGTGTGACGGTTCCCCATCCATGTGACGGAAGCGGGGCGGCCGCCACGGCTGTGGGCCCTCGCCCTGCGGAGCCGCGCCAAGTCCGGGCAGAACTCAGGGGTCCGAGGGCAATCCCTTAGGCGCTGCCCCTAGGGCAACCCTGGGCACGTCCCGGTGACTTCCCTGAATCCCGTCTCGCACAGTTGTGCCCACGATCGGCTCGCTGTCACCGTCGACTAGGGACAACTCCCGCGATCCATTTCGTCAGACTTCGCAGGCCTTGGAAAGACTTCGCAGGCCTTGGAAAGGACTTCATGCAACCGCTCTTCAGGGCGCTCTCCGGAGTGCTCACCGCCGGATTACTCGCCGGAGCGTCGACGCCGGGCGTGCGGGCGGCGGATGCCGGCCCTCCCGGCAGAAGCCCGACGACTCGGGACGCCATCGACTGGAAGCCGTGCCCCCAGGACGCCGCAGCGGAATGCGGGACCCTGCGGCTTCCCGTGGACTGGGCGCGCCCGGCCGGTGAAAAGTTTGGCCTTGCGGTGGCCCGTCGCAAGGCCGCTGATCCGGATCGCCGGGTCGGCGTACTGCTGGTCAACCCTGGCGGGCCGGGCGATTCAGGTGTGGACTTCGCCGTACGCCGTGCCAAGTCCCACTTCAGCGCGGAGGTCCGGGAGAAGTTCGACATCATCGGGTTCGATCCGCGGGGTGTCGGAGGCAGCCAACCGGTCAAGTGCCCGCAGAAGCTGCTGGACCAGCGTCCGTCGGCATACCCGCGCAACCAGGCGGAGTTCGACCAACTCGCCCGGTTCAACCGGACGTTACGTAAGGACTGCCGACGACACAGTGGCCCGGTCTTCGACCACGCCGACACCTTGAGCGTCGTCCGGGACATGGACGCGCTGCGCAGATCGCTGGGCGAGAAGAAGATCAATTACTTCGGCCACTCCTACGGCACGCTGATCGGCGAGCAGTACGCGGAGCAGTACGGCGACCGGATCCGGACCATGGCCCTCACCGCGAACGTCGACCACAGCCTGGGCGCCCGGGAGTTCATGGTCTCCTCAGCGGCCACCGCGGAGGACTCGTTCCAGCAGTTCGTGAAGTGGTGTGAGCGCACCGGCTCCTGTGCGCTGTACGGCCGGGACGTCACCGCCGTGTGGGACGGCTTGCTCGCCAGGGCGGACCGCGGGGAGATATCTGACCCGAAGAGCCCGGACCAGGTGCTCACCGCGAACGCGATCACACTCACCGCCTTCAAAGCGTTCTACGGCCCGGAGTGGGATGAGCTGGCCGCATACATAGCGGAGCTGGACGCACAGCGACCGAAGGAACCGCGGAATTCTCGGCATTATCGGCACTATCGGCATTCTCAGCGGACTCAGCGAACTCAGTCGCAGAGGTCACCGCAGATATCGGAGAACCCAGAACAGCGGACGACCGCGGAACCGTTTCACGCGGTGTTCTGCCAGGACTGGCGATTCCGGCCGAGGGACTTCCGGGAGTTCGCCGGCCTGACCGAAGCCGAGCTGCGGGCCGCACCGCATATGCGCGGCTCACCACGTGTGCACGCGGCGGTGGCCGGCTGCGTCGGCTGGCCGAACGAGGTGAACAATCCGCAGCACCGTCTGCGCATCACCGACGCACCCAAGATCCTGATGCTGCATTCGCTGCACGACCCGGCGAACCACTACGCGTGGGCGACCCGTATCCACCGGCAGACCCGCAGAACGACTGTCCTGCTGCCGTACGAGGGCGCGGGGCACAGCGTCTACGGCCGAAGTGACTGCACACGCGACGCCGTTGACGACTACCTCACCGAACTGAAGCCCCCGAGCGCCGGGAGCCGTTGCGCCCCCGCCGCCGAGAACTGATCACGAGAGGACCGCACACCGGCCGATCGAGGCCTGGGTGAAATCGAAACCATGCGCACGAAACGATGCGCACGCTACGGAGTAACGGAAGGAGACAGCCCGGACGAGACGGAGTCATAGGCAGAACGGAGTCATAGGCAGAGTCGTATCCCTATCCAGCGGCCATACTTGGCGCATTGTGCCGGGCATTGCAGCGCAGACACCCACTCGACTAAAATTCAAGATCATCGGTGTTCCATCGATCCACCGCGCACTGCCGGTTTTCCGGTGCAGTGGCCCCACTGATGGAGGGCGGCCATGGCAAAGATCCTTGCGGTGCTCTATCCGGATCCCGTGGGCGGCTATCCACCCGAATACGCCCGTGACGAGATTCCCACCATCGCCGGCTATCCGGGCGGTCAGACCGCGCCGACCCCGCAGGCCATCGCATTCACCCCAGGGCAGCTGCTCGGCTGCGTATCGGGAGAACTGGGGCTGCGCCGCTTCCTTCAGGAGCGCGGCCACACGTTCGTCGTCACGTCCGACAAGGAGGGAGCGGGCTCCACGCTGGACCGCGAGCTGCCCGACTCCGACGTGGTGATCTCTCAGCCCTTCTGGCCCGCCTATCTGACGTCCGAGCGCATCGCCGCGGCGCCCCGGCTCGGACTCGCGATCACCGCCGGGATCGGGTCGGACCACGTCGACCTGCCGAGCGCCATCTCCCACGGCATGACGGTGGCGGAGGTGACCTACAGCAACAGCATCAGCGTGTCCGAGCACGCCGTCATGCAGATCCTCACGCTGGTGCACAACTACATGCCCGCCCATGAGTGGGTGACCGCCAAGAAGGGCTGGAACATCGCGGACAGTGTGTCGCGCGCCTACGACCTCGAAGGTATGCACGTGGGCGTCCTCGGCTCCGGCCGTATCGGCCAGGCGGTGCTGCGGCGCCTCAAGCCGTTCGACGTCACCCTGCACTACTGCGACGTGCACCGGCTGCCCCGGGACGTCGAGGAGGAGCTGGAGCTCACCTACCACCCCGACGCCCGTTCGCTGGTCTCCTCGGTCGACGTGCTGTCCATCCACACTCCGCTGCATCCGCAGACGCAGAACCTCTTCGACGACGAACTGATCGGGGCCATGAAGCGCGGGTCGTACATCGTCAACACCGCACGCGCGCTCATCGTCAACCGGGACGCCGTGGTGCGGGCCCTCCACAGCGGCCAACTCGCCGGTTACGCCGGTGACGTCTGGTATCCGCAGCCGCCACCGCCCGACCATCCCTGGCGCACCATGCCGTACGAGGCGATGACGCCGCATGTGGCCGGTACGACGCTGTCGGCGCAGGCCCGCTACGCCGCCGGCACCCGGGAGATCCTGGAGTGCTGGCTCGACGGGCGTCCCATCCGCCCGGAGTACCTGATCGTCGACGGCGGTGGGCTCGCGGGGACCGGAGCGCGTTCGTACACGGTCGCCGGATGACGCACCACGACCGGCGGGCGCGTCGCCGCCGAGCTCATACGGTTCGCCGCCGAGCTCATGCGGTTCCCGCGGACGGCAGCGGCTGCTCCGTCCAGATGGTCTTGCCGTTGCGCACGTAGCGGGTGCCCCAGCGTTCGGTGAGTTGGGCGACCAGGAAGAGGCCGCGGCCGCCTTCGTCGGTGGTGGCGGCGTGGCGCAGATGGGGGGAGGTGCTGCTGGTGTCCGAGACCTCGCAGATGAGGTGGCGGTCCCGGATGAGCCGGAGGGTGACCGGGCCGCTGCTGTAGCGGTAGGCGTTGGTGACCAGCTCACTGACGATCAGCTCGGTCGTCAGGGCCACGTCCCCCAGCCCCCAGTCGTTGAGCTGAGCCACCGCGAGCGTCCGGCCCTCGGCCGCCGCGGTCGGCTCCGCCGAGAGTTCCCAGGTGGCCACCTTGTGTGCGGCCAGGCAGCGGGTGCGGGCGGTGAGCAGCGCGATGTCATCGCCGGGGCGGTCGGTCAGCAGCGTCTCTTCCACCGCCTTGCAGGTGTCTTCCAGCGAGCGGGCGGGATCGCTCAGCGCCCCGCGCAGGAGCGCCAGGCCCTCGTCGACGTCCCCGCGCCGGGCCGCGAGGAGTCCGTCGGTGTAGAGGGCGAGCAGGCTGCCTTCGGGCAGTTCCAGCTCGACGGCTTCGAACGGCAGCCCGCCGAGGCCGAGCGGCGGGCCGGCCGGCAGATCGGGGAATTCCACCCGTCCGTCCGGTGTCGCCACCGCAGGCGGCGGATGGCCGGCGCGGGCGAGGGCGCAGCGCCGGGAGACCGGGTCGTAGACGGCGTACAGGCAGGTCGCGCCGATGACCTGCGGGGCACGTTCGTCGGTCGCCTCCTGCTCGGCCGCCAGCCGGTCCACGAGGTCGTCCAGGTGGGAGAGGACCTCGTCCGGGGGCAGGTCGAGGTTGGCGAGTGTGTGGACGGCGGTACGCAGCCGGCCCATGGTGGCCGCCGCGTGGATGCCATGGCCGACCACGTCGCCGACGACGAGGGCGACCCGCAGCCCGGAGAGCGGGATGACGTCGAACCAGTCGCCGCCGACGCCGGTGGTGGCGTCGGCCGGCAGATACCGGTGGTCGACCTCGACCGCCGGGTGCTCGGGCACCTCGCGCGGGAGCAGGCTGCGCTGGAGCGCGAGCGCGGCCTGGTGCTGCTGGGTGTAGCGGCGGGCGTTGTCGATGCAGACGGCGGCCCGGGCGGCGAACTCCTCGGCCAGCGTGAGGTCGTCCTCCTCGAACGGCTCGGGCCGCTGCCACCGCCACAGGCTCACCACGCCCAGTACGAGGCCGCGTGCGACCAGCGGTACGACGATGAGCGAGTGGACGCCCAGTTCCAGGACCCGCTCGACCTTGTCGGGGTCGAGACAGGCCCACCCGGGCGGGAATTCCAGGACCGGTTCGAGGACGGGGCGCCGCTCGGCAAGGCATCTGGCCTGCGGGGCCTGCGGAGGGAAGTGCATCGTGTGGCCCACCGGAAACATCACGGGGGGCGCCTCGGGTGCGCTGCTCCGGACGGCCGTCCTGACCACGGGGGCCGACGCCTCCTGGTCCGGTTCCTCACCACGGGTGACCGGTTCGAGCAGGTCGACGGAGGCACAGTCGGCGAGGTCGGGCACCGCCACCTCGGCCAGCTCGCGCGCCGTACGCTCCACGTCGAGGGTGGTGCCGATCCGGGCACCGGCCTCGTTGAGGAGCGCCAGTCTCCGGCGGGCCCGGTAGCGGTCGGTGACGTCCTCCACCATCTGGGTGACGCCGAGGATCCGGCCCGAGGAGTCCTGCATCCGGAACGCCGAGACGGAGACGACCAGCTCCCGGTCGGGGTCGTGCCGCAGATGGCAGGGCTGCTCGGTGAAGATCAGCGGCTCGCCCGTTTCGAGCACCCGGCGCAGCCGTGCCTCCACCGTTTCCGCGTCCCGGCCGATGACGAAGTCACCGGTGCGCAGCCCCGGGTAGTACTCAGCCGGGACGCCACCGAACCGCGCGATCGCCCGGTTCACCCGCAGAATGCTCAGGTCGGGGGCGTGCACGGAAAGACCGATCGGGGACCGGCGGAACATTCCGTCCAGGACCGAGCGGTCCGTCTCCCACTGGATCACCTGCTCCGCGGGCGCGCCGACGACCATCCACTCGATACCGCCGTCCGCCCGCGCCACCGCCCGGACCCGGCAGCCCAGCTCCACCCGCTTGCCGTCGCGGTCTCGTACGGGGAGGGTCCCGAACCAGCCCCCAGCGCTCACGCAGGCCGCCACCGCGTCCATGACCACGTCTTCGTCGCGCGCATCGAGCAGGACCTCGCGCGCCGCCCGCCCCAGCACGTCCTCGGGCGCATGGCCGAGCAGCGCCTCGGCACGCTCGCTCCAGCCGACGACCCGCCCTTCGCCGTCCAGCACCGCGGAGGCCGAGCGACACACGGCGAACGGGTCGTTGGGGCCCTCGCTGAAAGTCGTCACCGGTGTGTCCATCGCCTGCCACTCTCGTACTGTCCCAGCGGGACCGCGCGTCGACACCCGGGGCACTGCTCGCTCTGCCCCGATCCGGCGTCTGGCTCGACTGGAACCCAGTATCGGCCTGGTAGCGGCACTCCGCGCGCTTCGCACGGCCCCTGCGCGGGCTCACCCCCGCGGGCACGGCCAGGCGCCGGGCGAGACGGCGGTGGCACGGCTCCCGCCCGTCGATAGCATCATGCGCATGTCACGCAGCTTCTACGACCTGTCCTTCGGCGTCGATCCAGGGGGAGCCAGGAAGGACACCCATTACATCCGAGGAAGCCTCGAAGAGGTGCAGCACGATCTGGCCGCGGAGCTCGCCGCGGAGATCAACCTGTACCTGCTCTGCTGGTACGGCGCCCGTCTGACCCTCGACGTCTATCAGCAGGGGAAGCAGACCGACTCGATCGACCTGCATCCGTTTCTCACGCTCTCGATAGCGGGCTATCCGGACATCACGTTCACCGGCCCCGACGAGCCGGTGGGCTACGACTTCGCGGCGGACGAGGAGGCAGCGGACGAGACGCAGACGCTGTCCCACCGCATGTTCGCCGGAGACCTCGGGGACGCGGTCACCGTCACCGTCCACTGGGACCGCATCGAAGTGCCGCCCCTGTCCGGGGAGGTCGTGCGCGAGGGCGACCTGGTCGCGCTCCACCCGCTCCCCGGACACTTCGAGCACACCGCCGCGTACGGCTACCAGGACTTCGAGTCCTGAATTCCCACAGGAGGCCCTGCGCTCAAGCCGGGTAGGGAGCGGCGGCGCGCGCGGACCGGAGTGCGCCCGCCCACCAGGCCAATTGGTCGAGCAGGGTCTTGGCGTAGCCGGAGGTCTCGGGGTCGAGGGGACGGCCGTCCTGCCACGCGGTGAAGTAGTTCGGGAAGGCGAGGCCGTCGCGGATGGTCACCGCGTGCAGCTCAGTCAGCACGTTCTCCAGGTGCAGCACCGCGTGCCGGCCGCCCGCCGCGCCGCCGTAGCTGACGAAGGCGACGGGCTTGGCCGTCCACTGGGTGAAGTGCCAGTCGATGGCCGCCTTCAGCGACGCGGGATAGCTGTGGTTGTACTCCGGCGTGACCACGATGAAGGCGTCCGCGTCCGCCAGCGCCGACGTCAGTGCCGCCATCCCGGCCGGACGGGGGTAACCGTCGCCGGCGAACTTGGGCGGTGCCGCCGGCAGCGCCAGCGGGATGTCGATGTCGGCCAGATCGACGGTGTCCACCTCGAAACCACCGTGCAGGGCGGCCTGTTCGGCGACCCACGAGGCCACTACCGGGCCGAACCGTCCTTCCCGGACGCTTCCGACGATGATGAGCAGCTTGGGCTTGTCGTTGTCCATGCCCACCACGATCAGGCCGCGCCACGGCCGCAGCCAGACCGTGCTGAGGCTGGCCCCCGCAGGGCCACCCTCAGCACTCCGCCGCCCACGGGCAGCGCCCTATGCTCGCCTCATGGGTACGCCGTTGGGGGACTTCATCCGGGCCAAACGCGACAGCATCCAGCCGGAATCGCTGGGCCTGCCGGATCGCGGCCGCCGCCGGTCACCGGGTCTGCGCCGCCTGGATCTTGCCGCGCGGGCCGGCATCAGCGTCGAATATCTGACCCGCATGGAACAGGGCCGTGACCGCAACCCCTCGATCGCCGTGATCAACGCGCTCGCCGACGCACTCAGCCTCGACCCCTCGGAGCGCAACCATCTGCGCTACCTCGCGAAGATCACCGGCGGGGAGTGTTCCGCGCACACCCGGCCCACGCCACCGTCCCGCGAGGTCCGCCCGCCCGTCCTGGAGACACTCCGCCTCCTTGAACCGGGCATCGCCGTGGTGACCAACCGGCTAGGCGACATCCTGGCCCGTACCAGCGGCTATGAGTCGGTGACGAGCGGAACCGGACTGCTGGACACCGACGCCCCGAACCTCACCCGCTATGTCTTCACCGACCCCCGCGCCCGGACGTTCTTCGCCGACTGGGACGACGTCGCGGACGAGCAGGCCTTCGACCTGTGGCTCGGACCGTCCGTCGAGAACTCCGAGTGGCTCACCGCGGAGCTCGCCCCCGTCGCCGGCCCCGACTTCACGCGCCGTCTGAACCGTCATGTGGTTCCGCGACGCGGTGCTCTCCGCCTCAACCACCCCTCCGGCTGCGAGCTTCGGCTGCTCCGCGAGACGCTCGAACTCTCCTCGGAGGCGCAACAGCTGGTCGTCTTCCTCCCCGCGGACGAGAGCACGGCCAAGGCGGTCGACGAGCTCGGCCGCCGGCCCCACGGCGGGCTGCGGGCCATCTCGTAACACACGACGGCAATCTCGTAACACACGGCAGCCTTCCCTGCGAGACGGGTCGTATCGTCTCGATTCTTCGACGGGAGCCGTCCTGATCGACCGCTCCGGGGCGGCCGACTCGTCAGCCGCCCCCGGAGCGGTGCACTGTGGAAGACGTGGGCCTCAGGGAACGCTTTGCAGGAGTGCGGGAGCCATGGCGGCCGGGCCATACGCTGCTGGCGATTCCCCTGCTGCTCATCATCGTGATCACCGTGGTGGACATCCTGGTGCCGGAGGACGTCCACCTGGGGCCGCTGCTGGTCATCGCGCCCGCGATCACCGCCTCCTTCGCCGGGCCCGTGCTGACCGGGCTGATCGGGCTCCTTGCCGTGGCGGCACAGGCGTTCATCGGCCTGCACTTCGGCGTGCTGGCCTCCCGCAATGTCATCGTGCAGATCGTGGCCCTCGCCGCGCTCTCCGCGCTGGTGGTGTTCTACTGCGTGCTGCGCGACCGGCGCAGACGGGAGCTGGCCCAGGTGCGGTCGGTGGCCGAGGCCGCGCAGCATGTGCTGCTGTGGCCGCTACCGGAGCGGATCGGCCCGCTGCGCGTCGCCTCGCTGTATCTGGCCGCCGAGGACGAGGCGCAGATCGGCGGTGACCTGTACGCGGCCACCCGAGTCAACGACGGTACCCGGGTGATGATCGGCGACGTACGGGGCAAGGGCCTGGCCGCGATCGGAGAGGCCGCCCTCCTGCTCGGCGCCTTCCGCGAGGCCGCCCACCAGCACACCGCCCTGCCGGCCCTGGCCGCCGCCCTGGAAGAGAGCATCTCCCGCTACCAGGCCGACTTCGAACCGGCCGAAGAGGCCGGGGAGCGCTTCGTCACCGCACTGCTGTTGGAGATCCCCGACCAGGGCCACATCACCCACATGACCAGCTGCGGACACCCGGCACCGCTGCTGCTGAGCCCCGCCCACGCCGTCACCGCCCCGAGCCTGCACCCCGCGCCCCCGCTGGGGGTCGACACCACAGGACCGACGGACTACACGGTCGACGTGGTCACCTTCGAGGCCGGCGACACCCTCCTGGTCTACACCGACGGCATCATCGAAGCGCGCGACCGCGACGGCAACTTCTACCCCTTCACGGAACGCGCCGCCCAGTGGACCGACAGCTCCCCGGAAGCACTCCTGCACCACATCCGGCGTGACCTCCTCGCCCACACCGGCGGACGCCTCGATGACGACGCGGCCCTCATCGCCATCCACCGTCCGCCCAGCAGGTCGACGCACAAAGCGACCCCGTGAACCGTACGGCGTGTCACGGCACGAACAGCACATAGCTGGCGACCGAGCCCAGTGAGAAGCCGACGAGGGTGACCGGGAGCAGGCCCCAGAAGCACAGATGCATGATGATGCCGGCCGCGATGCCATAGGGACGGGTGGGCGGAAAGAGGAGGGCGACGGGTATCGCCACCTCCAGGAAGATGACGAAGAGCGACACCGGGCGCCAGGTGCGCAGTGCGGCCGGCGAGCTGTTCCCCAGATGGCGGACGAGAAATGCGGGGTAGTGATATTCACGGCGGGGAAGTCTGGGCCCCAGCGCGGCACCGGACTCCAGCCATTGCGCCATACGCAGCCCGGAGCGGAACTGGGCGGATCTCACCTTGATCCATGCGCTGTTCCAGTACATATCAAGGGTGATGAGCACGATCAGGAACTGGCTCCATGTGTTCGCATCGGTCCGGGCGTACGAGAGCGCGAAGCCGTTTCCGGGTGCGCCCGCGAAGACCAGGCAGGCGACGGTGAGCATCAGGTAGATGGTGTTGAAGCGGTAGAGGTAGGACAGTTCGAAGGCGAGTCCCAGAGCGACGAGGACGGCCGCGACCCGCGGCAGGACACCGGCGGTGAGCATCAGCGCCGCGACCAGCCGGGCGATGACGACGGGGCGGTACAAGGCACAGACGAGCAGTTCCGCGTCGGCGCCGCGCAACTTCCGCAGTTCGAAGCGCGAATAGGAACCGTGGGCGAGGAAATTCCATGTTCCCTGGGTCAGTTCACCCAGGAACTTCAGGGTGCACGCAGCACCGACCAGCATGCGGAAGATCTGGATGCGGGACTCGTCGGTCGGCAGGCGGAACAGTTCCGCGACGGCGTCAGACAACCACACGGCCCGAGACCACCTTCACGGGGGCTTCCCCTTCCGGATACAGCATCCGGCCTTCCCCGTCGACGCTGTCGTACGTCTCCATCAGGTAGTCGCACACGGTCTGGAGATCGGTGGTGGTGATCGCCAGCGTGTCACCGGTCGGAAAGAGGTCGAAGAGGTTGACCGGTTCCCGCTTTCCGTCCTTCTCCACGGTGAGTTCGATGAGCACGGAGCAGCCGTGGCTGAACATGGGCCAGCTGAAGATCTTGCCCGGCCGGCGCCGGAATCCGGCGACGACCATGCGGGCGACGAGGGCTCCGGTGACGATGAGTTCGACGGCTCCGGTCCATGGCATAGGGCTACTCCGCCTTCGCCGAGGGTGCCGTGGACCGTGCGCCGGCCGGGTCGTCGGCGCTGACGACGGACCAGTCGAACAGCCGCACTCCGTGGAGCTTGACGACCACCTGGGTCGCGAGTACTCCGGCGGTCGCCGGGTCGCGGTAGGAGATGTGCCGTGCCACGCCGTCGTCCGCCGGACGGACGCCGCGCCAGGCGGGTCTGAACCGCATCCCCCGCACCCCGAACGGGCTGACGGAGCGTACTTTCAGGATGGCGAACCCGCGGCGCAGGGCGGGACATCTCCGGGTGGACAGGACCAGGCAGGGTGCGCAGATCGGCGGATAGCTGGTGGTGACCCAGTCCTGCCGGAAGCGTGTGAGGTCGGCGGCCTCCCGCAGGTCGACCAGCCACGTATAGCTGTCGTCCGTCGTCGTGACGGGCTGGTTGCACACCTGGCACCGCAGACCGGCCATGGCGGCTCGTTGCCGGCCGGTGTGGACCCGGCCGAAGGTGGGCCGTGTCTGCCCCTGGGCGTCGGTGTGGCGGGCCCAGAGGATGCCGTGGTCGTCGCGGTCCTGTGGTTTCTCGTCGGTGAAGCCGAGACGGCCGTGCTTCCACCGGAGGGTGACCGCCGGAGCGACCTCACTGCTCCAGGCGGTCATGTGAGGGACAGCGATGTCCTTCCCGTGCTGCTCGCTCATGGCATCCTTCGGGCGGTCGCTGGCGTGTGGGCGGGTCAACCGCGGGTGTCAGCAAGGCGGTTCGGTGAGGGTGATCTCCATGGCGTATCCGCCGTCGCCCTCCTGCACCCGGCTGGTTTTCCAGCCGGTGCCCTCGACGAGCTCCTCGGCCTCGCGCGGGGAGAAGGAGAGGTAGTCGAACCAGGGGGAAGCGGCGGCCTGGAAACGCACCCGGATGCGGTCCTGGCCCGGCATGCGTCCCGCGCGGACGTTGTCCTGGGCGTAGGCGAGGTGCACGGGGTTGGAGGTGGCCAGCGGGTCGCTGGTGACGCCCAGGATGCGGGCCCCCGGGTTGGCGATGCGTTTGAGGCGTTCCAGCAGGTGGCGGCCGCGTTCACGGGTGCTGAAGAGGCCGAGGTTGGCGCCGCCGAACAGGAATGAGTCGTAGCGCGGGGCGTCCGGCGCGTTGACGTAGTCGAAGATGTCGGCCCGGTGGGCGTCGGCGCCGCGCAGCCGGGCGATGTCGACGGCGGTCTGCGAGGTGTCGATCCCGGTGGCCGCCAGTCCGCGGCCGGCGAGTTCCACGACGTGCCGTCCCGCTCCGCAGCCGACGTCGAGCACCCGGCCCCGGGCCCAGTCGGCGATGAGGCGTTCGGGCAGATCCCATTGGTCGTAGGGCGCGAAGTAGCGACTCGGGTCGGACCAGCCGATGAAGCCGTCCTCACGTTCGACGATCTCGGCAGCGGATCCGGGCGCCCCGCCCGCCTTCCAGCAGCGCAGCAGGATGCCGCCGAAGGCGTCATGGGGTGCCGGGGCGGGGAGTTGGGGTTCGTCGGGCATGTGGGAAGTCACTTCCGTGGAGTGGAGTGGAGGACGACGTCGAGTCTGTGCAGTTCTCGGTGGCGGTAGGTGCCGGTCCAGCGGACGGACGACGGGTCCGCGAGGCGGATGGCGAGGAACCGTTCGGCCAGGACGGCGAGCGTGGTCTCGATCTGCAGACGGGCCAGCGCGGCGCCCAGGCAGAAGTGGGCGCCCTTGCCGAAGCTGAGGTGGTCCTGGGCGTTGTCGCGCGGCGCGAGGGCGTCCGGTTCCCGGTAGCGCGCGACGTCCCGGTTGGCGGCGCCGAAGGCGAACATCAACCGTTCGCCGGGCTGGACCACATGGCCCGCCACCTCCACCGCTTCGGTGGCGACCCGTACGGAGGAGAGCGGTTCGGGCAGGCAGAGCCGGATGAGGTCCTCGAACAGCGGCTGGCGTTCCGCTTCGGCGGCCGCCACGTACCGTTCCCATTCACCGGGGCGCCGGGCGAGCCACAAGAGCGCGTTGGCGATGGTACGGCCGGTGTTCTCGAAGCCGGCGATGACGAGCATCCCGCACAGCGACACCAGGTCCGCCTCGCTCACCTCGCCGTTCTTGTCGGCCGCCGCGACGGCGGCGGAGACGATGTCGTCCCGTGGGTCGGCCCGGCGCGCCGAGACGAGCCGTGCCAAGTACGGCTCCAGGGCTTCCAGCGCCGTCTCGATGCCCAGCGTGCTGGTCCCGGGTGACAGCAGGGCCCGCACCCAGCGCTCGATATCGGCCCAGTCTTCCTCCGACACCCCCAGCACACTGCAGGTGGAGGCCAGGAGGGCGGGACGTATGAAGGCGGTGATCAGTTCCGTCGGCCGGTCGGGGGTGAGCGTGTCGGCCCGGCGCGCGATCAGCTGGTGTATCCCGGGCCGGCGCCGCTGCACGGCCCGCGCGGACAGGGCACCGGCAGCCAGCCGCCGGACGGCGGCGTGCTCATCCCCGTCGAGGTCGAGCAGGTTCCGGTCCAGCGCGTTCCGGGCCCCGGATGCTCCCGCCGCATAGGCACCGGTCATCACGATCCGCTCGTCACCCAGCAGCCGGCGTACGTCGGCGTCCCGGCTCACCAGCCACACCGGCATCCCGCTGCGCGTGCGCACCGGGCAGACCGGTGCGTCCCGCCGCAGCATCCGGAAGAACGCGTCGGGGTCGTCGATGAACTGCTGCGAATGCAGAAACTCGGTAGCCGTTTCCGCGGTCACGGGTTCCCCACGTTCCTTGGCGACCATCGGGATTCCCCTCTGTCGATGCTCCCTCTGCCCCAGTGCGGTTCGATCGCAGGGCGCGCGACTAGCTTGCGGCGTTCTCCGGGATTTCCTGGGAAACGGTGGTTCCATGGCGGCCGCGCAGTCCCACCAGGAGAATGAGCGGGGGGACGAGCAGACCGAGTACGGCGAGAAACATCGCGCTCCGTACGCTGATGAAAGAGCCTGCCAAGCCGCCGAAGAACGCCCCCACGGGACGCCCGCCCCAGGACAGCCAGCGGCTTGCCATCATCACACGACCGAGCATATGAAGCGGGCATGTCGTCTGCCGATACGCACGAGCTGCGGTGGTGTAGAGAAAGACGAAGAACATCACCACGATGAAAGACACCAGCACCGCGATCTGGCCGACGAGCCCCGGCGCGACGATCAGGGTCACCGCCTCACACGGAGCGGTGACGAAGGCGCTGACTATCAGAACCTTCGAGATCCCGAACTTCTTGGTCGCCCGCCGAGCGAGCAGGGAGCCCAGCACACCGCCGACGGCCCCGATACCGAGCACGAATCCTGCGGCCTGAGCGCTCCAGTGGAGATGCCGCACCACGTAGAGCAGCCACAGGGCATTCCATCCCGCCAGGAAGAACGAATCAACACCATTCGCCAGGGCGATCGATCTGAATTCCGTATGCGCGAAGAGATACTTGAGCCCCTCCCTCTGCGCGACGAAGAGGCCGGTTCCGCTGTCGACACCGCCTCCGGTCCCGCCGTCCACACCACCCCGCGTCTCGCCACCCTTATGCCGTGTCACTCGTATGCGAAGAAGCAGGAAGAAGCTGATGGCGTAGGAGGCGGCGTCGCCGATGATGGCGTTGGAGGCGTTCACGGAGGCGACCAGAACACCAGCCAGCGACGGTCCGATGAGCAGTGCGGCGGAGAAGGACGCATTCAGCTTGCCGAGCGCCTCCTCCAGCCTTCCGGAGTCCTGAAAAAGCTGAGGAGGATAACTCGAATAGGCGGCGTCGAAAAGGAGCGTGATGGCGGCTTCCCCCAGGGCCACCAGCAGTACCTGCAGGAACGTCAGCCGGTGCAGCAGAGCCGCGACGGGGACGGTCAGCACGAGCAGACACCGGACGGCATCGCTGTACAGCATCATCCTGCGCTTGTCGCCGCGGTCCGCGAGAGCGCCCGCCCAGAGGCTGAGGAACAGCTGCGGAAGTGCGGAGGCCGCACCCAGCACCCCGAGAAGAAGCGGAGTGGCGTGCAGCTGCGTGAGGGCAACGAGAGGAAGCGCAAGCGCGGAGACGGCCGTACCCGTATCGCTGACAAATTGCGCGACGATGAGACTTGAGAAGTTCCTGTCCCGAAAGAGGGATGCGGGTCTTGCAGCCCGAGCCACGTGCCGGCCTTCCTCGATATCACCTTCCGCTGAGGCAGCACAGCGGGCCGTGGTGGCCCCGGATGAGCCCGGATGAGTGCCACCACAGCCCGCCGGAAATCAGGACTTGTACTGGAAGGCGTGCGACGCCATCTTCTCCGGGTCCACCTTGGCCGAACTGGAGAAAGCGCCCTTAACGATCTCGATAATGCGCTTCATGAAGCTCTCCCTCGTTGGTGACGACTCGTGCCGCCGGAAAGAAAACCTAGAACGGGTCACCATGCATCGTCAATGGTTCAGAAAAAGATCTCATCAGACCTCACCAGATCTCACCATTCATAAATTTGACGAAGGCTCCGAGCATGAGAAACACCAAAACGCTCCGGCACCCACCCTTACGGCAACGGAGTCGGTCATGACGAGGAGATTTCCGCCAAGCCATCAATCCATCAAGACCATCGAGGTTTGATCACGTATCGTCGCATCATCAACGAATTCTCACCTCGACAGAGAGGTGGGAAGAAAGGTAAGCGAGCGCGGAGGGAGATGCACGTAAAGCGTTGGCAATGAATTGCCCCGTAAAGGCGAGAGCGGCGATTACCGGCCACGCCAAAGGGTCTCGATACCGACGGTCGAACGATTCGCAACGTGAAGGCTTAAGGCAGATTTGCGCCCAACATGCCGATTTACCTGCGGCCTGACGGCGGCGCAGGCACCGACGACGCTTCCTCCCATGGCGCGAAACAGTCACGGAAGGCGCTCCGACGTCGTCTCTTTATGGCGGTTCGCAACGACCTCCGGGGGGCGACCGGCGACCCGGCCCCGCCCCCCGGCCCGGGCGACTTCCAGAGGTCGGGCCGCCGGGATGTCCGATCGGTCGTCAGACGCGGCAGCGCAGCATCTCCAGTGGGGGGTTGGCGAGGAAGTCCGCCCAGAAGTCCGCACCGAACTTGCGCACGCCGGCGTCGGACACCTCCAGCGGGACCCAGGTCAGCTCGCCGAATCCGGCCGCCCGCATCGACTCTTCGTAGACCTCGCGGCGCGGGCGGTTGGTGACGAAGCTGATCGGATGCTGGTCGAGCAGCGCCGTGATCCTCACTCGCGGCCCGGTCTCGGCCTCCTCACCGGTCAGCTCGCTGCGAAAGCCGTACTTGTCCAGCGGCGGCCCGTCGAAGCGGAAGTCGGGCGACTGGTTGAGTACGAAGAACTCGCCGCCCGGCTTCAGACTCCGGTGCACATTGCGGCACATCCGCTCGAAGGTGGCGATGTCATCGGCGTAGTTGAGCAGTTGGACCGCCACGCCGACGTCGAACTTCCGCTCAACGGGCCGCAATTCGGCCACATCACCCACCTCGTAGCGCACACCCAGCGGATTGCTCTCCTCCAACCGCTGTGCCACGGCGACCATTTCACCCGAGATATCGACTCCGAGCACCTCCGTGGCGCCGCGCCGCTTGAACTCCCGGCTGTAGAAGCCGGTGCCGGACGCCAGGTCGAGGACCGACTTGCCGCGCACGTCCCCCACCATGGCCAGGAAGCTCGACACCTCCCCGTACTGCGCCAGCGGCAGTGCCTTGAAGCCCTCGAACGCCTCACCTATCTCGTCATACAGCTGCACGCTCATCGCGCCGTCCTCCCTGTGGTTCGTCATGTCCTCGGCCTCGGCCACCGTCCCGCGGGACACGCCGCGGCCTCTGGCGGGCAGTCTTGCCGCACCCCGGCAGACCGTCGTACTGGCAGAAGCAACAAAGATCCGGACATCGTCTCGGCCTCGTGTACGGGCGGGCGTACGGGTTCGAGCGGATGATGGACGACCTCGGTGCGGGCTTCGGCCCGCTCCTCGCGCTCGGGCGAGGTGGGTTGTTGACCCTGACACCGTGTCAGGCGCTGAACTCGGAGACGTCATGTTCACCATCGGAGACTTCGCCCGACACGGCCGCGTCTCGGTCCGGATGCTGCGTCACTACGACGCGACCGGACTACTGCGCCCGGCCCATGTCGACTCTGCCAGCGGCTATCGCTACTACACGGCCGCCCAACTCACGCGCCTCAACCGCGTCATCGCGCTCAAGGACCTCGGTTTCACCCTCCAACAGGTGCAGGACATCGTGGACGAGAGGATCAGCACCGAGGAACTGCGCGGCATGCTGCGGCTGCGGCGGGCAGAGCTGGAGGCCACGATGACCGCTGCGGCGGCACGGCTGGTCCAGGTCGAGGCGAGGCTCCGGTCGATCGAGAGCGAGGGGCATATGCCCACGAACGACGTCATCATCAAGAGCGTCCCGGCGATCCGGGTGGCGGAGCTGACCGCGATCGCCGCCAGCTTCGAGCCGGAGGACATCGGCCCGGTCATCGGACCGCTCTACGACGAGCTGTTCTCACGCCTGCGCGCGGCGGGCGTGCAGCCCGCGGGACTTGGTGTCGCCTACTACGAGGACGCCCCGGAGGGCGGCGGCAGGATCAGTGTCCACGCCGCCGTCCAGGTCTCGGCCCCCGTCCAGGACGGCGCCTTCCGGGTGCTCGATCTGCCGCCCGTCGACGAGGCGGCGACGATCGTGCACCACGGCTCGATGGACACCGTGCTGCCGACGGCCCAGGCCCTGGCCCGCTGGATCGACGGCAACGGGTACCGGTCGACCGGATACCCGCGGGAGATCAGCCTGGAGTGCCCGGAGAACCACGATGACTGGGTGACCGAGCTGCAGGTGCCGGTGGTCACGTCCTGACACCTGGCAACTGACAAGATACGGCCGGGCAGCCGGCGGTGGCAGTGACCGCCGGGCTGCCCGGCCACCATCGGGCACTGCGTGCAGCGCGACGGCCATCGCTATGCCCATCGCCATGCCCATCGCTACGTCCATCGCGAGTCCGCTGATCCCGACCATCGAGATTTCATGGGCATTTCAGTGCCTCCTGCGACGGTGGGCGAGTTGCCGCCGAGAACCACCCGGAAGCGAGAAGTACGGCGCTGGGTGGAAGGCGCCCGGGGCGCGGGGAAATCACCACGCCGGTAGGCGCCGTCGGGGAATGCGCAGCACGGTCGACGGGCGAGGCGAGGGCATGCGTAAATCACTCAGATTCAAGCGACTCCTGGTCGCGCTGGTGGTGCTGGTCGCACTACTCGGGTTCATTTCCCCGGCGGAGGCCAAGCCGGTCTCACCCGTTGATCTGTGCTCGACGCAGATCGCGGCGGCCCGGCAGCTCGGGGCGGAGATCCGCGCGCACAACGCCAAACCCCATGTGTTCCCGCCGCAGCAGTCCGGTGCCGCGGCGGCGTACAACGCGGAGAAGGCGTCACTAGAGGCGCGCCGGGCCACGGTCGTCGCCCAGCTGCGGGCCTGTATGCAGGCGATGAGGGCGCTCCAGGACGAGGGGGCAGGCCCCTTGGGCCTCAAGGCCCCTACTCCGCGGACCTTGGCCAAGCTTGAGCAGGCGAAGAAGCTGGCTCCGGCGAACTGGACCGCACCCGCACCGCCCCCGAGCGGCAAGAACTGGGTAGTCCCCAAAAGCTCCCCGATACGTCCGGTGTTCGACGCCCTGCGAAAGGGCAACCCCGGCAGAGTGGGCAACATCAACCTCCGTGGAGTCGCCCGGCCGCAGGCCACGGACAGGGATACGGCATATCCGGCGGCGTCCGGCCGTACGATCGGGGCCTATAACTCCGGGAGGTCGAAGGTCTCGCCGGACCACATAGTCCCCTTGGCCGAACTCATCCATATGCGGGGCTTCATGCAGCTCACGCCCCGGAACATGTACGTGGTCTCGCGGGCCAACCTGAACTTTCAGTGGCTGTCGAAGGCGGCGAACGAATCGAAGCAGTCAAGGAGCGCGGCCTACGTTTCGGGGGCGGATCCCCAGTGGATAAAAAACCAGATTGCCCTGGAGAATGAGACTCGCCGCAAGTTGCAGGACATCATCGATCAGCTGCTCAAGAGCCAGTAAGGAGGCCGGATATGGGCCCGACCGAAATCGCCGCCACGGTGGAGGATTGGTCACTGACGTTCGTCGGGGAAGGATCCGTTGAATTCTCCCGGATCCCCGAGAAGTGGCGGCCGATCGTCCTGTCGGACGACGCGGAATCCCGTCGCCGAACGGCGTTGTCGCTGTGGAACCAGAGCTTCCGTGAGCTTGTTCCCGAGTTCGCCGAGGTGCTGGACGCGCACTGCGTCGACGTACGGGCCTGCATCACCGATGACTCTCCCGCACTGGTTTACGTTCTGGAGACGGACGACGGCGAGCTGGTCTCCTGGGTCGGCTACGATCCCGGCACCTTCGAGGAGCCGGATTTCTGGGAGTGCTTCCCCGAACCCGTGCAGGTGTTCCTGCGTGACGTTCATGCGGGGTTCGTCTCGGCGAGCAGGGACGGGTTCGGTGTGGCGCGGCCCAGCGACATGGGCACCATCGCCGCGCTGGCCGACTTCCCTGACGGTGTCCCCGGCTGGGAGAACGAAGCCGGTATCGCCTCTACGCGCCTGCTGCAGATCACGACAGACGGCGGCATCCTCAGGTACTGCCTTTCCCCGGACCTCGCGGTGGGGAAGGTCGCCCTGGTCTACGAAGGGGACGTCGATCCCAAGGACTTCGGTCAGGAGCTGGACGAGCTCCTGATGTCGCGCTACGAGGAACCGTCCTGAGCAGAGAGGCATCGATGTGTCACACCAGCCCGGCCAGGGGACTCCTCCCTGGCCTCCACAGGGGAGTCAGCCGCCGGCGGTTCCGCCGGGGGACCCGCGGTTTCCCCGTCAGTCGGCCGGCCGGCGGAAGAAGTGGTGGTACCTCGGAGCGGCGGCCGCCCTGCTCGCCGCTGCCGGAGGCGTCACGGCATATCTGCTCGTGGACCGGGGCGAGAGCGAGCAGTCGCGGATCGAGAAGGTGGTCGCGGACTTCGCCCTCGCGGTCGACCGGGGGGACACCCCCAAAATGATCAGCCTGCTCTGCCAGGAGGAGGCCAGCGGGATCGCCGACAACGACGGTGACCCGGGCGACGACGACCGCGATACCCAGTCGAAGCCGATACCGATCACGACGTCGGAGGTCAGGATCACGGGGGACACGGCCAGCGCCGTGGTGACCAGGCCCGCCCTGAAGCCGGCCGCTGTCTACCTTCGCAAGGAAAAGGGCGCTTGGCGGATGTGCGCCCCCGCTGCGAAGTCCCACCGAGAGCCGTCCGGGCGGGCCTCCGCCTCGTCAGGCTGACCCGTGCCCCGTGCCCCATGAACCACGCCCCGTGCCCCGTGCCCGGGGCCCCTGACCGCGACGGTCGCTGCTATCCGGTGCGCGTGGGGCTGGGGCTTCCTGCCCCGGACGGCTGTTGTGGGGCGCGGGGTGAGCGGTAGGCGCGGGCGAGGTGGTGTTGCAGGCGGGCGTGGCGGAACTGGTAGACCGCACCGGCCTGGCGCAGCACGCCCCGCTGGTAGGCGTCTTCGAGGAAGGCGACGACGGACCAGGGCAGCCGGCCGGTCAGCGGCAGCCAGATCCGGGCGAAGACCGCCCACTGCCCCCAGGCGGTCAGGCTGAGCGCATAGCCGAGGGCGCCGCCGAGCCCGCTGATGACGCCCAGCTTGACCGCGGCCGTCAGATGCCAGACGACCGGGCCCAGGATCGCCTGCATGGGCGGGATCGCCACCATGGATCCGAAGCCGACCAGGAGCCCGAAGGCGGGGGCCCAGACGAGGAGTTGGCCGGCGACCGTCCGGCAGTTCGTGCGCAGCAGGCTGACCGGATTGACGGCGGACCGGATGTCGAGAGGGGTTTCGAAGAGGGCCAGGAGACCGAAGGCGGGGCCGGCTGCCAGCGCGAACACCAGGCCGTAGACGAGACCGTCGCCGAGGCCGATCTCCAGGACGGTCGGGAGGCTCGCGTGGACGAGGACGCCGTTGAGCGCTCCGCGTACGAAGCCGTAGCCGACGCCGAACACCAGCCCGCACAGCAATCCGATCGCCAGCCGGGGGAGCGCTCTCCGTCTCGTCCTCCGTTCCTTGCCAAACAGCTTCATGCGCACGCCGGACGGCTGCACGGCCGTGTCCTTGGCCGCGACCATGAACCAGTACGCGATCCCGAACAGGAGCCCGGCGAGGACCCCCGCCACCAGCCCGTCCGCGAGCTGGTATTCGAGGGGGTCGAAGAGGGTGCCGACGGCACCGTCGACGATCCCGATGGCCAGACAGATCACCAGCGCGCTGACCAGCGTGCGCGTGCTGCGGCGCAGCACGCAACCGAGCCGCCACCACTCCAGGTTGGGGGTGTCGAGCCGGGTCAGGTGATGGGCCAGGTAGCCGAGCCAGTACTGGGCGCGTTCCGGGTCGAAGGTGCGGCGGGGCCGACTGCCGGTGTGGTGCTCGGGGCGGGGGCGGTAGACGGTGGCGGTGAAGTTGTCGAGGAGGTGGTCCTCCAGCTCCTCGGGGCTGCCGAAGCGCCGAGTGTCCAGGAGGGAGGCCGGGGCATGGTCGGGGGTGTCGCTGTAGACGGCGCGGGCGAGCGTGACCATCAGCGGAGTGGTCAGCACCGCAGCGAGGTTGGCACCGGCCTGGCTGAGCGGCCGCTTGCGCAGCTCGCTCAGCACGGGATCCCAGGCGGTGGACGAGAGGGCCCCGCCACGTGCCTTGCGCGTGGTGCGCGGCAGATAGTCGGCGAGGTCGCTCAGGGTGAGATCGGTCAGCTCCACCGCTGCGGCGGAGGTGAGCACGTCGGTCTCCGCCACCGCGGCGGCGTACTCGGCCGGACGGCTCGTCAGCAGCAGGGGCAGGGTGGTGGCGTTGAGCGCCTCCAGCGCGGGACGGCGCAGGCCGCCGGCGATCTCGTCGAAGCCGTCCAGTACGGGGAGCACCCGGCCGGTCTCGACCAGTGCGGCGGCCAGGCTCGACCCGCCGGGCCCCTTGCCGGCGAGACCGGGGTGATCGCGCGTCAGCTGCGCCGCCAGCCAGTCCCGGAAGGTGATGGCGGTCGGATCCCACGAGCCGATGCTGAAGATCACGGGTACGGCTTCGGCGCGGCGTCTCGACTTCAGGTGGTCCAGGACGAACCGCACGGCGAGAATCGTCTTCCCGGAGCCGGACCGGCCCAGCACCACCAGCCGCCCGGACGGGATCCGCCGGTACACCTCCACGATCCGGTCCAGTTGCCCGCTCAGATCCAGCGGGCCGTGCGTGCCCCCGGCGGGCAGCCGGCGGATGTTGGCCCAGTGGTCGGTGAGCTCCTCGGCGACCGGCCGCCACTGCACCGGCAGCGGATAGGGATCGTGGACCTGCCGCTGCTCCTCCTCGCGCCGCCAGCGGGCGGCCACCGTCTGCGCGAGCTGCTCGGCGATGTCGGCCAGGGTTTCGTGCAACGCGGACCCGGGCTGGTCGCCTGCGAGCGGTTCGGCGCGGCCGGTCGCCTCGTCCGCCCGGCTCCCGTCCCCGGCGGAGTCCTCCGCACGGCTCCCCTCCCCCGCCGAGTACTCGGGCCCGCTCCCCTCCCCCGCCGAGTGCTCGGGACCGCTCCTTTCCCCGGCCGAGTCGTCCGGCCGACTTCCCTCCCCGGTCCGGCGGATGGCAGCCGTCAGCAGCCCCTCGCGTTCCTCGGGGCGCAGCCCGAGCGCATCGGCCAGCAGCCGCACCGTGGTCACCCTGGGGTCGGCGCGCTCGCCCGTCTCCAACCCTCGGATGGTGCGTACGCCCACTCCGGCGCGCTCCGCCAAGGCCTCCTGAGTCATCCCCGCCTCGCGCCGCAGCCGCCGCAACAGCGCGCTGAACTCACTCGTCACAGGTCCCGCACTCTCCCCCGGCACATCGATTCCCCCAGGTGAGGGACTCTAGCGCGGCCACCGGCCGGATACGGCCGGTCTGCTGGCCTGTCCGTTTCCCGGTGCCGGGGCCAGCGTCGACGTCATCCGCCAGACCGATACCCGGAGCCAGGGGAGCCCGCGATGCCGACGACCGCAACCACCGGCCAGCCAACCGTCACCACGCTCACGCATCAGGAGCGCGAGGTGCTCTACGCGGTCGGCTGTGGCCTGAGAGACGCCGAGGTCGCCTCCACCCTCGCCCTCCCCAAGGACGACGTGGCCGGGCACCTCGCCCGGATCCTCGCCAAACTCGGGTTGCGCGACCGGGCTGCCGCCATCGTCCACGCCTTCGACTGCGGGCTGGTCGTCCCCGGCCACGGCCCCCGCAAGGCGGCAGGCCCGGTGCCGCGGACCGTCGTCCGCCAGACGCACGGCCCGCGGGTGCGGATCTCGCTGCTCGGACCGCTGCAGGCGTGGCGCGACGGACAGCCCGTGGACCTGGGACACCTGCGTCAGCAAGCCGTACTGGCAGCGCTGGCGCTGTGCCCGGACCGGACGGTCAGCCAACAGGAACTGCTCGGCGGAGTGTGGGGGATGGAGCCGCCGCTCACGAACGTGGTGCCGGTGTACATCCACCGCCTACGGAAGGTCCTGCGCATAGGGGACAGCCCGGACTCGGTGATCCAGCGCGATCGGTGTGGCTACCGGCTGGTTCCCGGCGCGGTCGAGGTGGATGTGGCACGCATGGAGGAGCTGGTCACCGCAGCCGGGACGGCCGAGCGAGCGGGCGAACTGACCGAGGCGGTCCGCTTCTGCTCCCAGGCGGTGGCCCTGTTCCGCGGCGAGCTCCTGGCCGGCCTGCCCGGGCCGTTCGCCGAATTGGAGCGACTGCGGCTCAGCGAGCGCAGGGTCGCCCTCGTGCAGCGGAAGGCGGGCTGGCTGTTGCAGCTGGGCCGGCACTCCGAGGCGACCGCAGACCTGTGGGCGCTGGCCGTGGCGCAGCCCCTGAACGAGCCGGTCGCCGCGATGCTGATGCGTGCGCTGCACCGCAGCGGCCGGCAGGCCGACGCGTTGACCGTGTTCGACCGGACCCGTCGCCGTCTTGCCGATGACCTGGGGGTGCCACCGGGCCAACTGCTGAGGCGGACACACCAGATGATCCTGCGCGGGCACGACGCCGACCTCACCCGTACCGCGCCGTGACCCGACCGACGCCGCGTACGCGCGGTGAGGAGCTGCTGCTGGCGAGGATCTCCGCCGCGGCCGGCCGTGCGTGCCTCGGCAGACGACGTGCCACCTATGCGGGGGCCGCGCACCCGACCCGTACGCAGACCGGCCCGGCGCGGATGCTCCGGGGCCTGCTGGCCTTCGCCCGGTACGGCCGGTCCGCCGCGACGAGGCGTACGGACGCGCGGCTGGACATGTACGAGCACGGGATGACGATTGCGGTGAAGGGACGGATCCACGTCGTCCGCTACGACACCACCTCGGTGTTCGAGAAGAGCACCCGCCATCCGCACGGCCCGACCCGCAGCGGCAGCGGCAGCGGCAGCACCACTCGTACCTACACGCTCACCGATGTCGACGGAAAGCGGGTGGTGCTGCAGTGCGGGCCGGAGAGCGGCGATGCGGAGGCGTGGACGCTTGAGGTCCGACGGGCCGTCATCCGGGCCCAGTTACCGCGGGCGCTGGCCGCGCTCCACAACGGCGAGCGGCTGGCCTTCGGGGGCATCTGGCTGACCGGGGAGGAGGTCGGGGCCGGGGAGGTGTCCGCGCGGTGGTCGCAGGTGCGGGGGTTCGCCATCGAGGAGGCGGCCCTCAGGCTCGACATCGACGGGAGTTGGCACAGGTGGGGGCCTGCGGTGTCCAAGATCCCGAATCTCTTCGTCCTCTGCGCGCTCTTCGAGCGCCTTCGGGCAGCCGACGCGGGCTCGGGAGGATGAGCCGGTCCTGAGCGCATCCGCCGATGCGGGAGCCCGAAGGCGCACCCCGGTCGTGGCTGCGGACCCGGCGTCGGCAGCGCACTCATCGGCGCTTCATCGCGATTCCAACGGCCGCGGATAACTTCAGGTCCGCGCACAGACGTTGTGCGCACCTCAACGTGTCGAGGAGAAGCAGAGCATGTCCCTGTCCAGCAGATGGAAGCGGGCGATCGGTGTGGCCGGTACGGCGGCAGCGATGGTGGGCGTCAGCGCCGTCGCACCCACCGCTGCCCACGCCGCCCCGGTGCACCACTACTACCTGGAGGTCGGCGGTACGGGTTCGGCGGCGTCCGAGCCCGACTGCACCTCCACCTACGCAATCGCCAACAAGCACCTCGACGGCGGTATCCCGGTGCCGGTCTGCTATCCGGCGAGCGCCGGACCCTGGCTCAACGGCCACAACGTTCCCGACCCCGGCGCACCGAGCTTCGACGCCAGCGTGGGCGAGGGGTACCGCAAGCTGCTGGCCACGGCCGAGGAGACCTACCGTCGCGATCCGGGCGCCCGCTTCACGATCGTCGGCTACTCCCAGGGCGCGCAAGTGGCCGACCTGGTCCTGCAGAAGATCTCCAAGGGCGAGACCGAGATACCCCGCTCGCAGGTGAACGGCATGCTGTACTCCGACCCCCTGCAGCCCGACACCGGCATCTGGTCCCGGGTTCCGAAGGGCTGGAGCGCCCTGGGATTCACTTCCACCGGCGCCGGTCCGGCGAAGTTCGACGGCGTCCCGGTGCAGCGCTTCTGCATCCGCACCGACCTGGCCTGCGACGCCACCTCGCTCCGGTCCATCCCCGGCTTCCTGTTCCAGCACCCCAAGTACTGGCAGGAGGGCAACGTCATGGCGCAGACCATCGGCAACGACGGCGGTGACGGCGTCGTCTGGTACGAGCCCGACGGACGCGTCAGGTCTTCGTAACGGGGGCAACGGGATTGCGGGCAACGGTCCGGCCGGCACGGCCCGGTCGGACCGTTCGCGCGCGGTCGGGCTCGCCTCACCGGTCGCCGCAACAGCCCGAGCACCCAAACCGTTGCCTCAGGCGACGGCTCCCCGTCGTCCCCTCTGGATGGTGCGGTCAACCGATCCGGGGAGACCATGGAAGCCGAAGCGCCTACAGGCACAGGAGGCAGGCCAGGGCCGTCGCCGGCAGACGGCCCGTGCGATGCCGGCAGGCGGAAGGAGAGCCTGCGATGAGCGCAGCCGAGGGGCGTCGGGCTGGCGCCGGTCAGCCGGAGGGAAGGCCGCGGCAGCCGAGCGGGCTGATGGACCTCCTCGGTGTCGCCGCGGTGCTGCTGGACGCCGAGGGGCGGATCGTCCTGTGGAGCCCGCAGGCCGAGGACCTGTACGGCTACACCGCCGACGAGGCGCTCGGGCAGTACGCGGCGCCACTGCTCGTCCACGAACAGCACTGGGATCTGGTGGTCAAGAAGTTCGCCGAGGTGATGGCGACCGGCCAGAGCTGGGCCGGAGCGTTCCCCGTACGGCACAAGGACGGCACCTCGCGGCTGGTGGAACTGCGCAACATGCGGCTGCTGGACGACCGCGGCGACTTCTACGCTCTCGGGCTCGCCACCGACTCACCGACGCTTCGCGAGGTCGAATGGGACGTCGCGCTGTCCACCCGGCTGATCTCCCAGTCCCCCATCGGCGTGGCGATCCTCGACACCGACCTGCGCTATGTGGCGGTCAACCCCGCCCTGGAGCGGATGCACGGCATACCCGCGAAGGATCACCTCGGCCGGCACTACCGCGAGATCATGACCGCCACGAAGTTCGAGGTGCCCGAGGCCGCGATGCGGGAGGTCCTGGCGACCGGGATCCCCATGGTCGACCAGGCCACCATCGTCGGTCACACCCCCGCTGACCTGGACGAACACGCCTGGTCGATCTCGCTGTACCGGCTGGATGACCCCCAGGGGCGGATTCTCGGGGTCGCCGACCTGGTGGTGGACGTCACCGACCGGTACCAGGCGGCCCAGGAAGCTGCCGAGGCCCGGAGGCGGCTGGCCCTGATCGCCGACGGCTCCGCCCGGATCGGCACCACATTGGAGGTGTCACAGACCGCCCGGGAGCTGGCCGAGGTAGTGGTTCCCGAGCTCGCCGACGTGGTCGCGGTGGACGTACTCGACTCCGTCCTGGACGAGCACCGCCCGGCCCCCTCGGACGGGCCTGCGCTCTTCCGCGCCCTGGCGTTGAAGGCCGCCCACCCCACCGAAGCGCTCCAGGCCGCCGATCAGCCCGGCCACATCGCCGCCTACGCCGCCGACCGCGTGGCCACCGAGACCGTACGCACCGGCCGGCCGCTTCTGATCTCCCACACGGACGCCCACGACCTGGCACGCATCGCCCGCGACGACCACGCCGCGACCCTGCTGGCGCGTGCCGGTGTGCACTCGTACATGTCGGTCCCGCTCTCCGCCCGCGGCCACGTCCTCGGCTTCCTGGGCCTGATGCGGACCCGCAACCCGGTGTCCTTCGCCGAGGACGACCTCGCCCTCGCCGGTGAGCTGGCCTCCCGCGCCGCCGTGTGCATCGACAACGCCCGCTCCCACCAGAGCGTGCGCAACGCCGCCGAGACCCTGCAGCGCAGCCTGCTCCCCAGCCACCCGCCGCACCTTCCCGGTCTGCAGATCGCCTCTCGTTACCGGCCCGCGCAGGCCACCTACGAGATCGGCGGCGACTGGTACGACGTCCTCCCCCTCGACGGCGACAAGACCGCACTCGTCGTGGGCGACGTCATGGGCAGCGGCATCGACGCCGCCGCCACCATGGGCCGGCTGCGGACCGCCACCAGCGCCTTCGCCGACCTCGACCTCGCGCCCGACGAGGTCCTCCAGCACCTCGACAAGATCACCTCAGGGCTGGAGCACTACATCGCCACCTGCGTCTACGCGGTCTACGATCCCCACCGCGCCGAATGCCACATCGCCAACGCCGGCCACCTCCCGCCCGCCCTCGTACGCAGCGGCAACCGCCCCGAGCTCCTCGACCTGCCCACCGGCGCCCCGCTCGGAGTCGGCGGCATCCCCTTCGAGACCACCACCTTCGGCGTCGGCCCCGGCGACCAGCTGATCCTGTACACCGACGGGCTGGTCGAGACCCGCCACCACGCCATCGACGAACGCCTCGAAACCCTCCTCCGCCTGCTCGACGTGCCCGATCACTCCCTGGAGGAGACCTGCGACCGGCTCCTTCGCGAGCTCCGGCGTCCCGACGACCCGGACGACGTCGCCCTGCTCGTCTGCCGCGCACAGCCCTTCGTCAGGCATCGCCCCGAGGCCGACGCCGCGGCATCCGCAGGGTGAGCAGCTTGGCGCGTGGGGCGAGCCGCCGGGCCATCGCGAACACCGAGTCCGTACGCGACCGGTCGGCGTCCAGCACCGTGAAGAGGTTCACGCCCAGGTAGAAGGTGATCGCCGCGTTCGCCAGGTCGCGGGGCGGAGTCAGCCGCGCCAGCGGGGTGCCGCCGAGCACGCGGTCGAGGGTCGCCTCGATGAACGCGAGCCACGGCTCGGCCCGCTGCGACACCGGCTCGCGCAGCTCGGGCTTGGCCACGGCGGCGGCCACCAGCTCCGAGAAGAGCGTGATGTGACCGCCGTCGAGGTCGTCCCGGTAGATGCGGGTGGCGGCGTCGGCCAGCTCCTCCAGGGTGCGGACCTCGGCGACCGTGGCGCTGTGCTGCGCCATCCGCTCGGCTGAGGAGCGGTCCAGCGCCGCGAGCAGCAGCTGGTCGACGCCGCCGAAGTGGTAGAAGACCAGCGCCGAGTTGACTCCCGCCTCCTTGGCGATGGTACGGGCGCTGGTACCGGCATAGCCCTGGCTCTTGAGGACGGTTGTCGCCGCCTCGATGAGCCGGCCCTTGGTGTCCTCGGCTCCTGTGCTCTTGCCCGGCCTCTTCGCGCCTCCGGAGCCCTTCGCGCCCTCGGTGCCCTCGCCGCCCTTGGTGTCCGCCGTCATTTGACCATCCTCTCGCAGAGCCTTCATCATACGGTTTAATCAAGTGGTTAAATCGGTTGGTGAAGAACGGAAGGCAGGGTGGGATGAAGGACGGGACAAGCGGCGAGACAAGCGGTGGCCGGTCCATGACGCGGGCACGCCGACAGCTGGTCGGCGTACTGGTGGCGCTGTTCACGGCGATGCTGCTCTACAAGGTGCTGCACGCCGGACACCTGGAGCAGACAGCGCTCTTCTACGTGGGCCTGCCCGCGTTCATCGCGCTCACGGTGGCCATCGGCGCCCGGCCCAAGAGCGCCGTCGGCACGGGCCTGGCCGCCGTGACCATCGGGCTGGCGCTCGCCGGGCCGCTGCTCAACGAGGGCGTGATCTGCCTGGTCATGGCGGCGCCGCTGTTCTATCTCCTCGCCGTGATCATCGGCCTGTGCGCGGACTCCTCCGCACGCAAGAGGCGCCAAGGCCAGAGCGGACGCGCGCACGCCTTCGTGACCGTGCCGCTGATGGCGGTCCTCGCCCTGGAGGGCACCGGAGCGTACGAACTCCCGCGCGACGGCACCGCCTCCGTCACCCGGACCGTCGCGATGAGCCCCGCGCAGTTCGAGCACGCCCTCGCCGCGCCGCCCCGCTTCGCCGCGCCCGAACCCGTGTTCCTGCAGATTCCCTTCCCGCGTCCGCAGAAGTCCGTGGGCTCGGGCCTCGAACCCGGCGACCACCGGGAGATCACCTTCAACCCCCGCAAATCGCTGGGCATAGGGGCCCGCCCCACCCCGCGCTCCATGCGCCTCGTCATCACCGCACACACGCCCGGCCGCGTCGTCTTCGACGTCGCGCGCGACACCACGCTGGCCCGCTGGCTCGACCTCGGATCGGCCGAGGTGACCTGGCGGCCGGCCGCCGAAGGGCGCACCCAGGTCACCTGGACCCTGCACTACCGCCGCACATACGACCCCGGCTGGTACTTCGGACCGATCCAGCAGTACGGCATGGAGCAGGCGGCGGCCTACCTCTCGGACACGTTCTCCCACACCGGCCCGACCACGGGCACGAGCGCGCGATGACCGGCCTGCCCGCCGCCGACCCCGCGCTCATCCGCGCCGCCTGCCTGTTCGGCCCGCTCCTCGCCACCGGGGCCGTCGTGGCCAGGCGGCCGCCGGACCGGCAGACGATCGCCGCCGCGATCCTGGCAACCGCCTGGAACGCCGTCTGGCTCCCCGCCGTCAACCTTCTCGCCGCCCAGTGCGCCTGGTGGACCTTCCACGCCGACGGCGGCACCGCCGCAGGACTCCCCGTCGACCTGCTGCTCGGCTGGGCCCTGCTGTGGGGTGCGCTGCCCGCCCTGTCCGGCGCGGACCGGATCCCGCTGCCGCTGCTCGCGGCGGCGCTGGCCTGGTTCGACCTCGCGGCGATGCCCCTCGCCCACCCCGTCGTACAGCTCGGCGACAGCTGGCTCGTCGGCGAGGCGGTCGCCGTGGCAGTCGTCCTCGTCCCCGCGCTGTTGCTCGCCCGCTGGACGGTGCGCGGGCAGCGCCTGATGGTCCGCGCGGGCGCCCAGATGCTGCTCGGCGGCGCTCTGATGCTCGCGCTGCCCCTCGCGCTCATCAGGCCCGAGCTGCCCGGCGGTACGGCGGGCCGGGCACTCACCGTGCAGCTCCTCGCCCTGCCGCTGCTGCTCGGGGCCGTCGCCGTACGCGAGTTCGCGCAGCGCGGTGGCGGGACACCGCTGCCCTACGACCCGCCGCGCCGGCTCGTCACCAGCGGCCCGTACGCGTATGTCCGCAACCCGATGCAGCTGTCGATCGTGCTCTGCCACGCGCTGCTCGGCGTGCTGGCGCTGGACGGACGGCTGCTCGCCGCGGCCGCCGCGGCCTTCGCCTACGGTGCCGGGCTCGCCAACTGGCACGAGGGCAGGGGGATGCAGGAGACCCACGGCGAACGCTGGACCGCCTACCGGGCCGCTGTACCCGCCTGGCTGCCCAGGTTCCGGCCCTGGAGCGGCAGCGCCCGCGCACGGCTGTACGTCTCGGAGAGCTGCGGCCCGTGCAGCGAGTTCGGGCGCTGGGTCGCGCGCAGACGGCCGGTGGCGCTGGAACTCGTACCGGCCGAGCGGCACCCCCAGCGCCTGCGCCGGATGACGTACGAGACGGACGACGGCGCCGTCCGGGCCGAGGGCATCGCAGCCCTCGGCCGGATGCTCAGCCATCTCCACCTGGGCTGGGCGGTGTTGGGCTGGCTGCTCGCGATCCCGGGACTGCGATGGTTCGTCCAGCTGTGCGCCGACTCGCTCGGGGCCGGCCCCCGCGACATCCCGCAACTGCCTGATGCCGCTTCGCGGTCTGTTGACGAACGGCCGGGCACGGAAACCGCACGGCTTGGTTGACGACCGGCTCCGCAGCCCCCGCCGGGCCGAACCACACGGCCGTACACACCGGCCGTCACGGATTCCGCCGTACCGCTGGTAGCCCACTGAACGCTCACCGCTCACCACCTCACCAGCAGGTCTGCGGCTCAACTGTCGTCGCCCCTTGAAGCCGCCATAGAATTCAAGGACCGGTGCGGGCACACGGTGACGGGGAGCGCGGGACCCGAGCCGGGAACCCGGGGGGATGGCCACCCCAGGAGGACGCGATGTTGCGGCACACCAGACTGGCCGGGGAATCAGCGGAGTACCTCTCCGCCCGCGAAGAGCTGCGCCTGGCCGAGATCGACCTCATGCACCAACGCGAGAAGGTCGCGGCCCAGCGCCGGGCGCTCCCGCAGGGGCCGCCCGTCGACGACTATGTCTTCATCGAGGGACCCGCCGACCTCGACGCCGGCGACACACCGGTCCGCGAGGTCACTCTGAGCGGGCTGTTCACCGCCCCGGAACGGCCGCTGATCGTCTACCACCTCATGTACGGCAAGCTGCAGACCGCCCCCTGCCCGATGTGCACCCTGTGGATCGACGGCTTCAACGGCATCGCCCACCACATCGCCCGCAACGCAGACTTCGCCGTCGCCGCGGCCGCCGAGCCGCCCGCCCTGCGGCAGCACGCCCGCAACCGCGGCTGGCACCGGCTACGGCTCCTGAGCTGCGGCGACAGCACGTTCAAGTACGACCTGGGCAGCGAGGACAAGGACGGCGAGCAGGACTCCACCATCTCCGTCTTCACCCGCGACGGCGACGGCACGGTCCGTCACTCCTACTCCACCCACCCGCGCATGGCCGACGACATCGACGAGCGCGGCATCGACCTGCTGGCCCCCGTCTGGCACCTCCTCGACCTGACCCCGCAGGGCCGCGGCGACTGGTACCCGAACCTCGAATACTGACCCGTCACCGCAAGAGCACGGCGGGTGACTCAGCGGAGCCCGGCTACTCGGAAGTGTCGAACGGCGGTGTCGAAGGAGCGCAGCGCAGCACACCGCGGTCACATATGGTCACCAGCAGGCCGTCGCCTCGACACGTACCGGCATGCCCGGGACGCCGGGGTGGTCAGAAATCGACGCTGGCGCGGTCGTCGACGCGCGCCACGGACTCCTGCCCGAAGCGCCTTTCGTACGCGGAGCGGATCTCCTCGATCTTGCGGCCGCTGGTCGCCGCCTGGCCCGTGGGATACAGCAGGGTCAGCTCGTAGGAGCGCTCACGCTCGATGGTCCCGTGCGCGTCCCGGTACTGGCCTTGGCCCTGCTGGACGGTCAGCCCGTCCGGAAAACGCGGCGTGACGAACCGATCCACGAAGCGTCGGAACTGCTTGGCGGGCGCGGCGGCGCCGAGCAGGGCGGTGGACAGCACCAGGACTGCCAGACGCCAACGGGACTGAGACATCGTTACCAACGGGCTTCCTCTCGTGGGGGCTCGGCCGATGACAACCCTTAGGGGCCGAGGGGCGGCAGACGGCGGTAGATGGCGAGGGAAAAAGGCTGTGGACCGGGATCGCACGAACGGCACACTGGCCCCATGACTACCGCATCGGATCCCAAGGCTGACCTTCACTTCTATCTGCAGTCCGCCCGCGACGCCCTGCTGTGGAAGCTCGAAGGGCTCTCCGAGTACGACATCCGCCGCCCGCTGACGCCGACCGGCACCAACCTCCTGGGCCTGGTGAAGCACGTGGCCAGTGTGGAGTTGGGCTACCTCGGCGACACCTTCGGACGGCCGTCCGGCGAGCCGCTGCCCTGGCTCGAAGACGGTGCTGAGCCCAACGCGGACATGTGGGCCACCGCCGACGAGTCACGCGAGCAGATGGTGGAGCTCTACCGCCGCGCGTGGAAACACGCGGACGCGACGATCGACGCTCTTGCGCTGGACACGGTCGGCAGGGTGCCGTGGTGGCCGAGCGGCAGGGACGAGGTGACGTTGCATCATGCCGTGGTGCGCGTGATCGCCGATACCCACCGGCACGCCGGGCACGCCGACATCCTCCGGGAACTCATGGACGGTGCCGTGGGGATGAACAAGACCAACACCAGCATGGCGCCGGGCGACTCAGCATGGTGGGAGGACTATCGAGGCCGACTGGAGCGTGCTGCCCAGGAGGCCGGCGGAGACGCGTAACCCGGACCACCAGAGGCCACGGGGCTCGCGGTGGGGGCGACGGTGGCGGTGCCGCCCGGTCCGTGGGTGGAGCTACGGCGCTACGTGGTCAGGCCGATAGATGCTCTCCCACGCCACCTGTCGCCAAGGGCTGCCGGGGTTCGTCGGGTCCATCAGCCGGCGGACGGCCTGCACCGTGTCGTCCTGGGAGCCGGCCCACTCGCTGCCGGCGCCCTGCATCCACAGCTGGCGTCCGGCGACGAAGTCCTGGGCGAAAGCCTGCCAGGATCCGTACGTCTGCGCCACCGGCGCCACCGCGCCGGCGAGGAGCTGCCAGGCGCCGGGTTCGTCGACGTATCCGGCGCCGAAACCCTGCCTGACGACCGTGACATAGCGGCCGAAGTCCCAGGCCACCGGCGGGTGCCCGAGGACCGGAGCCATCTGCACGCGATGCCCTTCCGTGGCCAGCCAGTGCAGGGTCGAACGGAGGCTCTCCGGCGAGGTGACGTCCCAGCTCTGCTCCAGGCTCACCCTGCAGTTCGTGGGATTGATCCGCTTCAGCGGGTACAGCATCAGGTGGCTGTGGCCCCACATCCGC
This sequence comes from Streptomyces sp. NPDC002446, assembly GCF_053595675.1. Lineage (NCBI taxonomy): Bacteria > Bacillati > Actinomycetota > Actinomycetes > Kitasatosporales > Streptomycetaceae > Streptomyces > Streptomyces sp. NPDC002446. The sequence goes on along the minus strand of NZ_JBSFYC010000002.1, from coordinate 6,953 downwards.
TCCGCGAGAATCGCATCCAGCGAAACCATCCACTGCTGATGCACCGTCAGCGGAGTCGGGTAGCGCTTCTTGGCCGACCGCCCGAACGCCATCTTCAGCAAGGCTGAGGCAAGTATCCAACCGCTCATGATCAGCGATCTTCACAGGGCGTCGACCAGCAAGTCAATCGAAGCGCAACGGGCCGCTCTGCCACGGCTCCGCAACCTACGGGACTGCGCGATCCCGCTGCGAAGAGCGTAGAGACAGCCCCCGAACGAAGCGAGCCGATTCCGTGGGGTCGATTACTGGCGAGCCGATCCTGGAGCGGCCCGTTGCGAACTGCCGCCTCCTGGGCGCGGCTCATGGCTCGTCCGCGTCCGGCACCGGGGCGATCGACGCACCGGCCGACAGCAGCCTCTCCGCCAGCGCGCGACAGCGCGTCCCGAGTTCCGGAGGGTCGAGTACCTCGAAGTCGTGCCCCAGCAGGAGCACATGCATAAGGACGAAGTCGAGGCTGCCGGCGCCGCTGAGCACCTCGCAGCGTTCGCTCCCCCGCTGCCGTACGACGGCCGCCGATGCCGGGATCTGCGCGCGCACCGTGTCGGCTGAGGCGTGCACGAGGAAACGCGCCTGGTGCGGGTAGACCCGACTCGCCACGCCCTCCTGCACATACGTCGCCGCGTCGGGCGCCGCGCGTGGGCGAAAGCGCCAGGTCCGCGCGGCCACCTCGGTCATCCGGTCGACGCGGAAGTTGCGCCAGTCGTCACGATCGAGGTCATAGGCGAGGAGGTACCAGCGCCGGTCGGAGGCGACCAGGCGGTAGGGCTCGACCCGTCGGCGTCGCACCTCGCCCCCGGAGGGGTAGGCGAAACCGGCCTCGACCTCGTCGCGGCAGGCTCTGGCCAGCGTCATGAGCACCTCGGGGTCGACCGGCGTACGGCCGCCGCCGAAGGACTCCACCGAGCCGGAGAGCGCGCGCACCTCGTGCCGCAGCCGAGTGGGCAGCACCCGGTCGAGCTTGGTCAGCGCGCGGAGTGCCGCGTCGCCGGCGCCCGCGACCGCGCCACCCGCCCCGGCGAGCAGCGAGACCGCGGTGGCGATCGCCTCCTCGTCGTCGAGCAGCAGCGGCGGCAGGTCCTGTCCCGGGCCGAGCTGGTAGCCGCCGCCGACACCCTGACTGGCATGCACCGGATAGCCGAGCGTGCGCAACCGCTCGACATCACGCCGTACCGTACGCGGCGTGACACCGAGCCGGTCGGCGAGCTCCGGGCCGGTCCAGACGCGGCGCTGCTGCAGCAGCCCGAGCAGGGTGAGCACCCGCTCGGTCGTCCCCCTCTCGTCACCGCTCGCCACGTCCATGCCACCTATGCCGCCCATGTCATCTATGCCATCGATGCCACCCATGTCGGCCAGCCTGCCAGACACAGCGGCCAATAGCGGACCGATTCTGTCCGCTAGCAGTGTCAGGCTGGCTCCATGAACGACGCAGACGAATTCGACTGGAACCGGACACTGCGCGAGCAGTGGGAGTTCCACTGGAACCACCAGATCCGGCCCCGCCTCGACGGCCTCACCGACGACGAGTACTTCTGGTCGCCGGTACCGGACGCCTGGAGCGTGCGGCCGCGCGGTACCTCGAACGCGCCGGTGCAGGCCGGTGCCGGGGACTTCACGATCGACTACGCCTTCCCCGAGCCGGTCCCCACCCCCTTCACCACGATCGCCTGGCGACTCGGTCACGTCATCGTCGGCGTGCTCGCCGCCCGCAACGCGGCGCACTTCGGCGCACCGGCGGCGTCGTACGAGAGCTGGGAGTACGCAGGCAGCGCGGCCACCGCGCTCGACCAGCTGGAGGCCCAGCTCGACAGCTGGCTGACCGGGGTGCGCGGCCTCGACGAGGCCGGGCTCCGCGCCCCGGTCGGCGCGAAGGAGCCCTACCCCGAGGTGCCCATGGCCGATCTGGTGCTGCACATCCACCGCGAGCTGATCCACCACCTGTCCGAGGTCTGCCTGCTGCGCGACCTCTACCTGCACACGAATCCCGCTACGAACGGAGCGACCCGATGAGCCGCCAGATCCAGATCACCTTCGACGCCCATGACCCGCGGGCGCTGTCGTTCTTCTGGCGCGACGCACTGGGCTACGTCCACCCCGCCCCGCCCGGAGTCGACCTGCCCGAGAACACCGACCCATCCGCAGGCTCCCGGCTTCCCTCGGGCGGGGAGGACCCCCTTGCCGCGTGGGACGACTTCCTCGCGCGGATCGGCGTACCGGAGGAGCAGCGCAACACGATGTCGGCCATCGAGGACCCGGACGGGCACGGCCCACGGCTGTTGTTCCAGCAGGTCCCGGAGGGCAAGGTCGCCAAGAACCGCGTCCACCTCGACGTCCGTGCGGCTCCCGGACTGGAGGGAGAGGAGCGGATGGCGGCGCTGGAGGCCGAGTGCGACCGGCTCGTCGCGCTGGGAGCGACGCGGGTACGTCGCTTCGAGCCCGCTCCCCCGCTGGGCTCCGGCTTCATCGTGATGACCGACCCCGAGGGCAACGAGTTCTGCCTGGACTGACGCGACTCGGCTGTGGCCGCCCGGGTGGCGCTGCTCGCCGCCTCCTCTACTCGTCCTCTACTCGTCCTCGTCGAACGCGCTGTTCAGCTCCTCCAGCGCCTCCTGGGCTCGTGCGGCCAGGTGGCGCGGGCACAGCCACATGTCCGGAGCGATGTCGTCGTCAGGTGCGGGGAACTCGTCCGGTGCGTAGAGGTGGCCGAGGAGGGACGTCAGGCGGTCGCCGGTCTCGGGGTGGGCGTCGCCGTGCGGGCACGGGTCGTCGAGAGGGGAAGCATCCACGGAGCGCAGGACGTCGCGCAGTTCCGTCCCCGCGTTGTAGGGCACGTCGTACGGGTCTTCCGCGTACCAGAGCATCACCAACAGCAGCACGGCTCGCTCGCGAGGATCGGACATGCCATCGCTCCGGTACCGACGGGCCGCCCACACCGCGAGGTCATCGACGTCGATGGAGGGATCCTCGTCGTCCATCAAGCGGGCCAGGCGGTCGACGGCCAAGCGGCCATCCGCGCCCAGGAACTCCTCGTCGAGGTGATCCGTCTCCCGTGGCGCGAACAACTCCTCCCGTCCGTCACGCAGTTCGTCGAGCGCCTCGTCGGCGAGGGAATGGAGGAAGGCGGGGCACAGCCAGCCCTGGAGGTCGTCCCGGCGGCCCCTGAACCTGACCAGCTCGGCGCGTCCTCCGGGGCTGCGCAGATGGAAGCCGTGCTGAGCCGCACCGGCGGGGTCGGAGTGCGGGGTGGGATGCTCGGCCGGGGTGTGGGCGCAGGTGCTTCCCGCAAGCTGGGTGAGTACCTTCTCCAGCCCCTGGATCATGTCGTCAAGGGCGTCGGGAACGGTGATCCGGCCCGAGACCGCATACCACTGACTGGCGTGCATGGCCGCTACGTAGCCGGCCCGGACGCCCTTCGTGGGGTGGTCGGGCAGCGAGAGTGCCAGGCTGGACAGATCCAGGGCAGGGTCCCCGTAGGGGTAGTCGCAGAGTGTCGAGGAGAGCCACCTGAGGGCTTCTCTGTCGCGGCGGGGGATGACGGGTGGGATGTCGTTCGTACTGAAGGGCGCCAGGACATCGGCCGTGATCCGCGCACAGGCCGCGACGTTGACGGGACACCACCAGGCGTCGGCATCGGCGTCGACGTCCCGACGAGGGTCGGCGGCCGCGCGCCGGCCGCCGACCAGGATGTCGCGGAGCTCGGGGACCAGGACATCAAGCGCGTCATTCTCCATACGGTCCAGTGCGGCGCGGAAAGGGTGCACCTCATGCGCGCAACCGCGTCCGCCGAGCGCACGGTCGGCGGCGAGCAATGCCGCCACGACCGTGCCCTCCACGCCCTCCCCTGGCTTCCACGCCACATACGACGCCATCGACACCAATCCGAACGTCCACAACGGCGCCCCTTCACCACCGGGGTCGGCGGCCAGGCGGCGCGCACAGTCCAGCACGAGCGGGTCCGCGTCGGCGCGCTCGGACCGGGGGTCCACACCGTTCCAGGCCGTGATCAGTTCGTCGAGCGGGAGTGAGTGAGGGGATGCGGGGAAATCGATCATGCTCATGATGACGAGGGAGCGGCCGTGTCAGTTCCCCCGCCCGCCGCCCCCGCACACGGGCATCGTCAGCCACCGGACGCGGTCCGGCCGCCTTCGCCCACCATCTCCAGGTAGTGCGGGTTGTGCATCACACCGAGGATGTTGCCGAACGGATCGAGCACGGCTCCGGCCCGGAAATCGCCGTAGTCCCGCAGCGGCTCATGCTCCTTCGCGCCCAGCGTCAGCAGGCGCGCCATCACCGCGTCGACGTCCTCCACGTGCCAGTACGCGACCACACCGGCCGGGGCAGAGCGAGTACGCGAGATGCCGAACTCCTGCAGATGGTCGCCGAGCCGGAACTCGATGTACTCAGCGCGCTCGAAGTACGGCTCCAGGCCCAGCACTTCGGAGTACCAGGCACGCGCAGCGGCCAGATCGTCGGCGTGGTAGCGGATGGTGGCGAGGCCACGGAATGTCGTCATGCGGCAAGTGTGCAACGGATGTAGGTCAGTTACTGTCCTCCATCGGGCGTGCGCGCCCATCTAGCTCAAGGCATCGAACGTCACCTCAGCAGTCAGCCTGATGCGAAACCGTCCCCCCTCCGTGATCGTCTTCCCCCGAGTAATAACCGACGGGGGGAAGTCATGGATTTGCTGGCGTTCTTCGGCATGCCGCTGATCAGCGTTCTCTTGTTCGCGGTCGGATACGTGCCCTACGCGTTGTGGGTGGCCGGGCGCCGTCCGTCTGCGCAGGCCCGGTGGGCTGCCATCGGCGCGTATGCGGCGGCAGTGGGGTACGCCGGTGCCGTCCTGTACGGGCTCGCCTTCACGCACCCGCGTCAGGTGTGCGGGAAGAGGACCCTCGACGACGACTTCCCGCTGAGGCAGGTGACCGTCGACTGGTTCCCGCCGGACATCGCCTGCTACTGGAGCGACTCGGGAACGTACGGACCGTCGCATCCCACTGCCCTGGGAACGTGGGTGATGTGGGCAGGAGTCGCTGTCGTCGTGGTGGCCGTCTCCAGCATTCTGGTCAACAGGGAGTCACGGGCCTCCCGTTGGGCACGTGCCGGGGCGATCGGGGCACCGGTTGCGGCCGCGGTGGTCTGGGCGGTCGGGATCAACCCCGTGATGGCGCTGTCGCGCGTCGATCTGGCCAACGCGTGCCTCGACTGGCAGGTGAAGCACCTCTCGTCGGCTCCCGGTGGCGAAGTTCTGGGAGCCGATCACAGCGTGTTCCCGCTGTCCGCCACCTGCACGTACACCGAGGGGAAGGTCAACCTCATCGCAGCCGAGTCGGCTCTGGTGTACCTGTGTGCCGTCGTCTTCGCCGTGTGTGTCGGGGCGATCGTTCACCAGGTCAGGCTCAAGAGGCCCGGACGCCAGGCGTGATGGAGGCGGTCCGGCCGTCGGGGTCAGGAGGTCCGGGTGTGATGGTCCAGCAGGCGGGTGAGCGACTGCACGAACTGGTCGCGTTCGGCCGGACTCAGCGGTGCGAGCAGTTCGTCGTGGAGGTCGTCCAGGACCTTGTCGAGGCGGCGTAGCCGACGGCGGCCCTGGGCGGAGATCGTGATGATGTTGCGGCGCCGGTCGTCGGGATCCGGCGCACGCTCGACGAGGTCACGCTCGGCCAGTTCGTTGAGCACGCCGACCATGTCGCTGCGGTAGATGCCGGTGCGCCCGCTCAGCGCCGCTTGACTGCCCGGCCCGAAATCCTGCAGTGAGGCGAGCACGGCGTAGTGCCACTTGCGGGCGTCGATCTGGGCCAGCCCCTCGTTGATCAGCCGGTCCGACCGCACGGTCAGCTGCGACAGCAGTCGGCTCGCCCGTCGACGCAGCCTGTCGGGCGTCTTGAGGGCGCCGTCGTCGGGGATGTCCGCGGCCTCAGCTCTGGTCATGGCGCCCATCCTACTCATTGCGTTAGTCCGACTAACGATGTACGTTCACGCACACCGAAAACGTTAGTGCAACAAACGTTTTCCGGTGAACCTCAAGAAAGGAAGATCTTGCCCGCCAAGACACTGCAGATTCCCACCACGGACGGCCACGCCGACGCCTTCGCCGCCTTCCCCGACGACGGCGAGCGGCACCCAGGGGTGCTGATGTACGCGGACGCCTTCGGCATCCGGCCCGTGCTGCGGGAGATGGCCCGCGAACTGGCCGGGCACGGGTACTACGTGCTCGTCCCCAATTTCTTCTACCGGCATGGCCCGACACCGGTGATCGAACTTCCCGAGCACATCGGAGAAGACGTCCGGCCCGCGCTCGTCGCGCAGCTGATGCCCTTGATCGAGGCGCACACCGCCGAACGTGTCCTGAGCGACGCCGACGCCTACCTCGGGTTCCTCACCGCCCAGCCCGAGGTCGACGCCGGACCGGTCGCGGTGACCGGCTACTGCATAGGCGGCCTCCTGGCCATGCAGACCGCCGCGGCCCACCCCGGCCAGGTGGCCGCCGTCGCCGGATTCCACGGCCCCGTGAGCGCCGGCGGGCCCGACAGCCTGCACCGCCTTCTCTCCCAGCTCACCGCCCGGGTCCACCTCGGCCACGCCGCAACCGATATGACGCCCGAGGCCCTCAGCGAGCTCAACCAGGCCCTGGACACCGCAGGTGTCGACCACACCTCCGAGATCTACCCCGGCACCGTGCACGGCTTCACCATGTCCGACACCGACGCCTTCAACGCCGCCGGGCTGCAGCGCCACTGGGACCGTCTGCTCCCCCTGCTCGACCGCACCCTGACCCACAGCTGACGCTCCGGCCAGAGACGTCGTCCCCGGTCTCGCACCGGGGTGGGTCACCCTGCACCCGCAGTGGTTCCACCACCGCCCGGACGGCTCGATCGCGTACGCGGAGAACCCCCCGAAGAAGTACCAGGACATCTACC